>DASVSV010000143.1:0-4211 GCA_036387915.1 Thermoanaerobaculia bacterium
CCCTACGTTCCGCGGTTATCATTCGCATGGTCCATGGCCAGAGAAGACGATCGCGCGCGGGAAGAATTCACGTCCGAGGCCGAAGAGCTGCTCGACACGCTGTCGCGCGATCTCGTGGACTTCGAGGCGCAGGGGCAGAACGTCCGGCCGGAGCTGGTCAATAAGATCTTCCGCGAAGTGCACTCGCTGAAAGGGCTGGCCGGGATGCTCGGGTTCGGCGACATCTCCGAGCTCTCGCACAGCCTCGAAGACATGCTCGACCGGCTGCGCATGGGGAAAGTGCCGATCTCCAAAGAGCTGATCGACCTCCTCTTTGACGCCGTCGACGGACTCAATCGGCTGGTCATCGCCATCAACGACCCCAGCATCGAGGGGCTCGTCGACATGACCTCGCTGCAGAGCCGCATCCACGCCATCATCAGCCACCAGCCGCACCAGAAACAGGGCGACGGACTGTCGCAGCTGACGCTCGACGAGCAGACCAAGAAATCGCTGACCGAGTACGAGGAGCATCGCCTGCTCGAGAACGTGCGCACGGGGAAAGAGATCCTCTCCGTCGAAGTCACGTTCGACTTCAGCGACTTCGACGAGCGGCTGCGCGTGCTGACCGCGAGTTTGAGCGAAGCGGGCGAAGTCATCTCCACGCTGCCGGCGCTGCCGAGCGGCAACGTCAACGGCATCGCCTTCCGGTTGCTCTACGGTTCCACGCTCAATGCCGCGGCCGTGCAGGCGCTGGCACCGGAGGCGGTGATCGTGGCGCTGCGCAAGACCGCCGTCGCTCCGGCCGAGAGCGTGAGCGCGGCGGCCGAGCCGGCGGCGGTGGAGGAAGAAGTCTCGCTGCGATCGCTGTCGCAGACCGTGCGGGTCGACATCTCCCGGCTCGACCACGTCATGAACATCGTCGGCGAGTTGATCATCGAGAAAACGCAGCTCGAGGCGCTCACGCGGGCCGTCGCGCAGGGCACGTCGACCCAGCAGGCCCGGCTCACCTCGCACGAGTTGGGGAAGATCGGCCGCAACCTCGACCGCAAGCTGAACGAGCTGCAGAAGTCGGTCATCGAGATCCGCATGGTCCCGGTGGGGCAGATCTACTCCAAGCTCTCCCGCACCGTGCGCAAGCTCGCGCGCGAGCTGAACAAAGAGATCGAGCTCGTACTGCGCGGGGAAGACACGGAGCTCGACAAGATGATGGTCGAGGAGCTGACCGATCCCCTGATGCACATCATCCGCAACGCCCTCGACCACGGCATCGAGCCGGCGGACGAGCGCCGCGCGAAGGGAAAGAACCCCGTCGGCCGCGTGACGCTGAACGCGTATCAGCAGGGGAACTCCGTCGTCCTCGACGTCACCGACGACGGCCGCGGCATCGACCCCGAAAACGTCCGCAAAGTGGCCATCCAGCGCGGCCTGGTGGGGGAGAAAGAGATCGTCGACCAGCAGCGCGCGACCGAGCTGCTCTTCACGCCCGGCTTCTCCACCGCCGCGACGATCAGCGAGATCTCCGGCCGCGGTGTCGGCCTCGACGTCGTCAAGCGCAACATCCAGGACCTCAAGGGGACGATCGAAGTCATTACCCGGATCGGCGAGGGCTCGACCTTCCGCATTTCGCTGCCGATCACGCTGGCCATCATCCAGGCGCTGATCGTCGACGCCGGCGGGGAGAAGTTCGCCATTCCGCTGACGTCGGTCGAAGAGTCGCTGCGCATCTACTCGCGCGACATCCGCACCGTCGAGCGGAAGGAAGTCTTCACGCTGCGCGATTTCACTCTGCCGCTGCTGCGCTTGGCCGACGCGTTCAACATCGAGGACGGCCGCGAGCACGGCCCCGACTCGAAATGGTTCATCGTCGTGACGCGGGCGGGGGAGAAGATCGTCGGCCTGCTCGTCGACGCGCTGGTGCGGCAGCAGGAAGTGGTCATCAAGTCCATCGGCGAGCGGCTCAAAACCATTCCCGGCATCGCCGGCGCGACGGAGATCGGCGAGAGCGAGATCGTGCTGGTCGTCGACGTCGGCACGCTCATCGACCACTTCGGCGGACGCGCCCGTGAGGCCCGCGCGCAGGTCCTCGTCAATGTTTGAGGAGTTCTTTGGCTTGTCCGCGAAGCCGTTCGGGAAAACGCCGGATCCAAGTTTTCTCTACGAAAGCAGGCAACATCGCGAAGCCCTGGCCCGCCTCGAGTACTCGGTCGACGAAAAAGAGCTGGCCCTGCTGACCGGCGACATCGGCAGCGGCAAGACCACGCTCTCGCGTGCGCTGATCGACCGCGTCGGCGAGACCCGTCCGGTCGTGCTGCTGATCAATCCGCGGCTCACGCCGATGCAGCTGCTCCGCGCCATCGCCAGGGGACTGGAGCTCGAGCCGGCGCGTCACCGCCACGATCTGCTCGACCAGCTCCACACGAAGTTGTACGCGCTGTACGAGGAAAAACGCGAGCCGGTGGTGATCATCGACGAGGCGCAGCTCATCCCGTCCAAGGCCACCTTCGACGAGATCCGCCTGCTGACCAACTTCCAGCTCGACGACCAGAACCTGCTCAGCGTGGTGCTTGTCGGGCAGCCCGAACTGGCCGGCCGGCTCGAGCGCGACGCGTACGAGCCGCTTCGGCAGCGCATCGGGATGCGCTACTCTCTCGGTCCCTTGTCGCTGGAGGAGACCGTCGAGTACATCGAGCACCGCATCCGCGTCGCCGGCGGCGGCCGCAATCCCTTCAGCGCGACCGCCATGGAAGAGATCCACACCGTCAGTGGCGGCGTCCCCCGCCTGATCAACACGCTCTGCACCACAGCGCTCCTCGACGCCTTCGGCGAAGACGCCGAGACCATCGAGCCGCCGCGCATCGCCTCCGCCGCGCGCGAGCACCGGATGGAGGCCGCCCATGGTTGACCTGGCCAAGATCCGCAAAAAAGCCAAAAAGATCCTCGGCACCGACGAGCCGCAGGCGAAGCCCGCGGCCGAAGTGTCTGCCCCGTCTGGCGGCGAAGACGCCGAACGTAGGGCGGCGCTTCAGCCCGCCCCCCCCGTGGCCGGGCGGCCGGAAGCCGACCAAACCTCGAAACTCGACCGCTTCAAAGAACAGGCAGGCAAGCGCCGCGTCGCGGCCGAAACGAAGGTGGCGCAGGAGACGGCGGCACTGCTCGAGCTCCTCACCTTCGTCATCGCCAGCGAGTCCTACGCCGTCGAGATCGAGCGCATCGTCGAGATCGTGACGCCGCGCGCCGTCACCCGCATCCCGAACGCCGACTCCGCGGTCCTCGGCATCATGTCCCTGCGCGGCACCATCGTCACGCTCGTCGACGTCCGCAGGAAACTCCGCCACGCCGCCGGCACCACCACCGACGACACGCGGATCGTGGTCATCGACTTTCGCAACGAGACCGTCGGCTTCGTCGTCGACCGCGTGCAGCGCGTCGTCAAGATCCCGGCCTCGACCGTGGAACCGCACCCGGTCGTGCACACGAACGAGCTCCAGGAATCGATTCGCGGCGTCTTCCGCGTCTCGGGCGCGTTGACGATCCTCCTCGATTTGGACAAGCTACTCGACCACACGTAAATGGACCTGACCTGCAAAAGCTGCGGCTCCGTGTTTCGGGCCGCGATCTCCACCCCTCTCACGTCTCCGGTACGCGTGGCCTGCCCGAGCTGCGCCTACCAGATGGTGCTCAAGCCGAAGACCGTCGAAGTGGCCATGCCGGTGAGCATCCCCCGACGCCGTATCGCGGCCATCGCCGACGAGCCGCGCCCCTTCCGCCACTTCCTCGGCGACCATCTCCACCGCCTCGGATTCGAGGTCGAATATTTCGATACCGGCGCGCCGACGCTGGAGTTCGTCCGCCGCACGCGCGCCGAACTGGTGATCGTCAACGTCTACCTCAAGGGCATGCTCGGCGTCGAAGTGACCGAGGAGATCAAGGCCGATCCGGCGCTCGAGGCCACGCGGGTCATCCTCATCGGCGCGCTCTTTCGCGCGAACCGCTTCCGCGCCAATCCGACGAACCTCTACGGCGCCGACGAATACATCGAAGAGCAGATCCCGGAGAAAGAGTTCCGCCAGATCATCCGCAAACTCTTCCCCGAGGTCGGCGAGATCAATGACACCCCGGTCGAGCCTCGCGAGTACGACGAAGCGCGGCGGCTGGCGCGGCTGATCCTCTCCGACATCATCATCTACCACGTGGCCAAGGTGGAGCAGGGCATCCGCGACAACAACTTC
>DASVSV010000144.1:0-7075 GCA_036387915.1 Thermoanaerobaculia bacterium
CCAGCCGACGGCGACGTACGGACGCCACGACCAGCCGATGCCGGCCACCATGACCCAGCGGCCGTGATCGTCGAGATCGTCCGACCAGTACGACAGGCGGCGGTCCATGTAGCGGTTCGTGTACGTGCCGAAGCGCTCGGCGCGCTTGAGGAACCAGCGTTCGAAGTCGTCCGCGGAGGCCGACTGGTCGCCGACCAGGTCGTACGTGCCGCTGTCGTCGACGCTGGCCGACTCCCCTTCGCGGAGGCGCGTCGTGCGGGACGGCGTGCGCACTTCCACCGAGCCGTCGAACACGATCACACGGTCGCTGCCGCGCGAGTCGGTCTCGACCGAGTACACCGACTCGTGTTCCGCGACGTAGCTCGCGTTGTCCGTGTCGAGTCGCACATGATCGGTTCCGAGGTCGGTGCGGTGCACTGCCACCTTGCCCTGGCGGAGCTCGACCACCGTCTCCGTCGCGTCGCCCTCGTAGGCGTCGAGGATGGAGCGAAAGCGGAGCGACGTGGCGCGGTCGATGCCGATGATGTTGCCGTCGGCGAGCCGCACTTCCGCGCGTCCGCGGCGGGCTGTGATCACCTCATCGCCCGGATAGACCGGCAGGTTGCGATGGGCCTGGATGTCCTGCCCGTCCTCGCCCGAGCGGACGACCGTGCCGCCCTCTTCGAACGAGAGGTAGGACTGATGCCGGTCGTCGTCCGCGAGAGCCGGAAGCGCGACGGCGGTCAGAAGAGTGAGAAGAAGAGCTGCTTTTTTCATGGAAGGACTCCCTGCTGTCGGAACCGCTCGGTTGCGGCCGACATGCCATGGCACGGCTGAGTATTCCGCGTGTGTTTTCAACGACTTGGCAGTCGCGTGCGGTACCGCGGTGTCCTCAACCGGGGAACTGCGTCTCTGGTGGAGGACACCACACTGTCATCCCGAGCGTCGAGGCGAGGGACCCCGGCGGGCGGGGGCGCGCAGCGTGAGCCCGACGACCACCGTCGCGCCCCCACCCGCCCAGGTCCCTCGACTCACGCTCGGGATGACACTACGTTCCGAACTGGAGACGTGAGGCGAGGATCTGCGGGAGCCCCGCCTTGAGGATCGACGACTGCGTTTTCTTCAAATCGTACGGGACGCGGAAGAATTGCACCGTGCCCTTCCCGGTGTCGAGAATCATGCAGGAGGACGCGGGATTGCGGTCTCGCGGCTGGCCAACCGAGCCGGGGTTGATCAGGTAGCGCAGGTTCGGGTCGAGCTTCACCGTGGCCTCCTCGCGCACCGCGAAGCCGCGCACATTCTGATCGGGGTCGATCGAGAACACGGCCGGCAGGTGTGTGTGGCCGAAGAGGATGAACTTCGCCTGGTAGAGCGCCAGGATCTGCGCCGCGTGATGCACGTTGAAGACGTACTCGTCCTCGTCGTACGGCGAGCCGTGGCAGAGCATCACCTCTTCATGCATCACCGGCCCCACCGGCAGGTCGCGGAGGAAGCGGCGGTTCGGCGCGCTGAGATGGTCGCGCGTCCAGAGCGCGGCGGCCTTCGCGGCCTGGTTGAAGCCGCTGCCGTCGTCGAGTCCCGAGGCCACGCGGTCGTGATTGCCGCGGATGTAGACCTTGCGCGACTTGAGCGTGCGCATCACGTCGAGGATGTGGTTCGGCTGTGCGCCGTAGCCGACGAAATCGCCGAGGCAGAAGACCACCTCGAACTTCTTGCGGCGGACGCGCGTCAGCACGGCGCGCAAAGCCTCCATGTTCGCGTGGATGTCGCTGACGACCAGCGCCCTCACGCGCGTCTCCCTGTTGAACGTGCGAGGGAGCGCACGGACGAGCGGCGCGCCGCGTCGAGCACGTTCTTCGGCAGCTCGAGCACCAGGCGCTCCACGATCTCGACCGGCGTCTCTTCCTCCCGCACGTCGATGGTGATGTCCGACATGCGGTAGTAGCGGATGCGGTTCGCGTAGAGCTCGTGCGTGGAGATGTCGTCGCGGAACAGCGGCCGGTCTTCCTTCGCGCCGATGCGCGAGCGCAGCAGCGCATACGGCGCCGACAGGTAAACCGACAACCCCTCGGACTGGATGAACTGAATGTTCTCGTCGAACGTGAACGTGCCGCCGCCAGTGGCCACGACCGCGGCCTCGAGGTGTTTCGTCGAGCGCAGCAGGTCGCGCTCGCGTTTCCGGAAGTACGGCTCGCCTTTCGTGGCGAACATCTCCCGGATCGACATCTTCTCCGCGGACGCGATCAGCTCGTCGAGGTCGAAGAACGGCGCGTCGATGCGAGCCGCCAGCTCCCGGCCGATGGTGGTCTTGCCGGAACCCATGAAGCCGACCAGGTAGATTTTCATTGGGAAGATGGCAGGGTAGCGTCTACAGCGAGAAGTTGTCCATGAACCGCGTCGAAATGTCGCCGCGGATGAACTGCTCGTTGTTCAGGATCGCACGGTGCAGCGGGATGGTGGTCTTGACGCCCTCGACCACGAACTGCTCCAGCGCGCGGCGGCCGCGGGCGAGAGTCTCGGCGCGGTCTTTTCCGCGGACGATCAGCTTCGCCAGCAGCGAATCGTAGTGAGGGGGAACGTTGTAGTCGCGGTAGATGTGCGTGTCGACGCGGACGCCGGGACCGCCGGGGAGATGCAGCTCGCGGATCTTGCCGGGGTTCGGCGCGAACGTGATCGGATCCTCAGCATTGACGCGGAACTCCATGGCGTGGCCGCGCAGGCGGAACTCACCGTGCGGCACCGACAGCGGCTCGCCGGCCGCGACGCGAATCTGCTCTTTCACGAGGTCGATGCCCGTCACTTCCTCGGTCACGGGGTGCTCGACCTGGATGCGCGTGTTCATCTCCATGAAATAGAACTGGCCGTCCTGGAAGAGGAACTCGATCGTGCCGGCGTTGACGTAGTTCACGGCCTGGCAGAGCTTGATCGCGGCAGCCTGCATCTGGTCGCGGATCTCCTGCGTCAGCGCGGGCGACGGCGACTCCTCGATCAGCTTCTGGTGGCGGCGCTGGATCGAGCATTCGCGCTCGCCGAGGGCCACCACGCGGCCGAACGTATCGGCGAAGACCTGGATCTCGATGTGGCGCGGGCGCTCGAGATACTTCTCGAGATAGACCGCCGCGTCGCCGAATGCGCGCTCCGCTTCGTTGCGCGCCGTCTCGAACTGATTGCCGAGATCGCTCTCCTCCCAGCAGATGCGCATGCCGCGTCCGCCGCCGCCGGCGGCGGCCTTGAGGATCACCGGGAAGCCGATCTCTTTCGCGACTTCCGTCGCCTCTTCGACCGAGCGCACGGCGCCTTCGCTGCCGGGGATGATCGGGACGCCGGCACGCTTCGCCGTCTCGCGAGCCCGGGCCTTGTCGCCCATCAGGCGAATGGCCTCGGCCGGCGGGCCGATGAACGTCAGGCGGCACTCGGCGACGATCTCCGCAAAGTGCGGGTTCTCGGAGAGGAAGCCGTAGCCCGGATGGATGGCGTCGGCGCCGGAGATCTCCGCCGCGGCGATGATGCTGGAAATGCTGAGATAGCTCTGCTTCGAGGCCGCCGGACCGATGCAGACGTCGTCGTCGGCGTAGCGGACGTGGAGCGAGTCGCGGTCGGCCTCCGAGTGGACGGCCACCGTCTTCAGCCCCATTTCCTTGCACGCTGCGATGACGCGGAGGGCAATCTCGCCGCGGTTCGCGATCAGGACCTTGGAGAACATGCGGGGCGGACTATACCTTGACCGCGAACAGCTTCTCGCCGTACTCGACGGGCTGGCCGTTCGACGGATAGATCCTGGCGATGACGCCGTCGATGTCCGACTCGATCTCGTTCATCAGCTTCATCGCCTCGACGATGCAGAGCACCTTCCCCTTGGAGATCTTGTCGCCGACGTTCACGAAAGGGGGCGACTCGGGGCTCGGCGAGCGGTAGTACGTGCCGACGATGGGCGAGGTGATGATGTGCAGCCCGGCCTCGCTCTCTTCCTCCGCCTTCGCCTTCTCCTCGGCCTTGGTGAGCTCCGGGACGGAAGGAGCGGACGACAAAGCGATGGAGGGGGCGGACTCGCTCTTCATCTCGCCGACGTGGAAGACGTGCGACTGCGAGCTCTTCCCCTCGATCTTGAGCTTGGTGCCCGACTGTTCGATCTCGATCGAGTGAATGCCGCGCTCGGCGACCCGGTCGATGAGCTCCAGAATCTCTTGAAATTTCAAATCGCTACCTCTCAGATCAACTCGTCGCGAAGCAAATACTTCGCCTTGGAGAGCTCGAATCGCGCGCGGCCGTAGTTCCCGGCGGGATCGAGCACGAGCAGGATGTAGTACTCGGGCGTGACCTCGGAGAGAAAGGTGATGTATTTCTCCGTGACGAGCGAGAACTGCAGGACCTCGCCCGTATTCAGCTCCGTGTTCGCGTGGCGGATGGACTTGATGAAACTGCCGAACTCCGCGCCGAGGACGTCGAGCGGGACGGCGCGGTCGCCGACGGTCTCCACCGCGATGCCGTCGAGGCCGATGAGACTGACGGCCATGGCCCCTTCGATGCGACCGCTCAGGCCCGTCAGTACGTCTCTAAACACGCCCCACCTCTTTCTTCGACACCTTGGCCAGCCAGCGCTCGAGCCGCTCGATCCTGGGATTCACGTGCGGCGTGATCGCGTCCAGCTTCGCGCGCACGTCGACGTTGGACGGGTCGCGCGACAGGATGTGCTCGTAAATATGGCGGGCGTCGTTGACCAACCCCTGCCGCGCGTAAAGATCGGCCATGGTCAGCGTGTTGGTCGGCTCCTCGGTCTGCACATGCGGCTCGGGAGCGGCGGGCGCGAAGACGTCGGCTTCGTCGTCTTCGACCGTGACGGGCGTCGGCACTTCGGCGGAAAGCGGCGCGTCGTCGATATGGAAACCCATCGGCGCCTCGATCTCGATCGCGGCGGCCGTGGTGTGCTCGACCGGCTCCTCGAACGGCGACTCCTCGTGCGCGGCGAGCATCGGCTCGACGTCACCGGTGGCGACGGCTTCATGTTCGTCGAAGGGCGGAGAGGTGCGGTCGAAGGGAGAGTCCTCGAATGGAGGGACCGCGGCTGTTGCGGCGGCGTCTTCGGCGCCGAGCGCGAAGGCTTCGGCCGGCTGGGACGCCTGCAGATCAGCCGGCAGCGACGCCGGCGTTGCGGCGTCGGGGTCGTCTTCGAGCTGGAACGCTGCCGTCTCCCCAACTGAGTAGGCTGCGTCTCCGCCGCCGGTTTCGGGCTCGGGCTCAGGCTCCGGCTCGAGCGCGTGCCGGATAGCGCGATCGAGCGTGTCGATCGTGCCTTTCAACTCCTCGTCGCCCGGCATCAGGGCCAGGACGAGCTTGTACTTTTTGATGGCCTCGACGTTGTCGCCGAGGTTGCGGTAGGCGTCGGCGAGGAGGCGGGCGGCGACGACGTTGCCGGGGTCGAGCTGCATGGCGCGGTTCAGCGCCTCGACGGCGCCGGCGTCGTTCTTCTGCTCGCGCAGCACGCGTCCGAGACTCACCCACGCCGCGAGATATGTCGGATAGACGCTGAGGCCCGAGCGCAGCACCTGCTCCGACTCGTCAAAGTGTCCGGCCTTCCGCAGCTCCTCGGCGAGCTGATAGAAAAGACGGCTCCGCGGGTCCGTCTTCAGACGGAAACGCAGTTCTTCGATCTTTGGATTCGTCGCGGCTTGAGCCATCGCGGACCTTGATTCTAACCGCACCAGACGCGAACCGCCCCCGCGAAGGGGGCGGTTCGACTGGAATCATTGCACAGTGAGGACTAGGTGCCGTTCCCGGTGAAGCAGAAATCCAACGCGGGCGTATCGGGATCGTTCGAATTCGCTCGAACGGTGCCGCCGAACGCGCCGGCCGCCGCCGGGTCGGCGGTGACCGTAAACGTCTGGCTGGCCTGAGGTGCGATCGTTGCCGAGGTCGGCGTGGCGGTGACGGTGGTTGTGTTGGCCGAACCGACCACGGCGACTGAACTCACGATCAGCGGCGAACCGCCGGTATTGGTGATCGTGAACGTCGCGGTTCCGGTGACGGTGCCGGCGAAGGGGACGTTGCCCATGTTTCCGCAGGTGCCGACGGCCGGGGTGATGTTGGCGTTGGGCGGCGGCGGCAGGACGCAGGTGGCATCGAGGGGAGTGATGGTCAGCGCCTGCGTGGCCGTGTCCTCACACGTCGTGGCGACGTTCTCATAGCCGACGTCGAAGCGGACGCTGGTCTGGCGTTCGCCCGGCACGCCTCCGACGGTGCACGCGACCGTCGGGAAGTCGATGTCGGTCGGAGTGGCGATGGTGAAGGTGGCGACGCGAGTCGTTTCGTCGAACGACGTCAGCGTCGGGAAGACGTTGCGGTCGCCGATCGTGAGGCGTGAGCCGCCCGGCGATGCGTTGGCGACCGTCACGGTGATGTTCTGTCCGGCGACCACAGTCGACGGACTGATGCCGACGATGACCGGTTCCGCCACGAAGAACGTGAACGGCGGCCCCTCGGCCTGATCGCCATTGACGACGTTGGTGATGATGAGCGGTCCGATCAGATCGGCGCATTCGCTGGGCAGGATTGCCGGAGCGATGGCCACGATCTTCGTCCCGGTCACGCTGATCGGCTGCAGACTGACGTCCCCTTCCGGCGTCCGCACGACGACCACCACCGGCGAGACGAACCCGTTGCCGTCGATCGTCACGCGCGTCCCGGCCACTCCCGCGATCGCGCCGCCGGGGCTGACGGCGATGATCTGGATGGCGTTCTTGTAGAGGAAGCCGCTCGCGATGGTGACGGCCTGGTTCGAGTTGATGTTACGGACGGTGACCCCGACTGGACCGACCACCGGACCTTCGCCCGTGGGCGACGTGTCGCGGCCGGCCGGCGTCTCGACGAGGATCTCGTTGAACTTCACGTTCAGGACACGCGCTTCGGCCGTGTCGAACAGCACCTGCACCGGCTCCTGGAAGCCTTCGCCGAAAATCGACACGCGTGTGCCGCCGGTCACGGGACCGGAGTTCGGCGTGACGGTGGAGATGATCGGCGTGAGCTGCTCGCTCCGGAACGTGAACGCGCCGGTCAGCTCGGCGCGCGCTTCGCTGGCCGTGCCGGCCTGGGTGAGGACGAT
>DASVSV010000145.1:0-2458 GCA_036387915.1 Thermoanaerobaculia bacterium
GAGGGGCGGGCTGAAGCCACGCCCTGCGTTCGGCGCGCTCCCCGCATCCGGGTGCCTCCCTCGTCGTCTTCCTTTCCCCGATGCGAGGAGCGGCGGCTACAATCACGGCCGCGATGCGCGAGACGATCCTGGTGCACATCAATGGCAAGCCGCACCGCATCGGTGGCGAGCAGGTGTTCGAGACGCTGGCGCGGTACGTCCGGTACGGCGCGCGCGCGACCGGGACCAAGATCGTCTGCGAAGAGGGGGACTGCGGCGCGTGCACCGTGCTGGTGGGGCGGCGCGAGAACGGCGGGGGGCTGCGGTATCGCGCGGTCAACTCGTGCATCCAGTTCCTCTTCCAGCTCGACTGCACGCATGTCGTGACCGTCGAGGGCTTGGGCATGACGCCGGTGCAGGAGTCGATGATGCGCTGCCATGGTGCGCAGTGTGGCTACTGCACGCCGGGCTTCATCATGGCCATGGCCGGCATGTACGAGTGCACCAGCAAGCCGGCGGCGAGTGACGTCAAAGCCGCGCTGACGGGGAACCTCTGCCGTTGCACCGGCTACGAGTCCATCATCAAAGCGGGCGTCGAGACCGAGAACCAGCCGAAGATCGAAGAGCTCTATCCGAGCGCGCCGATCCTCGAGGCCATCGGCGCAGTTGAGGGCGAGCCGGTGCGTATCGCCAACTTCTACAAGCCGGTGTCGCTCGACGAGGCCATCGCGTTCAAGAACGAGAAGACCGTCATCGTCCAGGGCAGCACCGACTTTGGCGTCTGGCGCACCAAGCGCAACTTCGTCCCCGATTCGATTCTGTCGCTCGACGCCATCGACGGTCTGGGCGACATCAATATTGACGGTGACCGGCTCGTCGTCGGCGGACGCGTGTCGCTGGCGCAGTTCGAATCCGTCGTGCGCGACCTCGTCCCGGCCATGGCGCCGATCATGGACCGTTTCGGCTCGCCGCAGATCAAGAACGCCGGCACGCTGGCCGGCAACATTGCCAACGCCTCGCCGATCGCCGACACGCTGCCGTTCCTCTTCGTCACCGACGCGGAACTGGAACTGACCGGTGCCGCGGGTGCGCGCATCGTGCCGATTCGCGAGTTCTATGTCGGCTACAAAAAGCTCGACCTGCGCGCGGACGAACTGATCACGCGCATCCTCATCCCGCTGCCGAAAGACGGCGAGACGCTGCGGCTCTACAAGATCTCCAAGCGCAGCCATCTCGACATCTCCAGCTTCACCGCCGCCATGCTCATGCGCAGAACGGACGGTCGTATCGACTCGATGAAGCTCGCGTATGGAGGCGTGGGGCCGGTGGTGCTGCGGCTGCGCAAGACCGAGGAGTTTCTCGCCGGCAAGCCGGTGTCGAAAGAAACGTTCGCCGAGGCGGGGGAGATTGCCCGCGGCGAGATCGCGCCGATCTCCGACGTGCGCGGCGCGCGCGAGTATCGCCTCGCGCTGGCGGAGAACATCCTGACGAAGTTCTATTACGAGACATGCGCGCCGGAAGGTGCATGAAATGTACGTAGGGAAAGACGTTCCGCACGACTCCGCCCGCGGCCACGTCACGGGCGAGTCGCTCTATGTCGACGACCTCCCGTCGTTGCCGGGAGAGCTGCTCGTCGACTTCGTCTGGAGCCCGTACGCGCACGCGCGCGTTCGGTCCATCGAGCTGCCGGAGCACATCCCCGGCGTCGCCGGCCTCTACACCTACCGCGACCTCCATCACAATCTTCTCGGCCCGATCCTGCAGGACGAGCCGCTGCTGGCCGAAGACGTCTGCACGTTCCGCGGGCAGCCAATCATCGTCATCGCCGCGGAGAATCACGCCGCGGTGCTGGCCGCGAAGGCTGCGATCCGCATCGAGTTCGAAGAGCTGACGCCGATCCTGACCATCGACGACGCCATCGCGGCGGAGAGCTTCATCGGCCCGACGCGGACCATCATCCGCGGCGACGCAGACGCGGCGCTGGCGTCGGCGGAGCACGTCCTCGAGGGGATCTTCGTCAACGCGGGGCAGGACCACTTCTATCTCGAGTCGCAGGCCGCGCTCGTCTATCCCGGCGAGTTCGGCGCGCTGACCGTGCACTCGTCGACGCAGCATCCGACCGAGGTGCAGGAAGTGATCGCGCACCTGCTGGGGCTCAACATGAGCGAGGTCGTGGTCACGACGAAGCGCATGGGCGGCGCGTTCGGCGGAAAAGAAGCGCAGGCCACGCATCCCGCGGCCATGGCCTCGCTGGTCGCGCAGAAACTGAAGCGGCCCGCGCGCATCGTCTACGACAAAGACCTCGACATGCACGCCACCGGCAAGCGGCATCCGTTCGAGAACCGCTATCGCGCCGGCTTCAACCGCGCCGGCGAGATCGTGGCGCTGAAGGTCGACCTCTACTCCGACGGCGGCGCGTACGCCGACCTCTCGCCCGCGGTCATGGCCCGGGCCCTGACCCACGTCGACCACGCGTACT
>DASVSV010000146.1:0-10022 GCA_036387915.1 Thermoanaerobaculia bacterium
CCCCACCCGCCCTGGTCCCTCGACTCACGCTCGGGATGACAGAGCAAGGGCGCAGGGAGCAGGGCGAAGGAGCGGGGGCGGTTTTACTCCTGCGCCCCGCGCCCTGCCCGCTGCGCCCTCAGCCTCACTCGAACGTCACGCCCACGAAGGCCAGGCACATCTCGTCCGTGGTCGCCTCGCCCCATGACACCGGCTTGGGTGGCGAGTTGGGGTTGCGGGGGTTGTTGGAGGAGTTGTCGTAGTAGGCCGTCAGCGAGAGTTTCGTGCCGGCGGGGACGTCGATCGGGTTCTGGTAGAGGTACGAGCCCTGCCAGTTGAAGTCCCAGTCGTCGATCTGGATCAGGCATTGCGCGGCGCCGTTCTTCGGCGTCATCTCCACCTTCATCTTCTTGCCGAGGAGGTGCATGTGCGGGGCGACGAGCCAGAGCTTCATGGCGAACGGCGTCGCGATCGGGAACGCCGCGTCCACGCGATAGTTCGGGTCGTTCGGCGGGATGGTGAAGGACTGGTTCACCAGCGGCAGGATGACCATCTGCTTCGGCGAAGCTGCGTCGGAGTAGTAGACGCCGTACTCGGTGCGGTCGGGGATGGTGGTGTCGTTGTGCGGGTGATAGTGGACCTGCATCACGATGCGCGACGCGGCCGGCAGCTTGAAGGCGACGTTCTCCGGCAGCTCCAGCGGACGCTGTCCCGGCGCCCAGCCGCCCAGCGTGCCGGTGGTGTTGAATCCCGGTCCGCCGAAGCAGGTGTAGCCCGGTCCCGGCTCCGCCTCGTCGAGCTTCACCGACTCGCCCGTGGTGTCGATGAACGTGAGCACGTGATGCACGGTGGCGCGATCGCCCGGATGCGTGTCCACCGCGCGCACCCACTTGTCCTCGGTGAGGTTGGTGGGGACGGTGAAGCAGCGATACGTGTCGACGTGCGGCGGCGGCGTGAAGGCCTCGGCATTGGCGAGCACGAGGTCGGGCGCGCCCAGTCCCCAGTCGCTGCTGAACTTCAGCGGCGGAGGCATGTCGGATGGATTCCCCTCCGGCGCCCCGTTCGCGACCCACGCGCCGATCGTGGCGATCTGCGCGTCACTCAGGCGCCGCTCGTCCTTGAAATCGCCGCAGCCGTCGACCGCTTTCCACGGCGGCATCTGCCGCGTCGAGGTCATGATCTTGATCATCCCCGCGCGCGGTTTCGCGTCGGCGTACGTGAGCAGCGGGAACGGCGCGATGTCACCCGGGCGATGACAGTTCTGGCAGTGCTGCTGGAAGATCGGCGCGACGTCCTTGCTGAACGTCGGCCCCGACACCGGCGGCAACAGAATCGGATGACGCACGGCGCGCTGCTTCGCAAATACCGGCACGGCGAGAACGAGGAGGACCAGGAGCAGGGCACGGGGTTTCATAGGCGGAGGCTCATGGTCTCACAGGAGGTGCCCCGCTATGAGACTGTGAGACTCTGAACCCATGAGCCTGCACGTCGTTCTCGTCCATCCGGAAATCCACTGGAACACCGGCAATGCGGGGCGTTCCTGCCTCGCGGCGGGCGCGACCCTGCACCTCGTCGAGCCGCTCGGTTTCTCCCTCGGCGAGCGCGAAGTGCGCCGCGCCGGACTCGATTACTGGGAGCACGTCGAGCTCCGCGTCTGGCCCTCATGGGAGGACTTCGAGCGCGAGCTTCCCAACCTCGGGCAGCCGTTCTTCTTCAGCACGAAAGGGGAGCGGACGTACTGGGACGCCGACCTGTCCGCCGGCGACACCGTGCTCGTCTTCGGACGGGAGACCGGCGGCCTCCCGTCCGCCATCCACGAACGCTATCGCGAGCGCATGCTCACGATGCCGATCCACTCTCCGCACGTGCGGTCGTTGAACCTGTCGACGTGCGTCGGAATCGCGCTGTACGAGGTGCTGCGGCAGCGGAGAGCAGCGCGGGGCTTCTCAGTCCCCTCTCCCCGCGCACGGGGAGAGGGG
Organism: Thermoanaerobaculia bacterium; assembly: GCA_036387915.1. Classification (GTDB taxonomy): domain Bacteria; phylum Acidobacteriota; class Thermoanaerobaculia; order Gp7-AA8; family Gp7-AA8; genus QHVT01. Next base: position 1,959 of record DASVSV010000146.1, read on the forward strand.
ACTGGTTTTTTGCCCTGAAACCCCTACTCCTCGAAAACCACCTTGCCTCCGATGATCGTGAACTGGCTGCGCGTCTCCGGCAGCGCGTTCACCGGCACCTTGAAGATGTCCTGCGAGAGGATGGCGATGTCGGCGAGGTATCCCGGCGCGATCCTGCCCTTGGTGGTCTCGGTCATCTCCGCGTACGCCGATCCGTAGGTGTACGCGCGCAGCGCTTCCTCGCGGGAGAGCGCCTCGGTGGGCTGATCGTCGCGGGCAGTGGCGAACATCAGGTTGAGCCAGGGGTTGAGCGGGCCGTCGGAGCCGATGGCCAGCGGGATGCCGTTCTTCACGAGCGACTGCGCCGGCATGTAGAGCCCTTCCTTCGGATACGTGCCGCGGAAGGGGAAGTGGGACGGGTTCACGACCACGATCGCGCCGGTCTCCTTGGCCAGCGGGAAGAGGTCCGGCTGCATGCCGTCGCCGTGCTCGATGCGCGGGCGGTTGAGCTTCGTCTTCGCGATCGCGTTCAGCGCGCTGGCCACCGTCTTGTCGCCCGAGGCGTGGAGGAGGAGCTGCTGGTTGTTGTCGACGGCCATGGCCACGAGCGGCGCCAGGTTGGCGAAGTTCTCCCGGCCCTGCGTTCCACCTTCGAACTTCGCCGTGCGCAACGCCGCGCCCCGTTCGATCGGCGTGCCGTCGAGGATGAACTTGATCGCGCCGTTCTTCTGCAGCCACGGCTTCGCTTTCAGGTCGATCGGAAGACTCATCAGCCGCACGCGCAGCGGGATGTTCGCGTCGCGCAGCGCCTTCTCGTACGTCCCCTCGCTGGTGATGGTCATGGCCTGCACGGAGGTGATGCCGTGACGCAGCGCCTCGTCATTCAGGTTCGCGATCGCGCCAGCCAGTTCCTCGGACGAAGCCATGTCGGCGAACTTGCGGTCGACGGCGTACTGCGCGTACTCGAAGATGCGGCCGTTGAGATCCCCGTTCGCATCGCGGCCGTACCAGCCGCCGTCGAAATCCTTGGCGTCCTTCGCGAGACCGAGCGCCTGCATCGCGGCGGTGCTGAGGATGGCGCCGTGACCGGTAAAGGAGCTGAGGATGATTTTCCGTCCCGGCGCCGCTTCGTCGAGCTTCTGCCGTGTGAGCGAAGAATCGGCGGCCAGGCCCGGTCCGAGGGAGGCCGTGATCCAAACGTCCTTCGGCGTTTCGTCGAGGCCTGACCCGAGGGCCAGGGCGACGTCCGACCACTTGGCGTTCTCGTCGAGCGAGAGCTCGAAGCGCGGCATGCCGCTGGCCGGATGCATGTGCGCGTCGTTGATGCCGGGGATGACCACCCGTCCGGCCGCGTCGATGACGCGCGTCTTCTTCTCCTCGGCGCGCGCGCGGATCTCCGCGTTCGAGCCGACTGCAGTGATGGTCTCGCCGGTGATGGCCACGGCCTCGGCCCACGGCTTGGCCTTGTCGCCGGTCCAGACTTTTCCGTTGACGATGACGATCGACGCCGGTGCTGACGACTGCGCCGCGAGCACCGTCGCGGCCACACACAGCACAGCTCCCACAAGCATGCGCTTCATATGAATCTCCTCTATGGTTCGAGGATGAGTCTACTCCCACGCCTGTCATCCCGAGCGTCGAGTCGAGGAACCTGGGCGGATGGGCGCTTCGGTGCTGGTCGTCGGGCTCGAGCTGCGCGCCCCCGCCCGCCCAGGTCCCTCGACTCACGCTCGGGATGACAGGTGTGGGCAACTACTCGCTCTTGATGGCGGTCGCGATGTCGATGCGGCGGGCCAGACGGGCCGGGGCGAGCCCCGCCAGCGCGGAGGAAAGCAGCGTCACCGCGAGCGAGGCGACGATGAGCGCGGTGGGGGTGTGGAAGTCGATCGTCCAGCCGAACGACTGCTTGTTGATGACGTAGATCAGGATCCACGACAGCGCATAGCCCATCACCAGTCCGGCGGCGGTGGAGGCGAATCCGAGGAGGGTCGACTCGAGGACGATCATCGTGCGCAGTTCGCCCGTGGAGAGGCCGGTGATGCGCAGCAGGGCCAGCTCGCGCGAGCGCTCCAGGATCAGCGCGGCCAGCGTGTTCACGATGCCCAGCACCGCCACGATGATGGCCACGCCGAGCAGCGCGTACGTGATCATGAAGGTCTGGTCGAAGATCCGCATCACCTCGGTCTTCACTTCGCCGTTCGTGACCACGAAGGCGTTGTACTTTGGCCCCAGCGTGCGCTCCAGCTCGCGGCGCGCGTAGTCGACGGTGACGTTCGGCTTCAGGTGCACGACGATCGTGTTGATGGCGTCGTCGCCGAACGTCTTCACCCAGAGACCGCGGTCCATGACCACGACGCCGCGGTCGTTCGAGTAATCGCGATAAATGCCGGTGATGGGAAACCGCGTGCGCGCGATCTCGATGACGTCGCCGACGTCTTTTTCGAACTTCAGAGAGAAGCTTTCGGAGACGACGACGCCGTTCGTGCGCGCCGCTTTCGTCAGTGCGTCGCGTGAAGAGCGTGGCGTGACCATGGGCAGGTCGCCGTGCTTCACCGCCACGTCGAAGTCGCCGCTGCCGAGGGCGATGATCGTGTCGGCGTAGACGATGTCCCTGCCGCGGGCGCGGTCGACGGCGTCGACGAACGGCATCGCCCGCACCGCCTCGCCGACTTCGTTCGGGAAGAGCGCGACCTGCGCGTTACTCAGTCCTTTCGACGGCCGCAGCCAGAGATCGCTGCTCACGGTCTGGTCGACCCAGATGCGTACTGTCTCGCGGAAACTGCCGACCATCAGCGCGACCGCGACCATCATCCCGGTTGCGAGCGAGAGCGCCGCGCTGGCGACGGAGGTGCGACGCAGCGACGCCGGCAGCGACGCGGCGGCGAGCTTGCCGACGATGCCGAACGCGCGCTCGAGCAGCGGCGTGAAGACGCGCGAGGTCAGCCGCACGATGGCCGGCGCGAGCAGCGAGAATCCGGCCACGACGCAGAGCACGGCCACGTATCCCGCGACGGCGATCCCGCCGACCGGCGGCAGTTGCGAGATCAGCGCGGCAGCGATGAAGCTCAGCACCGCCAGCACGACCAGCAATCGCGGACGGGCGATGCGCTGCTGCAGTCCCGGACGGATCATCGCGCTCGGCCGCACGCGCGACGCTTCGAGCGCCGGCTGCAGCGCCGAGAGCAGCGAGAGCACCGTGCCGACGGCGATGCCGAGGGCGATCACGCCGGGCGTGAGCGTCACGGCTTCCGGTTGTGTGGAGACGTAGAGCGCGTTGATGGTGCGGCCGACGGATTTGAGGATCGCGCTGGCCATCAGTTGCCCGAGCACCACGCCCACCGCGGAGCCGATCAAGCCGAACAGCAGTCCCTCGAACAGGAACGCGGAGAAGATCTGTCGCGGCGCGGTGCCGACGGTCTTCAAAACGCCGACGTCCTTGCGGCGGCGCAGGATGGAGATCAGCACGGTGTTGTAGACGAGGAACATCCCCACCAGCAGCGCCACGCCGGCCAGCGCGAAGAGGTTCACGCGGAACGCGCGCAGCATCCGCTCGACGCGCTCGTTGCGCCGCGTGGGGCGCTCGATGCGCGTGCCCGGCGGCAACTGCACGCGTGACGCGAGCGCTTCGTCGGGCAGCATCAGGTCGACGCGCGAGAGCTTGCCGGTGAGACCGAACGCGTGCTGCGCGGCGGCGATGTCGCAGACGGCGATGCTGCCGTTGAACGCGGTGGCCGGACCTTCCGCTTCGAGCAGGCCGCGCACGACGAACGTGGCGCGCCTGCCGAGGATGCTCATCGTCACGCGCGAGCCGATGGCCAGGCCGTGCTCGCGCGCGAACGGCGCGGGGAGGATCAGCGCGTCGTGCGCGAAGAGTCCGAGGAACTGGCCCAGCTCGGGGTTCTTCGCGCCGGTCTCGATCTTCGCGTACTTGTAGTCGCGGAAGTGCAGGTCGCTGAGCAGGTCGACGGCCAGGAGGCGGATCGGCGTCCTGTTGTTCAGCACTCCTTCGACGTCGATCACCGGCGCGAACCGCGCGCCTTCGCTCCACAAAGGGCGCAGCGCGAGCAGCACGTTCTCGTCGAGCGGATCGACATCCGGCACGATCTGGTAATTCGCGCGCCCCGCGATCGCGTCCACCGATTCGCGGAACGCGCGCAACGCACTCTGGTTCGCGAGCTGGATCGCCACGACCACCGCCACGCCGACGGCGATGCCGAGGATGGTCAGTGCGGTGCGGATCTTCTCGCGCAGGATGGGGCGGAGGACGAGGGCTTTCAGGATTGAGAATTGAGGATTGAGGATTGAGGATGACGACCGCGGCTCGGTCATTCCTCAATCCTCAATCCTGCATCCTCAATCCTCAATCCGGTGTCGATCCGGCCGTCGCGCAGACGAACGATGTAATCGCCATATCCCGCCGCGACGGCCGAGTGGGTGGCCATGACGATGGTCGGACGCAGCGTCTGATGCAGCTCTTTGATGAGCTCGAGGATGACGGTGCCGTTCGCGGAGTCGAGGTTGCCGGTCGGCTCGTCGGCGAGGATGAGCGGCGGACGGTGGATGATGGCGCGGCCGATGGCGACGCGCTGCATTTCGCCGCCGGAGAGCTCGTTCGGATAGTGCGTGGCGCGGTGGGAGAGGCCGACGCTGGCCAGCACTTCGTCCACGCGCTGCGCGATCTCGCGCTTCGGCCGTTTGGCCAGCGACAGCGGGAAGGCGACGTTCTCGAAGACGTTCAGCGTCGGAATCAGGTTGAAGAACTGGAAGATGAATCCGAGCGACGTGCGCCGCAGTCCGGTGAGCTTCCCTTCGTCGAGCGACGACGTCTCCACGTCGCCGAGAAAGACCTGGCCGCGCGTGGGCCGGTCGACGGCGCCGATGAGATTCAGCAGCGTCGACTTGCCGCTGCCCGACGCCCCCATCAACACCGCGAAATCGCCGGACGCGACGTCGAGCGAAACGTCGTCGAGCACGTGCACGCTCGAAGTCTCGTCACTCGGCCCGTAGTCGTGCGAGACGTTGCGAAGGGAGATGCGCACGGAGGGCATTGTAGGGCGCAGCGGGCAGGGCGCAGGGCGCAGGAGTTGGCGACCCGGACGCAATTGTCGAGAACCGCGCCAAACGTAGGGCGCGGCTTCAGCCCGCCCCCTCGTGGGCGGGGGCTCCTCGGAATGAACTCCGCCCACCCACGGGAGGGGCGGGCTGAAGCCACGCCCTACGTTCAGCTCCTGTCCTCCGAGGCGCGCCATGCGCGGGCACGACCGCTGCAGTTTGATATCGTCGGCACTCAACAGGAGGTAACGAATGGACGAGAACACGACCCCCACGGGAGCCACGGGCGCGGGTGCCGGCGAGGCCGGAGGCGACGACGACAGCCGTTTCGGCCGCGCCCGCCAGTTCGCAAGCGACACGTACGAGAATGCGTCGGGCAAGGTGCGCGACGGCTATAACTCCATGCGCGAGAAGGTGGAGGACGTCGATTTCGGCGCCGTCACCGATCAGGTCCGCACGTATGTCCGGTCGAACCCGGGCAAGGCGCTGCTGATCTCGGTCGGAGTCGGATTCCTGATCGGTCTTCTGCTCCGGCGCGACGACGAGGACTAATCACCATGGCAACACAACGTTCACCCGAAGAGCACGAGCGGTCGGCAGCAGGACTCGATTTCGACGGCGACATCCGCGGCAACGCCGCGGCACTGGGCCAGAAGATCGTGGACGAAGGTCCCGAGGCGCTGTTCGACCAGCTCGAGAATCTGCTTCCCGAGGAGTGGCAGGACCACATCAGGACCTTTCCGATCGCGGCGGTCGTGCTCGGCGTCGGCGTCGGGGTCTGGCTGGGGATGAAGAAGAGCGACGAGGTCATCTCGGCCGGCGGCGCGCTCATCTCTTCCGCCGCGATGGCGAACGTCGCCCAGGTCATGGATAAAGTGAAGCAGGGTTGAAGCAGCATTGAGTCATAATGGGCGGCGATGCCGGTCCCACGGTCCGACACGCCGCCCATCCCGCTTCCCACCGCGGCTGCCCGCCAATACCTCGAGTCGCTGGCCGACGAGGTGCACCGGACGTATTTCGCCAAATACCCGCCGCTGCCCGTGCGCTGGGGACAGCAGATCTCGCGCAAACGCCGCCGCAGCATCCGCCTCGGCTCGTATAACCATCACACCACCGAGATCCGCATCCACCCGATCCTGAGCTCGTCGACGGTGCCGGCCATCTTCATCCAGTCGGTGATCCACCACGAATACCTCCACCACGTCCTCGGCCCGCACCACAACCGCCGCTTCCACCAGCACGAGCGCACCTTCCGCTACCACCGCGAAGCCCAGGAATGGATCCGCCGCAACCTCTTCCTCCTCCTCGGCCGCAAGAAGAGCGAGCTGAAACGCGTCCCCGCGCCGCCGGTTTTCCCCCAGGCCACGCAGGTCTCCCTCTTTTAGACGCGTGTCGCGGAGCGTTATGGAGTGCGGCGGCCTGGCCGCCGCTTTTGTATTCGGGCGCACCCTGCCATTCGGCTGCGGCTCGGCAGTGCTGGTCGCGAATATTGGCGTGGGTGCAATGAGAGCGTTTCGCTCTAAAGTCCCATCGGGAACGTGAGCGCGTAGATGTAGCGGCCGCGGGCGACGGAGAGGACGATCGACGAACGTTCGGCGCCGCGCATCAGCTCTGTGTTGGCGTCTTTCGTCGAGAGCACTTCGCGGTCGTTGATGGCGACGATGAGGTCGCCGGGCTGGAGGCCGATCTCGGCGGCGCGGGTGTTGGGGAGGACCTGGTCGATGACCACCGCGCGCTGTTCGTCGGCGATGCGAAGGCCCGCCACCTGTTCGAGCATGCGCAGGCCGAGGTCCGCGGGCGGGTCGGAGGGGCTGACCTGCACCGTGGACGTCGAGCCGCCGCGGTCGTAGCGCAGGGCCACGGGTTGCCCGGCGGCGAGTGTCGACGTGTAGGTCGAGAAGGACTCGCGAGAGTCGACGGCTTTGCCGGCGACGGCGGTGATGATGTCGCCCGCGCGCAGTCCGGCGCGGTCGGCGGGGGAGCCGGGGAAGACGCGCACGATGAGCGCGCCGTGCTGCGTGCTGTGTCCGCGCCGCCGCGCCTCCTCGGGGGTCAGGGTCGCGGTGACGGCGCCGATCCAGGCGGCGTGCACTTCTCCGTACTTCAGCAGGTCCTGGATGACTTTCTTGGCGCGATCGACGGGAATGGCGAAGCCGATGCCCTGGGCCTGCGCGTAAATCGCGACGTTGATGCCGATCACTCGCCCTTCGATGTTCAGCAGCGGGCCGCCGCTGTTGCCGGGGTTGATGGAGGCATCGGTCTGGATGAAGTCCGTGTAGGTGCGGCCTTGCGTCTCGGAGGGGACGGAGCGTCCGAGGGCGGAGAGGACGCCGGTGGTGACGGTGCCGCTCAGGCCGAAGGGGTTGCCGACGGCGACGACGGTCTCGCCGATCATCAGGTCGGACGACGTGCCGAGCGGCGCGGCGGTGAATTTCTTGCCGTCGACGCGCAGGACGGCCAGGTCGCTGTCGGGGTCGACGCCGAGGAGGCGGGCGGGGAGCTGCGTGCCGTCCTGGAAGTTCGCGGTGATGCGCGACGCGCCTTCGACGACGTGGTTGTTGGTGACGATGATCCCGTCCGCGGACCAGACGAAGCCGGAGCCGAGCGAGGTGGAGGTGCGCTCGCCTCCTCCGCCGAAGATGCCGAACGGATCGAAGAACGGGTCGGTGTTCCGCCGCCTGATGGTGGCCTCGGTCTGGATGTTCACGACCGACGGCAGCACGTTGTGCGCGACGACGACGATCGGCGTGCGCCGCTCCGCGCTGACGGTGGCGGGGATGGCCGGCGCCTTCCGCGGCACGACCGGCTGCGACTCCGCGGCCGGCTTGCAACTGATGCTGAGGGCGAACAGGAGGAGGGCGGTGCGCGACTTCATGGCGTTTTCAGTTTATCCCGGGCTTTTTCAGTTTATCCCGAGCATAGCGACGGATCTTTGGTGCAACGGCAGCGCACGAGCCACGGGCGTGCAGGTGCACCGGAGATCCCTCGCTGCGCTCGGGATAAACTCAAAGACAACAAAACCAATGCATCTCA
>DASVSV010000147.1:0-4836 GCA_036387915.1 Thermoanaerobaculia bacterium
ACAACACGTGTTTCGTAGACAGACGTGCGTTCAGGCTAGGCCAAGCAGCGCCGCCGGTCGCACCGGCCCGCCGGAGGCCCCTCGTCGTCCCTACGGCTTAGCCCCGTGCTCGATGCGCGCGATGGCCTTGGTCAGGTCCTCGTGAGCGCCGACGAGCAGCATCGTGTCGCCGGCTTGGAGAGGCTCGTCGAGCGGGAGTGGGGAGAGCGCTTTGCCGTCGCGGAGCAGGGCGGCGACCGCGACTCCGTCCTGCTGCTGCAGATCGAGTTGCGTCACCGTCTTTCCCTCCACGAACGCGTCGGGCAGCACAAAGTACGTTTGTGAGGTTCCGGCCGCGAACAGTGCCGAGAGGCGGCGGCCGTCGGTGGCGCGCACGGCCGGATCGCGCAGCATGCGATAGCCCTCGTCGCGCAGCAGGCGAAGCTGATTGGCGACGATGTTCTGCGGTACGCAGAGCACGCGCAGCGCGCGCTCCACGATCTCGAGAGACGTCTCGAACTCCTCCGGGATGATCTCGTCCGCGCCGAGCTGCCGCAGCCGCTCCACCTCCGCCACGTAACGCGTACGTACGATGATGTGCACCGTCGGATTGATCTTGCGCGCGAAGCTGACGATGCGCCGCGTGCCGTCCGGATCCGAGATCGCCACGATCACGGCCAGCGCGCGGTCGATGCCCGCAAGCGCGAGCGCCAGCGGATCGCCTGCATCAGCGAGAAGTGCGCGGCTGCCGTTCTCGCGCGCGCTGGCAACGCGGTCCGGATCCTCGTCCAGCACCACGTGGCAGATGTGCGTCGCGACGAGCACGCGTCCCACGTTCTGGCCGTTCAGACCGTAGCCGACGATGATGATGTGACGGTGCAGCGGCTTGTCGCCGTGCTGCTCCTGCTCGTCCGCTCCCGTTTCGTGGATGCGGTCGGAGATCGCCTTGCCGGCCATGATCAGCAGCGGCGTGGCGGCCAGCGTCACCACGGCGACGGCGACGAAAGTCTGCTCGGCCTGATCGTTGAGGACATTCGCGCTCTTGCCCGCCTGCGCGAGCAGGAACGAGAACTCGCCGATCGGTGCGATCGCGAATGCCGCGCGCATCGACGTGCGCGCCATCGCCCGCGACAGGCGAAAGGCCGGATACGCGGCCAGCACTTTGATGACGACCACGCCGAGGCAGATCGTGACGATCAGTAGCGGGTTGTTCGCCACGAACACCGGATCGAGCAGCATGCCGATCGACGTGAAGAACAGCGCCGAGAGGAAGTCGCGGAACGGACGGAGGATGCCTTCGATCTCGTGGATGAACTCCGTGTCGCCGACCACGAGGCCCGCCGCGAATGCGCCGAGGGCGGGGGAGATGCCGAGTTGCTCGGCAATGGCGATCGTGCCGACCATGAGCACGACCGCCGCCGCGGTGAAGGCCTCGCGGCCGACGCGGGCCATGACCCGGAACACGCGCGGCACGACCACACGCGCGACGAGGATCAGGATGACGACGCCCACGATGGCAATCGAAACGCGCGTGAAGATCGCGCCCGCGGTCGGCGCGCCGGCGGTGCCGGCCGCGAACGCGGGGACGAGCAGCATCAGCGGAATGACGGCCAGGTCCTGGAAGAGCGACACGCCGAGGAAACGGCGCGCGAACGGCGCCGCCACTTCGTCGCGCATGGTCAGGATCGGCAGCACGACCGCCGTCGACCCGAGGGCGACCAGCACGCCGTAGAAGATCGCCAGCGGCAGCTTCTCGCCGAGCCCGAGGGCCACGCCGGTGACGAGCAGAATCGTCAGTCCCATCTGCAGCGGTCCGCCGAGGAAGGCCGTGCGGCCGAGGGCTTTGAGGCGGCCGAGGGGAACGTGCAGGCCGATGAAAAAAAGGATCAACGCGACGCCCAGCTCCGCGATCAGCTCGATTCGCTCCGCGTCGTCGATGAAGCCGAGCGCGTGAGGGCCGATGACGATCCCCGCCACGATGAAGCTCAACACCTCCGGGATCCGGAACCACCGCCCGAGAAAGAGCAGAGGAAAGGCCGCCACCAGAATGATGGCCACGTCGATCAGGATGGTCTGCTCTTCGTGCACGCGCCGGGAGCATAACGGAGGGCGGTCCGCGGTGTCCCGGTCACTGTGGGGCGGACAGCGCTTTGCGCTAAGCGAGCTCAAGCGGGCGTTGCTGCCTGCGACCACGAGCCCACCGGCCCGCGACGGACTGAACCGGGACTTTTTTCGGTACTTACCCCTGTATTGGTAGTAATACTACTTGCGCACCGCGTGCCGTGGTGATAGCGTCACTACCGGCGCGGCGAGGCGCCAACTCAAGGCAGGAGAGAAACGTACATGAGAGAAGCGGTTTCGTTGTTACGCACGGCGTTGGCAGTCTTCGTGGTGGCAGTGGTTTTCCCGGTTTTCGCATCGCAGCCCGCATCGGGCACTTTGAATCCGACCAGTGGCGCGATCGCGTTCACCGGCACCGCCCTCGGCGGCGCTTCGCCCGAGGCGGAGACGACCTGCGTTGAAGGCGTCAATTGCGACACGTTTCTCCTGACCGTCGGCGGCAACGCGGCTGACTGGCAGGGGAAGAACGTGAAGGTCTCGCTGTCGTGGCTGCTCGTCGCCACCGACTACGACATGTACGTGCACAAAGACAGCATCACCGGCCCCGTCGTGGCCAGCTCGGCCCTCGGCACGACCACCGCTGAAGCCGCGGAGATCAGCCCCGCGCAGAGCGGCACCGGCACGTACGCGGTCCGCGTCGTCTACTTCGCCGCCGCTGGCGACCAGTACAAGGGCCGCGCGGAAGTCGTGACCGGTGTCGTCGACACGCCTCCGGTCCTGTCGTCCGGAGCCGCTCCGGCGTACGCGAACTTTGCCGCACCCGCGCCGCTGGGACAGGGCGCCGGCGAGCCGACCCTCGGCAACAACTGGGCGACCGGCAGCACGATGTTCATCTCCGGCCTGGAGACGCTGCGCGTCAACTTCGACGACGCGGCCGGCACCGCCACCTGGACGGAGCGCTCGGCGCTGACGACGTCCATCACCTCCTTCGACCCGATCCTCTTCACCGACTGGCGGACGAACCGCACCATCGTTTCTCAGCTTCTCCCCTCCAAAGTCAGCCTGATGGCCTTCACCGATGACGACGGCGAGACGTGGACGCCGAGCCAGGGCTCCGGCATCGGCGCCGGCGTCGACCACCAGACCGTCGGTGGCGGACCGTTCAAGCCGGGCGTGCTGCTGCGCGGCCCGCTGACCGCGTATCCGAACGCGGTCTACTACGCGTCGCAGGACATCGGTCTCGCCGAGATCGCGCTCAGCCGCGACGGCGGCCTGACCTTCGAAGTGGCCGTCCCGATGTGGAACCTCACCCAGTGCAACGGCCTGCACGGCCACATCAAAGTCGCGCCGGATGGAACGGTTTACGTCCCGAACAAGAACTGCGGCGGCCAGCAGGCCGTGGCGGTCTCCGAGGACAACGGCCTGACCTGGAGCATCCGCAAAGTGCCGGGCAGCACCGGCGGCCACACCGATCCTTCCGTCGGCATCGGCAGCGACGGCACGCTCTACTTCGGCTTCGTCAACGCTGACGGCACGGTCCGCGCCGCGGTGTCGGGAGATCGCGGCCTGACCTGGTCGACGCCGGCCAACGTCGGCCTGAGCCACAACGTGCAGAACGGCGTCTTCGCCGCCGCAACGGCCGGCGATGGCGATCGCGGCGCGATCTTCTTCCTCGGCTCGTCGACTCCTGGCGCCAACGGCGTCGGCACTGACATGGCCTTCAACGGCACCTGGTACGGTTACATCGCCACGACGTACGACCGCGGCCAGAGCTGGGTCACGGTGAATGCGACGGGCACCGATCCGGTGCAGCGCGGCGTGGTCTGCACGGAGGGCACGACCTGCCCCTCGGGCACACGCAACCTGCTCGACTTCAACGACCTCGAGATCGACGCGAAGGGGCGTCCCATCGCCGCGTTCGCGGACGGTTGCGTGACCCCCGGTTGCAAGAACGGCGTCGACCGCAGTGGCGCCGCCGGTACGCCGGACGGGCTGCTCAACAGCTACGACAACGACGGCACCGACGTCGCGACGATCATCCGCCAGAGCAGCGGCCGCACGCTGTTCGCCGTCAACGACCCGCTCAACGCGCCGTCGACTCTCGTCGCCGCGCCGACCAAGTCCAACGTCACCCTGAGCTGGGCCGACAACGCCGCGAACGAGACCAGCTACGTCGTCGAGCGATCGCAGTCCGCCACCGGCGGCTTCGCGCAGCTCGTCAGCGTCCCGAGCAACAGCAGCTCGTTCGTCGACGGCGCGGTCTCGCGCAAGACCACCTACTATTACCGTGTGAAAGCATCCAACTCGAACGGCACCTCGACCTACTCGAACGTCAGCAGCGCCTACGTGAAGTAAACGATGACGAATCTACTGCACCGCGTATCGACCGTCTTCGTGGCGGTGCTGCTCGTCTCATGTGCCACAACCACGTCGGCGCCCGTCTCCGGACGGGCGCCGATGACGGACATCCTGGGCATCCGCCTCGGCATGCCCCGCGACACCGTCCGCTCGAGTCTCGCCAATACGGCGAGACTCGAGCGTGAGGAGCGCCGCCGCCACGAGGTCTGGACCGTCAACGACCACCCCAGCTACGCGTCGCTGATCATCGGCTACACGCCGGAGTGGAACGTCCGCTTCGTCACCGCCGTCGCCAAACCCGACGGCACCCCGGTCCGCTACGACGAAGTCCTCGACACCGCCGTGGCCGACCACCGCGCCGCCGGCGCGACGCACACGTGGACGTGGGCCACCGGGGCCACCGGCACACCAAAGTACTACGTGATCGCCATCGGCGGC
>DASVSV010000148.1:0-3427 GCA_036387915.1 Thermoanaerobaculia bacterium
CTCGCCACCGACGACTCGTTCCCGCAGGTCTACCACTACTACACGACGTACCTGGCCCAGTTCCGCGCCTATCCGATGGAAGACCGCTATCCGCCGGAGCAGAAGAACTGGCGCACACTCGAGGTGCAGCTCAACCAGGCCATGCAGGACCCGTTCATCCCCGGCCAGGAGCTCGATCTCACCGGCAAACAGGTGACGCTGCAGATCGCCGAGACCGAGGCCGAGCCGAAGACGGTGATCCGCTATATCGTGACGCCCGCGGGTATGGCGCCTGTTGCGCCTGCGGTGGCGGCCACTGCCGCGAATGCGGCACCGGCTGCGACCGTGACACCGTAGCTTCGAGTCTCATAGGCTCACAGTTTCATAGGCTCATAGTTCGATGCCGTCCCTATGAGACTATGCGACTCTGAGACTGTGAGACTGGTAACCCGATGTTCCGCCGCATTCTGATCCCAACCGACTTCTCCACCGCCTCGGAGTGGGTGTTCGACGATGCTGTGCGCATCGCCGGCGCGAGCGGCGCCGAGCTGGTCATCGTGCACGTCCGGATGACGCGGACGTCGAATCCCGACGAGCTGCGCTTCCCCGCCGATCCCGCGCTCTACGAATACGCGGAGCAGCAGGAGCTGGAGCGTCTGCGCGAGCGCGTGCGCCGCGCGAATGCGTCGCTGCCGACGCGCCTGATCGTGCGTCAGGCGCCCGATCCGGGACGCGTGATCTGCGACGTGGCGAAGCAAGAGCACGCGGACCTGATCGTCATCGCCACGCACGCGCGGCACCACGTCGCGCACCTCTTCGTCGGCTCGACCACGGTGCTGGTGCTCGACGAGCCGCCCTGCCCCGTCCTGGCCATCCGCTACGGCATCCGCAAACGCGCCGGACTGCGGCGCGGCGTGGTGCCGGTGCATCTCGAACAGAAGTCGCACGCCGGCCTGCAACTGGCCGCACGTATCTCCGACGACATTCACCTGGTGGTCGTCTGCGACGAGGACGACACCGCCCGCGCCGAAGCGCTGCTCGCCGACATGGCGGCACCGCTGCGTAACGCGAAGACGGCCGTGGTGCAGGGCAGCGACGCGGACAAGGAGATCGTCCGCTACGCCGCCCGCAACGACGCCGACGCCATCTTCCTCAACGCCACGCGCCACCCGAGCGAGGGCAAGCTCGACATCGTCCGGCACGCCACCGTGCCGGTCATGATCGTGCCGTAGTACCAACGCGAAGCGCGTTTCTCTGCTGTCATCCCGAGCGTGAGTCGAGGGACCTGGGCGGGCGGGGATGCGCAACTCGTTCTCGTGCGCGAGCAGCGCGCCACCACCCACCCAGGTCTCTCGACTCACGCTCGGGATGACAAACGTGGCAGCGGCGGTCGCGGCCTGTTACTGCAGCGCGGCGATGAACTCCGCGACGCTGGGGAAGCGTTCGTCGGGTTTCTTGGCCAGGGCGCGGTCGATGGCGGCGGAGACGCGGTCGGAGACGGTGGGGACGCGCTCGCGGATCGGGATGACCGGGCGATCGGTATGGCCGCGTACGACCGAGGCGAGGTCGGTGGCGTGTCCGAGGGGATGCAGGCCGGCGAGCAGCTCCCAGGCGATGATGCCGAGGGAGTACTGGTCGGCGCGCGGGTCGGCGACGTGGCCGCTGAGGACTTCGGGAGCCATGTACATCAGCGTCCCCACAATTCCGGCGCTGTGGCCGGACTGCACGAGCGTCTGCTCGTCCTCGCCGATCGGGCCGGACATCTTGGCCAGTCCGAAGTCGAGCACGCGCGGCGACAGGGCGGCGTTGTGCTCCTTCACGAGCATGATGTTCTCCGGCTTCAGGTCGCGGTGGACCACGCCCGCTTTGTGGGCCGCGTCGATGGCCTCGCCCACCGGCTGCAGGATATCGAGCACGGAGTCGAGCGGCTGCGCGCCGGCGGTGATCATCTGCCGCAGCGTGTCGCCGTCGAGGTACTCCATGACCAGGTACGCGTGCCCCGAGGGGAGCACCCCGAAGTCGTGGATGGTGACGATGGCCGGATGACGGAGGCGGGCCACGATGCGCGCCTCGCGCTCGAAGCGCGAGCGCATCGACGAGCTGCCGACGAGGTGCGACAGCAGCACTTTCACCGCGACGTGCCGGTTGAGCCGCTTCTGGTTGGCGAGGTAGACCGAGCCCATGCCGCCGCGGCCGAGGAGCTTCGTGACGACGTACTTGTCCTCGATGATGCGCGGCACGCCCGATTCGGGGACGAGCTGCTGGTCGTCGAGCTCGCACTTTGACTCGTCCGGTGCGTAGCAGCGGCCGCAGCGCGGGCAGAGTTGCAGCGCGTCGCTGAGATGGAGGTGCAGCGGTGCCGCGCTGGCCGGCGACCAGACCAGCGACGGCGACTGCTTGAGGCGCGTGTAGTCGAGCGTGAGCGCGAGTTGCGCGCCGAGGGTGCGCAGGAGCTCGCGGTCCTCGCGGCTGTACGGCTCTTCCGATTTGCGTTCGCCGAGGACGAGCAGGCCGGCCAGACGATTCTCGATGAGCAGCGGCACGAGCAGATGCGCGTCCACGCCGCGCAGCCAGTCCCGCTCGCGCTCCGGCAGCCGCTGCAGCACCGCGCGCGTGGCGCGGCTGTAGACGTCCATCGGCTCGTCGCCGCCGGAGAGCAGCGTCGGCAGCGTGCCGTTCACGCCCAGCGGCTCGACCGCCGACGGTTCTTCCGGGCCGCGCCAGAAGCCGCGGTGCAACGCGACGTTGTCGGGATCGGCCTGCCAGAGCGAGATGTGTTTCGGATGGAGTGCGCGGTCGATCTCGTCGAGCGCCGCGCGGGAGAGCGCGAGCATGTCGGAGCCGCCGCGGATGATGGAGACGACATGCAGCAGCACGCGGCGCGAGTCGTACTGCTCGCGGAAGAAACGGCGGTCCAGCGCCTCGAGCAGGCGCTTGCGATAGCGGATCACCAGCACCAGCGGCAGGATCAGCAGGACGTACATCGCCGGCGTGCCGGTCAGCAGCACGGCCAGCGAATCGCCGCGATGCAGGTAGAGAAAGACCGCCAGGCCGACCATCGGCATCGCCATTACCGCGAAGAGGGTGCTCTTCGCCAGCGCATACTGGATGCTGCGCCGCACCAGCACGCGGATGTTGAACATGCGGTGGCGCACGACGGCGTAGGTGAAAATCGCGGAGCCGATCATCGTGGCCGGCACGTGCATCATTCGCGCGACGGCTTCCCACACATGCCCGAGCTGCAGTTGCGTGACCAGGAAGCCGGCGATGAACGCCGCGCTGCCGGGCAGCATGGCCAGGAAGATGAGCTGCAGGCGGCGGCGCGCGTTGACGTCTTCGGCGCGCATCAGCCGCACGATCAGGATCGCCAGCGCGGCGATGAGCATCAGCGTGCCGATGCTCGAGTAGGCGTCGCGCAGGACAAGGTCGATCGGCCGCACGTTGCCGC
>DASVSV010000149.1:0-15403 GCA_036387915.1 Thermoanaerobaculia bacterium
TAGCGCGCCACCGCCCACCCAGGTCCCTCGACTCGACGCTCGGGATGACAGCAGGGACGCCTTCCTCTTTCCTCTTTCCTCTTTCCTCTTTCCTCATCCCTCATCCCTCATCCCTCATCCCTCATCCCTGCTAAACCCTATAATCACCGCTCCGCATGTCCTTTACGCGCCGATACCTTGCCTGGAAGCTTCTTCCGCCGCTCGTCGTCAGCGTCGTGCCGGCGCTGCTGTTTCTGGCGCAGACCGTCCAGCTTTCGACGGGGAGCATCACCGCGCTCTTCGGGCTGCTGATCGTCATGTACGGCGGCGGATGTGTGGTCTTCGCGCGCGCCGTCGCGCCATACGCACGGCGCGTCGAAGAGGCGCTGAACGGCAAGGGCGATCTCTCGAAAGCCATGTCGGAATGCCTCGACCGCACCAAGACGGTCTCGGTCATGCTGTGGGGCGGCGGCGGAATCGTCTTCGCCGTCATCGCCTCGCTGCTCCTCAACCGCACGCTGATCGGCTTCGCGTACTTTGTCGTGGCCGCGCTGATGGCCGGCTTCATCTCCATCGTCTGGGGCTACGCGATGGGGAAGCATCAGCTGATGAAAGCCGCGCAGGGGCGGCAGGTGCACTACGTCGGCCGAGAGCTGTCGCTCGGAAAAAAAATCGCCATCGTCTTCATCGGCTCGCTGACCATCGCGTCGGCCGCGCTGATCCTGCTCGTCTCCTCGCGGGTCTCGTCGTCGCTCGAAGGCCTGGCCCTCGACTCGGCGGCCGATCGCTTCCAGCGCCTGCACGAAACCGCCAACGTGCTTGCGAGCGTCGATGCCGCGGCGCTCGACACGATGCGCTACTCGATCCCCAGCGGCTACGCGCTGCACCTCATCGGCAAGGACGGCAAAGTCACGAGCACGTCCGACCCGCTCGACGCCGACGACGTACGCGCCATCCGCAACGTGCGCAGCGGCGACAGCCGCGGCTTCGCCAGCTCGCACGTCTCGCGGTTCGCACAGCTCAAGAACGGCTCGATCCTCGTGCTCTCCATTCCCTTCGGCGAGTACCGCAACATCCCCTATCAGGTCACGATGTACACGCTGATCGTCATGCTGCTGACCATGGCCGCATTCGGCGTGGCCACGGTGGTCCTCTCGCGCGACGTCACCCATCCGCTGCACGAGCTGCGCGGGCTGGCCAGCGAGATGGCGCAGGGCAACTTCGACGTCGCGGCGCACGTCTTCGCCGACGACGAAGTCGGCAACCTGGCCGGCAGTTTCGGCGAGACCCGCTCCAACCTCCGCCGCCTCCTCGGCCGCGTCGGCGGCAGCGGCACGACGATCACGGACGGCGTACGCGTCATCACCGGCGGCACGCAGATGCTGCTGGAGCGCTCGCGCGAACAGAGCGAGCTGACGGAGCGCTCGTCGGCCGCGGTCGAGAACGTACGCGGCGGCATTCGCGGCGTGTTGCAGGCCGCCGAGACGGTGAACGACCTCACCCAGGACGCTTCGGCGCGCGCGCTCGAGCTGCAGGCCTCGGCCGAGGAAGTGGCGCGCAGCATGGACTACCTCTTCCAGTCGGTGGAGAAGACCTCGTCGTCGGCGACGCAGATGAACGCGACCATGACCGAGACCTCGCAGCGCACCGAGGTGCTGGCCGGCATCGGCGAGGAAGTGCTGTCGTTCGTCGCCGAGATGGACTCGACGATCAGCGAGCTGCTCACCAGCTCGCAATCGACCGCGGAGCTCGCGGAGCAGGTGCGCAGCGACGCGCGCGGCGGCGGCGACGCGGTGCAGCGCACCGTCGAAGGGATCAACGCCACGCACGAGCTCACGGTCAGCACGGCCAGGACGATGGACGAGCTGCAGCGCAGCGTCGGCGAGATCAGCCGCATCCTGAACGTCATCGAGGAAGTGGCGAACCAGACCAACCTGCTCTCGCTGAACGCGGCCATCATCGCCGCGCAGGCCGGCGAGCAGGGCGCCGGATTCACCGTCGTTTCCGAAGAAATCCGGCAGCTCGCGGAGCGGACCCGCGGGTCGACGAAAGAGATCGCGCAGATCATCAAGGCCGTGCAGAGCGGCTCGCGCGCGGCCGTCGCCAAGATGCACGAAGGCGTCACCCGCGTGACGGAGAACGTGCAGCTCGCGGAAGAAGCAGCGTCGTCGCTGACGAAAATCGTCGAGAGCGCGAACCACTCCTTCGAGATGGCCACGCGCATCAGCCGCTCCCTCGGCGAGCAGTCGCACGCCAGCCGGCGGCTGCACGAAGTCACGTCGCGCATGTCCGACCACATCGCCGAGATCAACCGCGCCACGAGCGAGCAGGCCCGCGGCACGCAGCTCATGGCGCAGGAGTCCGAGCGCGTGCGCGACATCGCCGCGCAGGTCAAGAGCGCGACCGAGGAACAGTCGCAGGCGGGGCGCGGGATCACCCTTGCGCTGGAGCGCATCGCCGAAGACGCGCGCGCCATGCGCGACCTGCTCGAGCGCCAGCTCGAGGAGACGGACCGCATCGCCGACGCCTCGCGGGTCATGCTCGAGATCGCGCAGAAGAACGACGAAGTGGCGCGCGAGTTCGACGACACGATGCAGAACCTCGTGCGCAGCGGACGCGACTTCGAGAGCGAAGTGACGCGCTTCCGGTATTCGGGGAACGAGCAGGCGTAACCGCGCACGCGTTGCTCGTTGCTCGTTGCTCGTTACTCGGCCGGGGTGCTGTTGCGTGCTCGCCATGAGTCACCCCGAACGAGTAACGCGTAACGCGGCGACAATGTCGTCATGACGCCGTTCGTTCGCGGAGTTCGAGAGCGACATCGTGCGCAGCACGGTGAAGTGAGTCCGGTGCAACTCCTCTGCACCGTCCGCAACTGCCGCGCGCCGCTCGAGCGCCGCGAGCGCACCTACGTCTGCGCGAACCATCATTCGTTCGACGTCGCGCGCAGCGGCTACGTGAACCTGCTGCAGCCGCAGGACAAAAAGTCGAAGCATCCCGGCGACACGGCGGAGGCCGTGGCGGCGCGGCGCAGGTTCTACGAGCGCGGCGACCCGCTGGTCGAGCAGCTCGTGCGTGCGTTTCCGCTGCATTCGTTTCCAGTGCAGGGCCCGCTGCTCGACGTCGGCTGTGGCGAGGGCCATCACCTGGCCGCGTTTCGCCGCGCGTATGGCGTCGAGGCGTGCGGAATCGACATCTCCGTGCCGGCCATCGAGCTCGCCGCGCGCACGTATCGCGACTGCGAATGGATCGTCGCGAACGCCGATCGGTTTCTGCCGTTCGCCGACGGTTCACTCAGCGCCGTCACGTCGATCACCGCGCGCATGAACGCGGAGGAGTTTCACCGCGTGCTCGATCCGCGCGGGGCGTTGCTGGTCGTGCTGCCCGCCGCGGAGGACCTGCTCGAGCTGCGCGCGGCCGTGCTCGGCGAAGGCATCGAGCGCGACCGCGTCGAGCGCACCGAGGCCGCGTTCGCTCCGCTGTTCAGGCTGGAGCGGCGGGAGACGATCCGGCACGTCGCACGGCTCGATCGCGAGGGCATGCTGGAGGTGATGTCGTCGTCGTATAGGGGATTGCGGACACGCGAGAAGGAGAGGCTCGGCGAGCTCGACGCACTGGACGTCACGATGGCCCGCGACCTGCTCTGCTTCCGCCCCTCATGAAGATCTGGACGACGGTCATCGGCGCTCTCGCTGCAGTCGGAACGACGGCAGCGTGGCTGCCGCAGGTAGTGAAAACATGGCGCTCCCGAAGCGCCGAAGATTTCTCCTGGACGTACCTGGCGATGTTCTCCACCGGCGTCGCCCTCTGGCTGGTCTACGGCTTCCTGCGCAAGGACGGCGTGGTCATCGGCGCGAACGCCGTCACGCTGCTGCTCGTGCTCACGGTGCTGTTCGTGAAGATGCGCGAGGGAGGTCGCGAATAGAATCGCGGACAGGCATCGCACACGTTCGGCCCGCCCACCCACGGGAGGGGCGGGCTGAAGCCGCGCCCTACGTTTGGCTCACTCTCGTCGAGAGCGACGGGTGTGTCTCGTGGCGTGTGATGAGGAGTGAGCACACGCGGAGAGCGTCCAACGGAGCGTTGCTCGACAAAACGTAGGGCGTGGCTTCAGCCCGCCCCCCTCGTGGGTGGGTGGGCCGGCACGTCCTACGTTTCATCGGTTCTCGTCCACAGCCACGCGTAGTCCGGGGCGCGTCACAAGGCCCTTGCGGGTTCTGTCGTACGTACTCGACCTTCTGGGCGAGGCTCTCGTCGCGGCGCAACTCGTGGTCGAAGCTCTCGCTTTGCCAGAGTGTGCCGCGACGCCCGAGGGCCTTGTTCACCTCGCGTGACGACGCGCCTTTGATTCTGCCGAGGATGATGTTGACCGGCTCGGAGAAGCCGTCGCGGCCCGAGTCGGGCGTGGCGATGAGGTGTACGTGATCGGGCATCACCACGGCGACGTGGAGGTAGTACAGCGCGCATTCCACGGCGTGCCGCACCACGATGTCGCGCGCGATCGGCGGAAGGATGACTCGACCTTGGGTAACGAACGTACAGAAGTACGTGCGAAAGTCGGATTGGTAATGCGGAAGGTGCCGCCGGTATGCACGTCGTCCGGAAATCATCGAACGATGGTCCCTCGGAGAGCGTGCAATGGGGCGTTGCGCTACAGCACGTAGGGCTTTGCGGCGGCCCACCCACCCACCCACGAGGGGGGCGGGCTGAAGCCGCGCCCTACGTTTGGCCCGCTCTCGGCGAGAGGGAACCGTTACTTCTCATGGCGTGTGAAAGCGCGAATCTACGGCAAGCGTTCAACGGAGCGTCGCTCTACAAAACGTAGGGCGTGGCTTCAGCCCGCCCCCCTGGTGGGTGGGTGGGGCGGGCCGAAACGCGCGTTCTAGTCGAAGCTGATCTTGCGCTCGTAATGGCAGGTGTAGCCGCCCGGGTTCTTGCGGAGGTAATCCTGGTGGTAGGCCTCGGCGGTCCAGAACTTTTTCGCGGGGACGATTTCGGTGACGACGGGGCGTTTCCAGGCGCCGGACTTGTCGACCCTGGCCTTCACGCGCTCGGCGGTGGCGCGCTGTTCGTCGTTGTGGACGAAGATCGCGGAGCGGTACGAGGTGCCGACGTCGTTGCCCTGGCGGTTGACGGTGGTCGGGTCGTGGATCTTGAAAAAGTACTCGAGGATCTTCTCGTACGAGATCTTCGCCGGGTCGAACCTGATCTCGATCGCTTCCGCGTGGCCCTCGTGATTCTGGTACGTGGCGTTGGGGACGTTGCCGCCGGTGTAGCCGACTTCCGTGTCGATCACGCCGGGCAGCGCGCGGATCAGTTCCTCGACGCCCCAGAAGCAGCCGCCGGCCAGCGTGGCCGTCTCGGCGCGCGCGCCGTGTACGGACGGCTTCTCGAAGAGCTGCCTGAACTCGCCGTAACCCTCCGCCTCGAGCTTCTCGACCGGGATGAAGCGCAGCGACGCGGAGTTCATGCAGTAGCGCAGGCCCGTCGGCGCCGGACCGTCGTCGAAGACGTGTCCGAGGTGCGAGTCGGCGTTCTTCGAGCGAACCTCGGTGCGGGCCATGAAGAACTTGCGATCCGTTTTCGTCTTGACGTTCTCCGGGACGAGCGGGCGCGTGAAGCTCGGCCAGCCGGTGCCGGAGTCGAACTTGTCGAGCGACGAGAAAAGCGGCTCGCCGCTGACCACGTCGACGTAGATGCCGGCGGCGTGATTGTTCCAGTACTCGTTGCGGAAGGCCGGCTCGGTGCCGTCCTCCTGCGTGACGTCGTACTGCATCGACGTGAGCTTTTTCTTCAGCTCGGCGTCGGAGGGTTTGACGAACTGCGACATCTTTCCTCCTTGGGCTTTCGCTTTGGCGGGCTTGGCGGCTGCCGCGGGGCTGGGTGCCGACTGCGACTGCACGCAGCCGAAGACGAGCATGATCAGAGTGGGGACGACGAGTCTGGCGTTCCGGAAATCCACCGCGTATACCTCCTGTGCACCGGATTGAACGGTTTCGACCGGCGAGGTATTCGATGCCGGACGTCAGCAAAGGTTTCGCTGTGTGGGCCGGCAGGGCGCCGGCCCCACATAGCGTTCCTTGTTACCGGCGCCAGCGGTCGCGGCCGTTGTCCCAGCCGCGGTCCGAGCCGTAGATGCGGTCGCGGTCGTAATGCGGGCCGCGATCGTAGTTGCGGTCCAAGCCGCTGTAGCCGGCGTTGTAACCGTCGTCGTAGCCGCGCTCGAAGCCGCGCCGGTAGTGGTCGCGGTCGTCGTCGGGGTCGTAACCGTAGCCGGGAGGACGTTCGTAGTCGCGGTCGTAGCTGTACGGCGCGCCGTAGCTGTCGCGATAGCCGTACGCGGCGCGGCCGTAGCCGTCGCGGTCCATGTCCCGGCCGTCGCGCTGCCAGCGCATTTCGTAGTCGCGGTTCGGGTCGCGGCGTCCGTCGAAACGATCCTCGTAGCGGTCCGGATTCATGCGATACCCGTAGCGCGAGTCGCGCGACGCGTGACGGTATGCATCCGACTGCCAGCGGTCGCCCGGTCCGCGGTCGGGATCGGGCATTTCATGCTCGGGATCGTACGAGCCGATGAACCGTTCCCGGTCTCTTGGTCTCCACATGTGATGCACTCCTTTCGTGGAGAAAGGAGTGCAAAACTAAGGCACGAACGACACCCGGTCGACACCGCCCGACAGGCTGAACGGCTCGATCGGATACTCCTTCTGCACGCCCGTCTGCGTGTCCGTGACCTCGACCCAGAACTGCACGTCGCTGAGGCCGCCGTGGAAGAAGTCGACGCGGTTCGCGAACGGACGGACGTCGGAGAAGCGCACCATCCACTCCACCGACTCCGGGTTCTCGAAGTAGAAAACTGCCGTGTCGGTCGTGGCCGCATTGGCGATCGAGCGGCCGAGGAGATAGCCGGTCGTGGCCGGAGAAGCGAACTGATTGCGGTAGCGCATGCGCACCGAGTAGCGGCCGAGCATCGTCAGCGTGGACGTGTCCGCGTTCGGCGCGATCACGCGCGCCATCATGGCGTCGAGGCCGTCCTGCAGCGTCACCGGCGCGGGGTCGGCGGGGAACGACTTGCGGTCGACCTCCCCCTTCAGCGAATTGGCGGCCTTGTGGTACTCGACGGTCTTGCCCGTGACGGTGTCGGTCACGGTGACGAAGAACTCGACGTCGCTCAGACCGCCGTAATAGACGTGATAGTTGTTCTCCCACGGGCGGGCGTCGGAGACGCGCACCATCAGCTCCACGATGAGCGGCGTGTCGAACCAGAACACGGCCGTGTCGGCGAGCGTGGAGCTGACCAGCGACTTACCGGTCAGCAGTCCTTCCACCGGCGGATTCGCGAACTGATTGCGATAACGGACCTGCACCTTGAAGCGACCCTTGAGCATGGCCAGATTGGTCGAGGTCTGCTCGACGTTGACCGTCACGTTGCGCGACGCCACCGGTCCGCAAGGCAGCGCAACCTCGGCCCAGTACTTCGTCGTCTCGGTCAGCGGCCCGACGTTGATCGTGGCGGTGGCGCCGACCGGAGACGTCTTGTCGCCGACGGAGCCCTGGTACCACTTCACCGTGGCGGTGACCGGCGTGAAGGCGACGGTGAGCGTCGCCGAGCCGCCGTTCGGAATGGTCTGGTCTTCCGGCTGCGTGGTGATCGCCGGCAGCGTGCACGGTGCGACGGTGATCAGCGAAGTGACCTCGGTCTTGCCGCAGGCGTTCGAGACACGAGCCCAGTAGTTTGTGACCGTGGAAACGGTGACGTTCACCGACTGCGTCGAGCCGACAGGAGGAGCGAGGGGGTCGCCCGGGACGTTCCCCTTGAACCACCGGAACGTGAGCGGCCCCGAGGAACTGAACGCGTTGACGTTCAGCCTGTAGCTGCCGGCGCCAGCGAGCGGCGTCGCCGTGGGAGGATCGACTGCAATGTCACCGCACGGCACGACGGTGACGGTGACGGTGTTGCTGTCGACCGAAGGCCCGCATGCCCCGCTCACACGCACCCAGTACGTCGTCGTCTGCATCAGAGTGACGATCAACGTCGAACCGCTTTCGACCGGCCGCGACGTGTCGCCTGATACGCCTTCAAACCACTGATACGTAAGACCGCCACCGGATGCTCGAACCTCCAGCGCCACAGAGGCACCCTCCGTGATCGTCCTGTTCTGCGGCTGGTCGGTGATCGCCGGCGCGCTGCAGACCACGGCCACGGTGGCCGCGTTGCTGTCGACCGACGAGCCGCCGTCGCAGGAGTTGGAGATGCGCACCCAGTAGGACGTGGTCTCGCCGGGAGTGACGGTGAGCGTCGGCGAGTTGGTGCCGACCGGCTGCGTCGTGACGCCGGGCGTGCCGATGTACCACTTATAAGTGAGCGGCGCGGAGCCGGCCGCGACGACGGTGATGTTCGTCGACGCGCCCGGGCTGATGTTCTTGTTGGGCGGCTGCGTGGTGATCGACGGCGGCGCGCAGACGGGGCCGGAGCCGTAGACCGTTTCGGCCGCGTTCGTGTCCCACGTTCTGAGGTTGCTGGCCAGGCTGCACGTGACGGTCGAATTCATGATCGCGTCGCCCGTGCAGTCGGCGGTCGTGCCGCAGGTGGTGCCGGGGAACGGCTGGTTCGAGTGACGGAACCCGAGCGTGTGGCCGAGCTCGTGGGTCATGATGGCGTTGAGGCAGGCCTGCCCCGGGATCGACTTCGCGATCACGAGATCGGCCTCGACGATCTGAATCACTTCCTCACCGTCGATGGACACGATGTCATTCCCGAAGACGGCACCCACGCCCGCTGCTCCGCGCGCGGCCACTTCTCCCTCCGGATCATCGAAGAGAATCGTGTTCACTCCGTCGTCGTCATAGAGACCGCCACCCCACCCGGCGGAGGTGTCGACTCCGGTGTCGGCGTAGTCGATCGAAGACGCGGTGCTGTTCCACTGTCCGAATCCGACCGTCACCGCCCCCGGTCCGTCGAGGCCCGTCTGCGTGCCTTTGCGGACCCAGTTCGCCGAAGGGACCAGCCAGCGGAAGCCAGTGCCCTGGGCGTCGAGGAGATAGGACGACCGTGTGAACCCGTTCGCGGCGATCTTCGCCTCCGCGGCAATCTGCGTCCGCGTGTCGGCCACGAAGTAATCCGCCGGCGCGTAACGGTGCGCGACCGTCGAGCGGATGTAGCCGAGGAAGCGCTGCGTGTCGCGGGCGCGCTCGGTGTGGACGTCGAAGTTCTGGTTGAAGCCGTGAATCGTGTCGCGCACGGCGAGATGGTCGACCAGCTGGAACTGTCCGAGGGAGAGGCCGTACGTGGTCGGCTCCAGGTTGCGGTCCGTCGTGGTGAAGACGAGATAGCGCTCGCCCGGCGTGTATTGCGGCGTTCCCGCGATCATCATCGCTTTGCCGTCGACGACGCCGCCGGCCTCCGTCAGGACCAGTTCGCGTCCGCGGACATGATCGCCTTTCAGCGTCTCCTCCACGAGCAGCGTCGAGCGCGTGACGATGCTGCCGCGCGCGTCGCGCAACGACGTCACGCTGACGGCGGTGGCGATGACGATGTCATCAGCGCGCTGGATCAGCTCCGCGTCGGAAGGGACGACGTACGTCGCGGCATGGAGCGCCGGCGCGAGAAAAACGGACAGAGAGATAGCGACGAGGAGTCGGCGTGCAGTCATCATTGGATTTGGACCTGAAACGCAAGATAACCGGAAGAAGTCGAACTGTCATCCCTGTTTCCAAGGCTCATCGTGGGGATTTCCTAGGGATCATGAAGCGCCGCATCCGAACTATCGCCCTCGCGTCGCAGACGCGAATCGTCGTAATGACGGCGCTGTGGCTCTCGATCTTCGCCTACGCCGGACGTCCGCTGCTGGCGGGCGCGGCTGCCGCGGGGATGGCCCCGGCTCTCGCCTGGACGCTGCTCCTCGCCGCCGCGCTGCTGCCCGCGCTGCCGCTGATCCGCGGACACCGCTCCGCCGCGCACTGGAGCGGCTACGCCATCCTGGCGGTGATGTCGACGATGTTCGTGCTGGTGCTCATTGGTGACGTGGTGCGCGGCGCGTACGCGCTGACGCGCTGGGCGATGGCGAACACCTTGCCGATGCTCGACCCGCGCGCGCTCAGCCTGACCATCCTCGCCGTGGCCGGCGCGCTGTCGGTCGTCGGCATCGTGCAGGCGCGCTGCCCGCGCGTGCGCCACGTGCGCGTGCCGATCCACGACCTGCCGCCGGAGCTCGAGGGCTATCGCATCGTGCAGTGGAGCGACGTGCACGTCGGCCCGACCATCCGCCGCGCCTTCGTGGAGTCGCTGGTCGCGCGCACGAATGCACTGCAGCCGGACGCCGTGGCCATCACCGGCGATCTCGTCGACGGCTACGCGGACGACCTCCGCGACGAAGTGCAGCCGATGCGCGATCTGCAGACGCGCGACGGGGTGTTCTACGTCACCGGCAACCATGAGTATTACTGGCGAGCCAGTGAGTGGATCCCCCTCCTCCAATCCCTCGGGCTCGATTTCCTGAAGAACGAGCACCGCGTGATCGCCCGCGGCAACGCGCGCCTGGCCATCGCCGGCGTGACCGACCCGGTCGGCCGCTACACGCACACGCAGGACCCCGACCGCGCTCTGGCCGGCATCCCCGCGGACGCGGTGACGGTGCTGCTCTCCCATCGCCCCCAGACCGCCGAGGCCGCGAGCCGGCTCGGCGCGCACCTCCAGCTCTCCGGCCACACCCACGGAGGCCAGTTCTTCCCCTTCAACCTCTTCATCCACAAGTTCCAGCCGATCGCCAAAGGACTGCACCGCGTCGGACGGACGTGGCTGTACGTGAACCGCGGCACGGGCTACTGGGGGCCACCGACGCGTCTGGCCGTGGGCGGGGAGATCACGGTGGTGACGCTCAGCACTTCAACTTCACCCTGAGCGAAGCGAAGGGTCAGTGGAGCCCTCTCGCTCATCGTCCATCGCACGCCAAGCGTGAGGGCTCCGTTGACCCTTCGCTTCGCTCAGGGTTGGGAAAAGTGACGCGCGTCACGTCGCGGACCAAGTCCCCATAATCTCTCTCGGATCCCGCCACACTTCTGCCGCTATCCGTTTCTAAGTTGTGGGACATGAAACGGCTCACGGTCCTCCTGATTGCAGTTCTGACCACGATCAACCTCACCGCGCAGACGGTCGACGTCGTCCCGGCCACCCCGGCGGCGCGCGCGCTCCAGACGCTGGTCGCCTCGGACAGCTCCGCGGCGCGCATCGACGTCCGCAACTTCTACGCGCCGGCCGGCTACCGCCTGGCCTGGACGCGCAACGGCCGCCCGACGGCGCAGGCCACCGCGGTGATCGCGCTGTTCGAGTCCGCCGAGACCAGGGGCCTCCGCTCGCTCGACTACGGCGCCGGTCAGTGGACCGCCCGCGTCTCCGACCTCACCAGCGACGCCGCGCAGGCGCGCTTCGACCACGCCGTGACCGCGACGCTGGTCCGCTACACGAACGACCTCCGCGCCGGCCGTGCGAACCCGCAGGGCACGCGCGACTCGTTCAACGCTCCGGCATTCGTCAACCGCGTAGCCACCGGCGACGCCGCGGCCGCGATCGCGTCCGTCGAGCCGCAGACCGCCGAGTACCGCCGCCTCGTGGCCGCGCTGGCGAGCTACCGCCGCATCGCGAACGCCGACGCCGACGCGCTGCCCGCGGTGACGAAACTCACGAAGGGCGACGACTACGCCGCGCTGCCGCAGCTCGCGGCGAAGCTCCGCCTCTACGGCGACCTTGCCGGCAACGCAAAGGTCGAAGGCACAAAGTACGACGGTGCGATCGTCGACGCGGTGAAGCACTTCCAGTCGCGCCACGGCCTCGATGCCGACGGCGTCATCGCCAAAGGCACGTTCGCGCAGCTCAACGTCCCCGCTTCGAAGCGCGTGCAGCAGCTCGAGCTCGCGCTGGAGCGCGTCCGCTGGACGCCGGTCATCGAGGCGCCGGCCATCGTGGTGAACATCCCCGAGTTCAAGCTCCGCGCGATCGGTGCAACGGAACTGGAGATGCGCGTCGTGGTCGGCAAGGCCGCGGGCAGCAAGACCCCCGTCTTCGACGGTGACCTCAAGCACGTCGTCTTCCGCCCCTACTGGAACG
The DNA here is from genome assembly GCA_036387915.1 of Thermoanaerobaculia bacterium. Classification (GTDB taxonomy): domain Bacteria; phylum Acidobacteriota; class Thermoanaerobaculia; order Gp7-AA8; family Gp7-AA8; genus QHVT01. Next base: position 12,077 of record DASVSV010000149.1, read on the forward strand.
TGCCGCCGAGCATCCAGCGCCGCGAGATCGCGCCGAAGCTGACCTCGTCGTACGCCGCGTCGCACAACTATGAAGTGGTCAACGATGCCGGCCGCGTGGTGGGCATCAACGCCGACACGGTGCGTGCGGTGAAGAACGGCTCGCTCCGCGTCCGTCAGAAGCCCGGCACCTCGAACGCCCTCGGCCTGGTGAAGTTCCTCTTCCCCAACGACAACAACGTCTACCTGCACTCGACCCCGCAGCAGTCACTCTTCGCCCGCGCCCGCCGCGATTTCAGCCACGGCTGCGTGCGCGTCGAAGACCCGGCCGCGCTGGCGGAGTGGGTGCTGCGCGAGAAGCCGGAATGGACCGGCGAGAAGATCAAGGCCGCCATGACGGGCAAGCGCGACGACGTGTACGTCAATCTCGCCAAGCCGATCACGGTCAAGATCACGTACCACACGGTCGTCGCGCAGCAGAACGGCGACGTGCACTTTTACGACGACATCTACGGCCACGACGCGAAACTCGTGGCCGCGCTGACCCCGGCCGCCCCGAAAGGCGCGGTCATGGTCGCAGCCAAACGGTAAGCGGACGCAGGCCCCGCTTCTCTCCGCCTCTCTCTCTCCCCTGTCGCCAGGCCCCTTCTCCCGTGGGTGGGAGAAGGGGCCATTTTCCATTTGGAGGAAAGAGAAAAGAGGAAAGAGAAAAGAGGCCGCCCGCCGCACGCTGGACCGCGCCACCGCCTCTCTTTCCTCTTTCCTCCTTCCTCTTTCCTCTCATTAGCGATAATGCCGCGCCATGCAGACCAGTGACGAGCGTGCGCCCTATCCTGTCTGGAAAGTCATCGGTGCCTCCGCGGCCGGGACGATGATCGAGTGGTACGACTTCTACATCTTCGGGAGTTTGTTCGCGGTCATGTCCGGCCTCTTCTTCCCGAAGGAGAATCCGACCGCGGGCGTGTTGCTGACACTGGCGACCTTCGCGACAGGGTTTGCCGTCCGTCCGTTCGGCGCGATCGTGTTCGGGCGTGTGGGCGACCTGGTCGGGCGCAAGTACGCGTTCCTGATCACGCTGCTGATCATGGGCGGCGCGACCTTCGTGATCGGGTTGCTGCCGACGTACGAGCAGGTGGGGATGCTCGCGCCGATCCTGCTCGTCATCCTGCGCCTGCTGCAGGGACTGGCGCTCGGCGGCGAGTACGGCGGCGCGGCGGTGTACGTCGCCGAACATGTGCCGGATAAACGCCGCGGCTTCTACACCAGCTTCATCCAGACCACCGCCACCCTCGGACTATTCGTGTCACTCGGCGTGATCCTGATCGTCCGCACGTCGATGTCCGAGCTCGATTTCAAAACCTGGGGCTGGCGCATCCCGTACCTCATGTCGATCCTGCTCGTCGGCATGTCGCTCTACATTCGTCTGAAGCTGCGCGAGTCCCCGCTCTTCACGCAGCTCAAGGACGCCGGCAAAACTTCCAAGACGCCGCTGCGCGACTCCCTCGGCAACCGCGCCAACTGGCGCGTGATCCTGCTCGTGCTCTTCGGCGCGGCCGCGGGACAGGCCGTGGTCTGGTACACGGGGCAGTTCTACGCGCTCATCTTTCTGCAGACCGTCCTGAAGGTCGATTTCGTGAAGGCGAACATCATCGTCGCCGTCGCCCTGGCCCTCGGCACGCCGTTCTTCATCGTCTTCGGCGCGCTCTCCGACCGCATCGGCCGCAAGAAAGTGATGATGGCCGGCAATCTCATCGCCGCGCTGTCGTACTACCCGATTTATCAGGGGATGAAAGCCGCGTCCGAGCCGCTGCAGCCGGTGCTGATGACGCTGCTCATCTTCATCCAGGTCATCTTCGTGACCATGGTCTACGGCCCCATCGCCGCGTTCCTCGTCGAGGCGTTCCCCGCCAAGATCCGCTACACCTCGCTCTCGCTGCCGTACCACCTCGGCAACGGCTGGTTCGGCGGCTTCACGCCTCTGATCGCAACCGCGCTGACCACGCGCACGGGCCACATCTACGCGGGACTCTGGTACCCGATCATCGTGGCCCTGGTGACCTTCGTCGTCGGCTCGCTCTTCCTCAAGGAGTCGAAGGACGTGCGCATCTGGGACGAGGTGGCCTAGCTTGTCATGCCGAGCGTGAGTCGAGGGACCTGGGTGGGTGGGGGGCGCGCGGCGCGTCCATCGCACGGGTAGCGCGCCACCGCCCACCCAGGCCCCTCGACTCGACTCTCGGGATGACAAGCGATTTGCGCTTCGCGCAATTGCTGAAAGTGGGAGAGCTTGCGCCTACGCTACTTCGTGAGCTCTTCGACCACGCCGATCAGCCCCTCGACCACCATCGCCATCCGTTCGTAGTCGAGCGTGTCGGGCTTGTCGCTCGGGCCGTGGTAGTGCGGATTGCGGAAGAGGGCCGTGTCCGTGACCATCAGCGCCGGATAGCCGAACTGCCAGAAGGACCATTGATCCGACCACCCCGCCTGCGGGATCAGCTCCGGCAGCACGGCCGCCTCGGCCGGGAACTTCGTGCGCGCGCGGAACGCGGCCACGGTCTGCTTCACCAGCGCGCGCGATTTGATGTTCCCGGCGAAGGCGATGAAGTTCGCGGTGTCGGGATAAAGCGCGGCCAGCGGCGGCGGGTATTGCTGCGAGCCGCGCTCGTCGCGGTAGTACCCGAGCATCTCCAGACTCAGCATCGCCACGACGTTTTCTTTCCGCTCGCGGCAGCGCTTCGCGTAGCGCCATGAGCCCATCGCCTGCGTCTGAAAGTGCGGCGGCTCTTCGTTGACGAAGGCCACGAAGCGCAGCGTGCGCGCCGGCTTCGCATTCGCGAAATGCCGCGCCAGCGCGAGCAGTCCCGCGGTGCCGCTGGCGTTGTCGTCCGCGCCGGGCGTGGTTTCGACGGAGTCGTAATGCGCGCCGATCACGACGATCTCATTCGGCCGCGTGGTGCCGCGAATCTCGTGGATGAGGTTCGCGACCTGGATCTCCTCGAGGACGAACGTCTGGCGTTCGACGCGGCCGAGGGATTGCTCGACGTACTTTGCGGCGGCGTCGAGTTGCTCGGTCTCGAACATGTTGCGCGAGCCGTTCGCGCAGAGCGCGATCACGTCGCGGCGCAGTTCCGCGGCGAGAGTGCGGTGCTGCGGCGTTACGGCGATGCGCGGACCGGCCGACCCGCGTCTGCGAGACAAGACGAAGAGCAGTAACAGGAGCGCAACGCCGGCGGCGATGGCCGTCGTCACTTTCGGATTCATGCGCGTCCTCCCTCGAGCAGCACTCTCCACGGGAACGAGCTCACACCGTTTGTCATCCCGAGCGTGAGTCGAGGGACCTGGGCGGGTGGGG
>DASVSV010000150.1:0-6991 GCA_036387915.1 Thermoanaerobaculia bacterium
CCCCCCCCCGCCGCGCTACAGCGCGTTGCGCACCGCCGCCAAACGGGTCGCGAAGCGGGCGGGTTGGTAGTCGTCGCGGCTTTTCAGCTCGTCGAAGAGGGCGTCGATGGTGCGGGTCATTTCGCCGCGGAGGAGTTTGGGGTCGCGGCGGGTGCGGATGCTGGCCAGGCTTTGCAGGGCCAGGGCGGCTTGTTCGGCGGTGAGGACGTCGTAGACGACTTCGCGGTCGTTGGTGATCGTCGTCATCAACGTTCGGACGTCGGCGTCGGTCCAGCGGGCGGCTTCGACGCGGGCGACGAGCGGGGTGACGATCGCTTTGGCGCGGTCGGCGGTGGAGGCGACGTTGCCGGGGTTGTTCATGCGCGCGACTTCGCGGCCGATCTGCGAGACCAGCGGGTCGAGCTCGTTGCGCGCGCCGGGGGAGACGCGGTCGAGGACGAGGCGCAGGACGGCCCAGCGTTGCGGGCTCCAGGCCGGGAGGCCGGCGCGGTCGGGCCAGCCGCGCTCCTGCCGCCAGGTGCTGTCCTTGAGGTCGTGGTGGCAGTTGAAGCAGCTCATGTCGGAGAACTCGGGCCATTCCGCGCCGCGGGCGTGGCGGGAGAGGTTGTCGAGGTACTCGCGGAAGCCGACCACCTGGCCGACGGCCCAGGCGCGGAGGCCGTGCGTGTCACGGTTGGCGTCCTTGAGCAGCCAGTGCGGCGGCATCGAGGCGGTGTAGTTGTCCAGCTCGAACGCGAGAATGGGATGGCCGGACGCGATCAGCTCGTGGTCCACTTCCTTCTTCGCGTTGCCGATGTGGCAGCCGGCGCAGACGGTGCCCCGCGCGTTGAGGCTGCGCAGGTCGATCATGCCGCGGGCCACGCTCTGCTCGTGCGTCCACCCTTCTTCGGTGTGCTCGTTGCGCCAGCCGCTGGCGGGGCCGTGGCACACCTCGCACTGCACGCCGTCCTCGGGATCGACGGCGCCGGAGACGGCGCTGGCGGGAATGTTCGTGGTGTGGCAGTCGAGGCAGACCGCCTCTTCGTACGCGCGTTTTTTCAGACGCATGTTCTTGGCGATGCGCGCGCTGCGCTCGTTGAACAGGACGTTGTACGCGCCGGCGTGGCGGTCGTTGTTCAGCCACGTGTAGTACTCGTTCTGCAGCACGCTGGTGGTATTCAGCGGCTGCGTGCTGCCGTGGCAGCCGGCGTTCGCGCACGAGGCCACGCCGACGTAGCGGCCCGGCGTCTCGGAGGCCTGCGGCTGCGTCAGCGCAACCGGAGAGGTCGGAGTGGCGGGCGGCCGCGTAGCCGGCGTCTGCGCGACCACGACCGCGGCGGAGAGGAACAGGAGCAGACCGACGCGCTTCATTTCTTCACCTCGTTCGGAGTCTCACGGACTGTGTAGATCTTTCCGTCGCGCAGGAAGAGGCGCTGCATCTCCGGAAGGGTCATCGGGCGCGCGCCGATGCGGTTGAACACCGAGACCTGGTAGCCGCTCTCGTCGACGGCCCGATCGCGATCGAGCCCCTTCGAGATCGACAACGCGGGCCCTTCGAGCTTCTTCTTGGCGATGAGCTTCGGCACCGGCCGCGGACTGAAGCCGGCGTACCACGGCGTCCACTGCGGCGACGTGAGCTGGAAGATCTTGAGCCCCTCTTCGCCGTCCGCGACGTACGCGAACGAACTGGCATTCGTCGACGCCACTTTCACGTCATGCACGTCGTGCAGGTCCTCGGTAATGGTCTGGTCGACGACCGGTTTCTCCGGCCGCTCGACGTCCACGATGACGACGCCGTTGCGTCCCGCCGCAACGTACGCGTAGGTGCGGGCGACGTAGACGTTCTTCGCGTCCTCGATGGGCAGTGTGGCCGCGAGCCGCGGCTTGGCCGGATCGGTGATGTCGATCGTGTGCAGCCCCTTCTTGTCCGTGGCGAAGGCGTAGCGGAACTGCACGCCGATGCCCGTCGCGGAGTGGATCTCCGGCACCGTGCCGACGATGCGCGGCTGCAGCGGCGTGTCGATGTCGACGATGACCAGCCCTTCCTTCGCGCCGACCAGCACCCAGCGTCCGGCGACGTACAGCGACTCCGCACCTTCCAGCGCGCCGTCAGGATTGAACGTCAGCGCGCGCGAGAAGAAGTTGTTCGCCGGATTCGCGTCGGTCAGCGTGGTGACGTCGACGAGGATCAGTCCTTCCTCGCGGTCGGCGATGTACGCGTACCGATACAGCGGATGCATCGGCTGCTCCTGGTTCTCGGGAATCAGCGCGGTCTTGCGCGTCGGGTCGACGGGCATCGTGGTCGGCAGCGCCACGGCGCTGGCGAACTTCGTCTTCACGAACGTACGCTGTCCGAGGGGCGAGACCGGCGCGGTGACGATGCGCTCGGAGAAGTCTTTGTTGTCGATGTTGGCGATGTCGTAGACGTAGAAGCCGTCCTCCCCCATGGCCACGAACGCCCACTCCCCGCGCACCTGAATGCTGCGCGCCCCCTCGGAGGGATGTTCGTACACTTCCTTCAGCTTCTTCCCGCCCTTCTGATGCTTCGCGTAAAAGTCGGGATAGACGGTCTTGTGCAGCGAGGAGCCGATGACGGCCTGCGGCTCGTCCCACTCCGTCACCGCCACGGCTTCGATCGCTTCTTCCGCGGCGACCCAGACGTAGCGGCCGATGAAGTTGACGAAGTTCGTTCCCTGCAGGAGGAGCTGGGCCATCCAGGCGTTGTTGTCGTTGGCCTGGGTGATGTGGCAACTGTTGCAGCCCTGCGTCTCGCGGCTGCGCACCGTGTGCGGCACGTGCGGATTGAAGGCCTGGCTGCTGTAGCCAGGCGCGGAGATCGGCGGCTGCTGGATGTAGATGCGCTGGCGGAAGGCGTTCGTGGAGCTGAGCACGAGCGCGCTCGAGGAGCGCACCGGCGCGAATTTCTTCCCCTTGACGGTGCCGTTCACGCCGAGCATGAAGGTGTCGGTGCGGATGACCTGCGGGTTGTACGACGCGTAGTTGCGCGTGACGGTGCCCTCGTAGTGATTCATCTCCGTCTGCGCGTTCTGCTCCTGCGGCAGATGGCAGCCGGAGCACGACGTCATCCAGGACGTGTGGCAGGCGTAGCAGGTCATCTTCGCGTCGGTGTGTGCCGGCCCGCCGTCCGGGCTCTGGATGGTCTTCGCGTAATGCGAGCGCGGGTTGAATTTCGCGTGGCCCGGCGTGACGGTGTCCTTGACCTGCAGCACTTCCCACTGCTGCTTCGGATTTACCATCGAGCGCTGATAGAGCTTGCCGTTCGACCAGGCAAAGCGGCGCTGCCCGAACGGCGTGGTGCCGTAGCGCAGGTCGTTGCCGCCGACCGGGGCGGCCGGTCCGGAGGTGCGCAGGTTCGTGTAGCCCTGCGCGTTGCCGTGGCAGTCCTGACACTCGATCTCGATGGTGTTGCCGTACTCGGCGTAGAGCTGGCCGTTGCCATGCTCGTCCTGCGAGAAGTGGCAGTCGACGCAGTGCATGCCGCGCTCGAGATGGATGTCGCGCAGGTGCACGGCCTTCGAGAATTTCTCCGCGTCGTCGAACGGAACGATCTTGTCGTCCTTGTCGAGGAGGTTGCCTTTCCGATCGCGCTTGAAGACGGCCATGAAGTTCCAGCCGTGGCCGTGATAGTCGGCGAACTGGGTGTGCTTGGCCTGCGAGTTGAGCTCGGAGACTTTCTCGAGGAAATCGACGTCGCTCCACAATCCGCGCACCGCGGCCCCCTCGGGATTCCGTTCCAGCGCCGCGCCCTTCTCGGCCTCGGTCGGATACCTCTGCTCCTTCGGCCAGAGCAGCTCGGCGTCGGACTCGTAGTCCCACATGATGTAGCCGAGGTACGTGTTGACGAAGGAATTGGGCTGGTGCATGTGGCAGCTCATGCACTGGCTGGTCGGCACCGCGCGCGTGAGCTGGTGCTTGATCGGATGGCCCTTCTCGTTCTTCGGGATGGTCGGATCGCCTGACGCGGAGAGGCCGGTGTTTCCGTACGCCGCGAAGCCGCCGGAGTGCAGCGGATCGCGATCGTTCGCGTAGACGACGTGGCAGCCGGAACATCCCGAGGCGCGGTAATCGCCGGGATGCTCGTTCGTCCCAAAGTACGAGAGGTGCGGGTCGTTGAGGCGGGTCTTGTGAATGTTGATGACGGCCGGCGAGATGCGCAGGCCGGTGCCGCGTCCGCGGTTCGACAGACGGATGTCGGGACGTCCGGACTCGTCGAGCACGTTCGGGTTGCCGATCTCGGGAGGGATCGGGTTGTTGGCGATGCCGCCGCGCTCGAAGGCGCGGAAGTATTCGCCGGGCTGAATCACGGTCCACTGCGGCATCGGGACGAGGATCGGCAGCGCGCCGCGCGCGATCTGATACGGCGTCGGCGGCGTGATGGGCTTCAGTGCCTGCGGATTGCCTTCGCGGTTGTAGCTCTCGCCGAGGAGACCTTCTTTGCGGCCGAGGATTCCGTTGGCGTATGGGGCGGCGGCCCAGAAGACCGCGCTGGTGGTCATCGTGCTGCGCGGCACGGCGTTGACCTGCCCCTGATGGCAGCCGCCGCACGTTTCCTGCGCGACGCGGAGGTCGCCGGGATTCACGAATTTGATGTACTCGGCGGACTCTTTCATCGAGCGGGTGTAGAGCCGCTCGGGATTGGCGGAGGAGCGCCGGCCATTGCGCATCCAGACGTCGGGGAAGCGCGGGGCGACGTGCGCGCGGGCCACGTCGGTCGCATTCGGATCGCCGCCATGGCAATCGACGCAGCCCAGCTTCACGGCCGCGGAGGCGTGCATCGGCTCGATGCCCTTGTGACACGTGAGGCAGCCGGTGCTCTTCGCATCGGCCTGCGCCTGCGTCTGCCGCAGCAGCGGCGAGTTGCCCGACACCATCTGCGTCGATGGAGGGGGTGCCTCTGCCGTCTGCGCCAGCATCACGGCCGCGGCGGCGAGAGGAACGATTGTGATCAGCACCAGTACCTTGCGCATCATTCTCCCTAGAACTGGAGGATCAGATTCGTGAAGACGTGATACAGCGGGTCGCCACTCTCATAGATGTCCTTGAAGCCCTGTCCCGGCACGAAGACCGCCGCGCCGCCGACCAGCACCACGTTGTTGGTGAGGAACGGCCGGTACCGCAATCCCATGCTGACGTCGAATCCGAGCTCCTCGGCGATGTCTCCCTGGAAGAGGATCTGCTCGACCGGCTCCGTGTTGGCGAGCCGGATGTAGTTGCCGGTGAAGATGGCCTTGAGGCGCGGCGTCACTTCGACGTCGAGTCCGGTCGTGATCAGCGCCACGCCGGGGTTGACGTAGTTCGGCTGCCCTTCGTCCTTGCTGCCGCGGAGGCTGGTGAAGAGACTGCCGCGCTCCACGAGCGCCACGCCCGAGCCGGCCAGACGGATGCCGAGGCGGTTGAAGAAGGAGAAGCCGCCGCCGGCGAAGTTGGGATTGTCGAAGATCGAGTCGAAGCCGGTGCCGGTACGGTCGCGCGGATTGCTGTCGCCGGTGGCGTAGAGGAAGCCGATCTTCGGACGGAGCCAGTCCTTGTCGAACGAGACTTCGACCGCGAGCAGGCCCGCGCTGATGTTGATCTCGTCCTCGACGTCCGGACGCAGACGCGGATCGCGTCCGGCGATCGGGTTGAGTTCGTCCTTGCCGAAGACGTAGTAGAGCGCGTGGTCGACGTTGATGCGGCCGAAGTGGCCGAAGCCGGCCTGGCCGATGTAGAAGGCCTTGATCTCGTGCGGCGTGAAGTCGCCTACCGGCGCGGGACGCACGAGGATGCCGTTGCGGTCGAACTTCAGCGTGGCGTCGTCCTGGAAGGCGTGGAAGCTGACCTGCTGCGTGTAGCCCTTCTTCCCCATGAAGTCCTGGGCGTAGAAGTTGGCGATGAGCACGCGCTGGTCGCGGAACTCGGTCAGGCGATTGAGGCCGCTGTTGGTGTCCTTCTCGAGGCGCTCGAAGAAGGCGGCGTTGTACTGGTAGCGGTTGTTCGCGTAGTTGCCGAAGAAACGGACGCCGAGGTTCGTGTCGGAGAAGATGAAGCCGCGGAAGTCGCTCGTGAACGGCTGGGAGCCGACCCGGATCGACATGAAGTCGTAGTTCTCGGTCAGCACTTTCAGCAGGCGCTCGTAGAAGACCTCCTGCAGCGCGAAATGGCTGTCGGTACGCTCGACGCCGCGGCGCACGTCGGGCTTGAGGATGCCCGGCTCCTCGACGCGCACGTGATTGAAGTTGCCGATGGCCGTGACCTTCACGCGCTGCTTCACGGGCTGGAACGCGGTGAAGCCCTGGAAGAGATCCGCCGACAACACGAGGCTCTGCAGGAAGACGCCCTGATCGTTCTCGCCGAAGAACGTGAAGCTCTGCGGCTGTCCCGCGCTGGGGTTCGACGGCGTCGGCACGCGGCGCGATTCGACGAGCGTGTCGGAGATGCCGGTCAGGACGAGGAAGTGGTCGGTGCCGAAGATCGGCAGGTCGCCCTTGAGGAGGTTCTGGTTGTACGGATCGAGCGTCGCGCCGCGCTCGCCGAGCTCACCCGGCACTTTGCGGGCCTGCACTTTTTCGTCGAGCTCATACGGCGGCGGCGTGATGCGCCACCGGTCGACCATCTCCTGCACGGCCTCGGCATTCGGCTCCGGCAACGCGCCGTAGCGCGGCGTGACGTCGAAGCCCGGCTGCCGCGCGACGTTGCTGCCGGTCTGCACGCGCAGGAGCTGCGTTTCAGTAGTGCGGCCGTCGGTGACGGTGAGGTCGTACGTGCCGGTCTTCATCGGCGCGGTCCAGACCAGCTCCCAGCGACCGGCTTCGTTCGCCGTGGTCTGTCCCTTACCGACGTTCTCAATCGTGACGGTGATGACGCTCGCCGGCATTGCCGTGCCGCTGATCGTGAACGGCACACCCTCGGCGTAGACGGCGTTGCCTTCGTTGATCGTGAGCGGCGTCTGCGCGAACGCGGCTCCCGCGCAGAGGAGCAGGATCACGATTGGAGCCACGAAAAAGAGACGACG
>DASVSV010000151.1:0-2327 GCA_036387915.1 Thermoanaerobaculia bacterium
CCTGTTTTCCCATGCGGTAGCCGCATACATCTTTCGCCGTTTTGGCGCGTGGCATCGGCGCTTTTCGGGTGTGTCCACAGGGTTCCGGCACGCTCTGATAACAGCCCGCGGCATGCCTGCCGGGCCGCCGCATCCAGCCGGCCCGCGGCCGTTGCGGCGGGGCCTACTTCCGCTTCGCGATCAGCGTCTCGAGGTCGTGCTTGTTGAACGCGCTGACCAGGTCCGTGACCTTGCACCGTAGCGCGATGGCCAGCCGGACGATCGTCGCAAGCGTTGGCGTCTTGATGCCTCGCTCCAGGTCGTTGACGTAGGTGTACGACATGCCGGCGATCTCCGCGAGCGATCGCGTCGTTTCGCCGCGCTTGTCTCTCAGCTCGCGTAGCCGCTCGCCGAACACCTGCGCCACACGTTCAGCGCGCTCCGTCAAAGGCTCCTCGCATCCTTGAAGTTCAGACGCTTTTGCGTTACTCTTCCGAGGGACAGAAGGAGACGCCGCACCATGCTGAATTCAGACACCGCCGAACGCATCCGCGCCATCTTCCTACACGAAGGCAGCTCGGTCACGATCTTTGATTTCGCCATCCTTCTAGGGTGGGACGCATCCACAGTTAACGCCGCGATCAAGTGGCACGCTGTGACGCTCGAGGACTCGGCCGAGGACGTCCCGCGGGTAAGCCACGCACAGCTCGTCCTGCATGCACGCGAGCAGTGGGCCGAGGCCGAGATCGTCGAAGCGCTAGGCGACGACGCGCGGCTCTTTGACCCGCTCGCGCCTTTCACGCCGCCGCCGCAGATCCCCACGCTTTCCTACGTGCGCGACCTTGCCCCGTTCACCGTCCGGCACTCGTCTGCGGCTCCCGCCGCGGTTGCAGCCGTCTCTGGTGACCCGCTTGCGCCGCGCCGCGCCGCTGTCGGCGGCGATCCTGACCGGGGCGTTTACACGGTGAACTTCGACGAGATCTTTGGCCCTCGTCCGCCGCACGTGCCCTGCACGCTCCCCACGCCTGCACAGCGCCGGCGCGAGCTGCGCGACATGCGCCGCGAGGCCGCGCTTGCCGCTGCGCCGCTGCCGCCCGCTCGTCGGCATCGCGCTGACGGTATCCGCGAAGCCACGTTTGCGGCCACCGTCACCGAGTATGACAAGGTGGTCCCTTACCTTCGCCTGCGCGGCCAGTGGCTCGCGCAACTTGGGTTCAAACCGAAAACGCGCATCTACATCGCCGCGGAGCAGGGGAGGCTGGTCATCACCTCCGCCGATCCCGCAACGGCAGCCGCCGATCCTGCCGCGTCATCCGCGCCGTCCGCCGCGCGTCGTCGGCAGCTTGTCGCGGTGCCGCCGCTCGTCGCGGCGCGGCAGCGGGAGCGCGCAGCGAGGCGCGCATGAAGCATTACCGCAACACCGCGGAATCAGTCGACGTCGCGGCCATCATCAATGCCGGCCTCGCGCTCCGCGACCTCGCGAAGGCGGACGCCCGCATGCACGACGTGTTTACCAGCTTCGTTCACGAAGCACTCACGGACGGCCGGCCGCGTTGGGGTTCGGTCTTCATCGCAGCAACGGTGCTGTACATGGAACGCGCGCAGCGCGTCGCTCTACGGTTCCGCACCTGGCGCGCCAGCAAGTGCCCTGTGCCGCCGCTGCTCGGTAAGCCCGATCCGATCGGTACGCAGAATCACCCGGTGCGACGCTGGCGGCGCGATTCCTTCGACGTCAACGCCGTACTTAGCACTGTCCTCGCCGTGCGTGCTCTCGACCGCGCGGAGCAAACGTCACACGAGCCCGAATTCGTGGCTACGCTCTCGCTTGCGTACGACGGCTGGACTTCGCCGTTCATTCGGGCGCTTCTTGCGTACGCGGAGCGGGATCGCCGTTTCGCTCGTCGCTTCCGCAGCTGGCGCCGCGCGAAGGCCGCTCGCGCCGCATCGGCGGGCGTCACGGCGCCGCCGTCTGGCTCGCGCCCTCACCGCAAGGCGCGGTGACGTTGCGTTTCACTTTTAAGTGCCCGCGCGTCACTTTCACTCGACGCGCGGGCGTGTGAAAGTGATCGCGGGTCACTTGCTTCTCGTCTGGAGGACAGTGAAAGTGACCGCGCCTCACTTTAATCTCAACTTGAGGACAGTTGCACTTGCGCCGCGCTCACTTTTAAGTGCTCGCGCGTCGCGCGTTTCCGATCGCTGCTCACTTGAAAGTGCCCGCTGCTCACTTCCGCGAGCTCGCGCCGGCGATCGCTCCTGGTCGCGGGCGATCGCCCGGAAAGGGGAGGGGTGACCACGCGCCGGCCGAGGGGCTCTGCTCCTGGTGGAGCCGGCCGCGCGCCCCCCGTGCG
>DASVSV010000152.1:0-7221 GCA_036387915.1 Thermoanaerobaculia bacterium
CCTATGAGCCTATGAGCCTATGGACGTATGAACCGTCCTCGTGCCACCTCGAGCGACTCCGTGCGTTCAAGGAGCGGGGGCTGGTGTGAGGTCAAGGGTGAGCCACAGTCCGCGATCATGGCTGCCGATCTGCGGCCACCGTATACTCACTGGATGGATGTAGAGATGCTCCGCCGCGAGATTCGTCCGCGCCTGGAAGCGGCCTTCGGGGAGCGTCTGCGCGGAATCGTGCTCTTTGGCTCGCGGGCACGCGGTGACGCGGCGGAGGACAGCGATATCGATCTGCTAGTGTTGCTCGACGATCCCGTCTCGGCCAATGGCGATATCGAGATGATCGTGGAGGCGATCTATCCTTTCCAACTCCAGATCGACGTACCCATTCACGCGCTGCCCGCCCATGCCAGGAGCTTCGAAAGCGGAGATTTTGCGGTCTACCGCAACGCGAAGGCGGAAGGGGTGCGTCTCTGAGTCCAGAGGCGGTGGATTGGCTCGCCCGCGCCGACCGGGCTCTCGCCAGCGCCCGTCTGCTTCAGGCTTCCGACCCGGACGCCTGCGCATCGAGGGCCTATTACGCTGCTTTCTATGCCGTCTCGGCCGTCTTTGCCAGTGAAGGACGATCGTTTCGAAAGCACTCCGCCCTCGAAGCTGCCGTTCACCGCGATCTGGTGCGCTCCGGTCAGTGGTCTCCTGAACTCGGCAAAGCTTTCAGCGCGCTTGCGTCACGACGGATCACTGGCGACTATGGCGGCCATCTTCACGTCAGTGCCGATGAAGCGGCGCTGGCGCTGGAGCATGCAGAGACGATCGTGGTCGAGGTGCGAAAGCAGCTCGATCGAAGCTGAGTCGCTCACCGCTGCGTCTTTCGTGACTCCCTGCAGTCTCACAGTCTCACAGTCTCATAGGCTCACAGTCTCATAGGCTCACAGTCTGATAGACGCGTGGCCACTGCCTCTATGCGGCTATGAGCCTATGCGCCTATGAACCTTCCCCGTCGCCGGCGGCGCTTCCTGCTCCTCATCCGTCGCCGGCTTCATAAGCCGGAACCAGACCACGTCAGGCGAAGAGCCTCGCCAGCAGCTCCTCACGCGTGACCTTCAGGTGCGTGGCGACATCATCGAGGATCGACGCCAGCGTGCCGACTCGGAGAGCAGGGTGTCGAGGAATGGTGATGTGATGCTCGGCGGGGTTCGTGGTGGTGAGCCTCATGTGGCTCCCGGTCTGACGAGTGACCGTATAGCTGATGCGACTGAGCCTCCGCGCCAGTTCTTCCCCGGAGAGGTCCCGCGGCAGCCTCAAACGGTGATCACTGCCTCGCGGGTGAAGTGGAGTCGGACGATGCGCGGCATGGTGTCCTCCTCGAAATGGCAGCGCACGGCGTCACGTACGTTCTCTTCGAGGGTCTCGACATCGTCGCCCTCGGTGAAGATCGACTCGCCCAGCGCCCGCGCCGTATAGCCTCCCTCCGCGGCCTCTTCCACGAGAAAAATGAGCTCGTTCATGGCATTCATTCTACGACGCCCCGACTCCACCGGGACGACGTGCGGGCATCCGCACGCGTGGCGCTTCGTCGGCGCAGGACGATGGATCCTCGTGTCAACTCTTCCTGTCGTCAGGTGGTCCCGTGTCGACCGCGTCGACTGGACCACTGCTCGCCTGGACGTCCTGCTCCTCATCCGTGGCCGGCTTCATCAGCGGGAACCAGACCACATCGCGCAGGTTCGGGGCCTCGGTCAGCAGGGCTACGAAGCGGTCGATGCCCATGCCCCAGCCGGAGATGGGCGGCATGCCGAACTCCATCGCCGTCAGGTAGTCCTCGTCGGCGGGCATGGCTTCGTCGTCTCCCTTCTTGCGCAGCTCGGCCTGTTCCTCGAAGCGCTGGCGCTGGTCGAGTGGGTCGACGAGCTCGGAGTAGGCGTTGATCACTTCCCACGTGTCGACCACGAGTTGGAAGCGGTCTACCGCGTCCGGGTTCGTGTCGCTGCGGCGGGCGAGGGGCGAGAGGTCGACCGGGTGTCCGACGATGAAGGTCGGCTGGATGAGCGTGGGGCGTGCGGTGCGCTTGTAGAGCTGATCGATCAGCGAGCCGCGTCCCGCTCCCGGATTGTCCAGCTCCACCTTGGCCGCGAAGATCGCCTTGCGCAGCGACGCGTCGTCGTGATGCTGGTCGATGTCGATGCCGCTGTGCTCGAGGATCACGTCGCGCAGGCGGCGGCGCGGCCACGGCTGCGCGAAGTCGATGGTCTTGCCGCCGCGCTCGATCTGCAGCGTCCCCACCGACTGCTGGATGGCGTGGCGCAGCAGGTCCTCGGTGAAGGTCATGTTGTCTTCGTAGTTCCAGTACGACGCGTAGAACTCCAGCATCGTGAATTCCTGGAGGTGCGACGCGGCCAGACCTTCGTTGCGGAAGCAGCGCGCGAACTCGTAGACGCGGTCGTAGCCGCCGACGATCAGGCGCTTGAGGTAGGTCTCCGGCGCGATGCGGAGCACGACCTCCATGTCCAGCGCGTTGTGGTGCGAGTAGAACGGCCGCGCCAGCGCGCCCGACTGCTGCGTGTTGAGGATCGGCGTCTCCACTTCGATGAAGCCGTGCTGGTTGAGGAAGTCGCGCAGCGCGGTGGTGGCCTTGGCGCGGATGCGGAAGCGCTCGCGCGTCTCCTCGTTCGACACGAGGTCGAGGTAGCGCTTGCGCCAGTTGGTCTCGACGTCCTTCACGCCCTGGTACTTGTTCGGCGGCGGCTGCAGCGTCTTGCCGAGGAAGATCCACTCGCGGACGCGGATGGTCAGCTCGCCCTTGTCGGTGTGGTACATCTCCCCTTCGACGCCGAGGAAATCCCAGCGGTCGACGCCCTTCGAGAAGAGCTCGTACTTTTTCTTCGAGACCTCGGGGTCGGCATCGAGCGCGTCGCGCACGAGCGCAATCTGAATGTGACCGTCAAAGTCCTCGAGGGTGGCGAACGTCAGCTTGCCGAACTTGCGGAGCTGCCCCACGCGCCCGGCCGTGCGCACCTTCGTCCCGTCGGACAGCGACATCGTTTCGCGCAACGTGTGCGTGCGCGCGAAGCGGTCCGGATGCACCTGCAGCCCCTCCCGCTCCAGGAGCTGCCGTTTCTCGATTCGGACGTCACGCAGGGATTGCTCGGCCATGTGGTGGCGGAGAATACCAAACGAGGGCGCAGGGAGCAGGGCGCGGGCAGCAGGAGCGGATCGCAGGCGACGGGGCGCAGCTGTTGCTGGTTACTAGTTGCTAGTGCCTTCAGCCGAAGTGCACCAGCAACTAGCAACCAGTAACCAGCCCGCGGCACCTCTCCTGCCCCCTGCGCCCTGCGACCTGCCCCCTCCGGCCCCGTGGTATAGATGCGCGCCGTGATCGGACGTTGGATCGAACGGGTGACGGAGCTCCTTCTACGGCGCCCGTGGACCATTCTCGGGGTGGCATTGGGGGTGGTGGTGGTGGCGGGGCTCATCGCCACGCGGCTCCGGCTGGACCCGGACGTGCTCAAGCTCGTGCCGCAGAACAATCGTGAGGTCAACGAGTTCCGCGACCTGCTGACCGAGACCGGCACGCTCGACTTTCACGTCGTCGTCTTCGAGTTTCCGAAAGGCTCCGATCCGGCGGCGTATGGTCCGCTCATCGACGGCATCGGCAATGGTTTGCGCGCGTCGAAGAACATCGACAGCGCGACGTGGAGCATCCCCGATCCGTTCACGCTGGTCGACAAAGTGCTGCCGTACGCGATGCTGGTCCTCGATCCGTCGCAGCTCGGCGTGCTGTCCGAGAAGTTCTCCGACGCCGGCATCCGCGCGTCCGTCGAGCGCTCGCGCACGCTGCTGCAGACGCCGCAGTCGACGATGGTCAAGCAGATCGTGCGGCTCGACCCGTTCAACCTCCTGCCGCTGTACCTCGGGAAGATGCAGAGCGCGGGCGGCGGACTGAACGTCGACCTCTCCAGCGGCTATTACGTGTCGGCCGATCACAGCGCCGCGATCATCATCGCCAAGCCGAAGAAAGCGGCGCAGGACCTCCCGTTCAGCCGCGTGGTGATGAACGAGACGCGCGCCATCACCGGCAAGGCTCTGGCCGAGTTCCGCACCGCCAATCCCAACGTGCCGCTGCCGAAACTCGGCTACACCGGCGGGTACGCCATTGCCGCCGAGGACGAGAAAATCATCCGGCGGGACATGACCATCAACAGCATCTCCTCGATGCTGGGCGTGCTGCTGATCTACCTCTATGCGTACCGGCGTCCGTCCGCGCTGCTGTACGCGTCCGTGCCGATGATGATGGCCATCGTCATCACCTTCGGCATCGGAGCGATGGTCTACGGCACGCTCTCCGCCGCCAGCACCGGATTCGCCGCCCTCCTGGCCGGCCTCGGCGTCGACTTTCTGACCGTGCTCTACGAGCGCTACGTCGACGAGCGCAATCGCGGCGCGGACGTGATCGAGGCGGTGCGCACGGTGATGCGGCATGGACTGCCGGGTGTCGTCGTCGGCGCGCTCACCACCGCCGCCACGTTCTACGCGTTCCTGGCCACAGACTTCAAAGGGATGACCGAGCTGGGGTTCCTGACCGGCAGCGGCATCATGGTCTTCCTGCTCTGCGTCGTATTCGTCTTCCCGGCGCTGCTGATCGTGGTCGAGCGCCGCCGCACCACGAACCGCAAACTCTACGTGCACGCCTTCGGCTCGGGGCGCATCGTACGCGCGAGCCTGCGCCGGCCGCGCGCGGTGATGATTGCCTGGGTGATCGTGGTGGCCATCGCCGGCTTCTTCGCGACCGGTGTCCGCTTCAGCGACAGCATCCAGAACCTCCGCTCGAAAGGGAACGAGGGCATCCGGCTGCAGGACGTGGTGACGAACAAGTTCGGCCAGTCGTTCGAGTTCATGATGTACGGCGTGCGCGGGGCGACGGCCGCGGAAGCGATCGCGAAGACCGAGGCGGCGATGCCGGATCTCGATCGGATTGCGAAGCAGAAAGTGATCGGCTCGTATCAGTCGATCACCACCTTCCTCCCCAGCGAAGGACACCAGCGCCAGGTCATCGACCGCCTCGCGGCCGGCGCGCAGAACGGCGAGTTCGACTTCGCACGCATCGAGCGCACGTTCCGCGCGGCGCTGGTCGAGAACGGCTTCCGCGAAAACGCGTTCGACGAGATCCTGCCGCTCTACCGGCAGGCCCTGGCGCAGCGGGAGCCGGTCACGATGCAGACCCTCGAGCGCCTCGGCCTGGCCGAAAGCGTTCAGCGCTTCATGAAGAAAACGCGCCACGGCTACATGTCGATCGTCTACGTCTATCCGACGACCGGCACGTGGCCGCGCTTCCTGCCGGAAGAGCTGCAGGAGTTCCGCCGCAAGCATCCCGAGGGGGTGCTGACCGGCGTGAACCTCGTGTCGCAGACGCTACGCACCATCACGCATGCGGACGCGCTGCGCGCCAGCACGCTCGGTTTCGTGCTCGTGTTCGGACTGCTCTGGATCGGCTTCCGCTCGTTCACGCGCGCGTGCCTCGTCTTCGTGCCGTTCATCGCCGGCTGCGCGTGCATGCTCGGCTTCATGGCCACGATGGACATCGAGTTCAACTTCATGAA
Source organism: Thermoanaerobaculia bacterium (assembly GCA_036387915.1). Taxonomy (GTDB): domain Bacteria; phylum Acidobacteriota; class Thermoanaerobaculia; order Gp7-AA8; family Gp7-AA8; genus QHVT01. The sequence goes on from DASVSV010000152.1 coordinate 5,589, forward strand.
CGTCTTCGTCGGGCTGATGCTGGTCGGCACCGCCACCGACTACGCGGTGTACATGCTGCAGCGCTACGACGAGTCGCCGAGCCACTTCCCCGAGAACGCCTCGGAAACAGGACGCGCGGTCGTGCTGGCGGCGCTGATGTCGATCGTCGGCTTCGCCTCGTTCGCGCTCTCGCACTATCCGGGCGTGCGCTCGGTCGGCATCGCCGCGGTGGTCGGCATCGCGCTCAGTTGTCTGGCTTCGATCACGCTGCTCCCGGCCATGCTCGCCACCGGCTGGTTCCGGCATCGGAAGGCTTCGATGCTCGGGGAGCCTCCATCAGAAGAATGACGATGAACATCGACGAGATCCGCTCCCACTTTCCCGCACTGCAGCGCACCCACAACGGCCATCCGGTCGCGTATTTCGACGCGCCCGGCGGGACGCAGGTGCCGCGCGTCGTGGCCGACGCGATGAGCGATTACCTGCTGCACCACAACGCCAACACGCACTGGGCGTATCCGACCAGCGAGGAGACCGACGCCATCATCGCCAGCGCGCGCCAGGCGGCGGCGGACCTGCTGAACGCACGGCCGGACGAGATCGTGTTCGGCAACAACATGACCACGCTGACCTTCCACCTCTCGCGCACCCTCGGGCGGATGTGGAACGAGGGCGACGAGATCATCGTCACGGAGCTCGACCACCACGCCAACATCGCACCGTGGCAGGCGCTGGCCGTCGACCGCGGCATCGTGCTCCGCACCGCGGCCATGATCTGCGACACGGGCCAGCTCGACTACGAGCACCTCGCCTCGCTGGTCAGTGACAAGACGAAACTGATCGCGGTCGGCGGCGCGTCGAACGCCATCGGCACGATCAACGACCTCCGCCGCATCGTGAAGATCGCGAAGGACGCCGGCGTGCTGACGTTCGTCGACGCCGTTCATTTCACGCCGCACGAGCTGGTCGATGTGAAGGCCATCGGCTGCGATTTCCTGGCCTGTTCGTCGTACAAGTTCTACGGACCGCACGCGGGAATCCTGTACGGGCGGCACGAGCTGCTGGACACGTTTCCGTTCCCCAAGCTCGCCCCGGCGCCCGACCACGCGCCGGATCGCGCCGAGACCGGGACGCAGAACCACGAGGGCATCGCCGGCATCCTGGCCACGATCGACTTCCTGGCCAGCATCCGCCCGGCCGCGTCGCGCCGCGAGTCGCTGGCCGGCTTCTATCACTACGCGCACGCCGAAGGGCTGCGACTGCTGACGATGATGTGGGACGGACTGACCGCGCTCCCCAACGTGCGCGTCTACGGCCCACCGCCCTCGCAGCCGCGTACACCTACGCTCTCCTTCGTCGTCGACGGCCTGAACTGCGACGACGTCTCCCGCGCCCTCGCCGCCAAAGGCCTCTTCGTCAGCAGCGGAGACTTCTACGCCGCGACGGTCTGCCAGCGGTACGAGGTGGAGAGTCTCGTCCGCGTCGGCTGCGCGTGCTACACGAGCGGGGACGAAGTGCGGCGGTTACTCGACGCGGTCGCGGCGCTCTGACGGTCCGCTGTCATCCCAATGGCCTTAACTTAGCGCGAGCGAAAACCCCTCATCCGCCTTCGGCACCTTCTCCCCTCACGAGGGGAGAAGGGCAACAAATGGA
>DASVSV010000153.1:0-9130 GCA_036387915.1 Thermoanaerobaculia bacterium
GGGTGGGCGGGCTGAAGCCACGCCCTACGTTTCCAAACTGCAACGCATCTGGACCGGTTTCCGTCACACAATCAGTCATCAACCAGAAGGAGCGTCTTCCATGAAGAAGCGCGCGCTGTTTTGCGGAGTCGTTCTCGCGACCCTCTCCGCGATCGGTTTTGCCCAGCAATTCACCGAGTCCCTCCAGGTCACGGTCATCGAAGTGCCGGTCACGGTCGTCGGCCGTGACGGCAAGTCCGTGGCCGGGCTGACGAAAGAGGACTTCGAAGTCACCGACGACGGGAAGAAGGTCAACCTGGTCGGCTTCGAAGTCATCAACATGAACCGCGCCTCGGTCGAGGACAACGCCACGCCGCTGCCTCCCGCGGCGTACCGCAACTTCCTCCTCCTCTTCGACCTCGCCAACGCCTCGCCCGTCTCGCTGGGGCGGGCCCAGGTCGCGGCGCGGGAGTTCGTCTCGTCGCAGATCGGCCGGCGCGATCTCGCTGCCGTGGCGACCTTCAGCGTCGAGCACGGACTGCAGGTCGTGACCAGCTTCACCAGCGACCGCAACACGCTCGCTCACGCCATCGCCACGCTCGGTCAGAAGGACTACTTCAAAGTCGCCGACCCGCTGCGCGTCGCTCCTCCGGACCGCGGCGTGACGCAGCCGGGCGGGCCGCGCGGCCAGGGCGGGGACGAGACCGGCGCCGAGCTCGCGCTGGAGCGTCTCTTCGAGTATGACCGGGAGACGGCGCGCGCCAACGACGAAGAGATGCGCGGCCGGCTGCGCAAGCAGCTCACGCAGTTCGGCACCGTCGCGCGCATGCTCGACTCGCTGCGCGGGCAGAAGCAGATCATCCTGTTGTCCGAGGGATTCGATCCGAAGCTCGTGCAGGGACGGCAGGACCTTTCGGCGCAAGCCACTCAGCAGCAGAACGACGCCGTGCTGCGCGGCGAGATCTGGAACGTCGACAGCGACGACCGTTACGGCAACGCCACCGCGTCGTCCGAGATCAACCAGATGGCCGAAGTCTTCCGCCGCTCCGACGTCACCCTGCACGCCATCGACATCAAGGGACTGCGCACCGACGTCGACGCCAGCGCGGGGGTGAAGAAAACGTCCAACGAAGGACTGTTCATGCTCACCCGCCCCACCGGCGGCGCCGTCTTCAAGAACAGCAACCAGCTCGGCGAGACCTTCGCCAAACTGCTCCAGCAGCAGGAAGTGGTCTACCTCCTGGCGTTCGAAACGAAGGCCGAAAAGGCCGGCAAGTTCCACCAGATCAAAGTCAAAGTGCCGAAGGCGCGCGGTGCGCGCGTCAATCACCGCCAGGGATATTACGAGTCGACCGCGAGGTCGTCGGCGCTCGAGCAGACCCTCTCGCTGGCCGACATCATGATGACCGACGCGAACGTGCGCGACGTGCCGTTCACCGTCGCGGCCATGCCGATGCCGGCCAGGAGCGGCGGCGCGCGGCTGCCGGTCGTCGTCGAGATCCCGGGGGCCGGTCTGCTGGAGAAGATCACCGGCAACTCCGTCACCGCGTCGATCTTCGTCTACGCCTTCGACGACCAGTACCAGATCAAGGACTACCTGCAGCAGCGCATCACCTTCGACCTCGCCAAGAGCCGCGACCAGCTCACGAAGTCCGGCATGCGCTACGTCGGCATGCTCAATCTCCCCGCGGGCAAGTACGCGGTGAAAGCGTTGGCGCGCGTGGAGGAGACGGGGCGCGTCGGCTTCCTGCGCACCGACATCGACGTCCCGGCGACGAGTGGTCCGAGCATCCTGCCGCCCGTGTTCGTCAACGATCGCAGCGGCTGGATCAACGTCGCCGAGCCGGGGAAGGGCGCGAACGCCGCGGCTGCATTCACGGCCGCGGGACGCGCGTTCGCTCCGTCGAGCGGACCGACGCTGAAGAATGACGGCGCGTACCGTGTCGCGCTCTTCGTACACGACATGCCGCCGGAAGATCTCCAGATCGCGCCGGCCGTGATCGCCGCCGACGGCAGCAGCTCCCCCAACGTGCCCCTGGCGCTGGTCGGACGCACTCCCGCCGACGCCGAGGGCGCGGCCAAGGTGCTGCTCGAGTTCAAGCCGGCGAAGATGGCCGCGGGCAATTACACGCTGCAGCTCACCGTCACGCCGAAAGGTGCGCAGCCGTCCGTGGTCGCGGTACCCTTCCGCGTCGAGTGACTCCGAAGAAACGCAACCTACTCATGTTCGCGGCGGCGGCGATCCTCATCGTCGCCGCCGCGGTTTTTTTTCTGCGGCAGCGCGCCGGCGGCGACCCGGACATCATCCTCGTCACCATCGACACGCTGCGCGCGGACTGCATCAGCTTCAGTGGCCGGAGCAACGTCAGGACGCCCTTCCTCGACGAGCTCGCGGCGCAGGGGATCTATTTCGAAAACGCGCACGCGCACAACGTCGTGACGCTGCCCTCGCACACCAACATCCTCACCGGCCTGCTGCCGTATCAGCACGGCGTGCGCGACAACGCCGGCTTCACGCTCGACAACAAGCCGAAGCAGGTCGAGGCCGCGGCCAAGAAGCGGACCGTCGCCGCCGTGCTGCGCGAGCGTGGCTACGCCGCGGGCGCGTTCGTGGCCGCGTATCCCCTCGACTCGCACTTTGGACTGGACGCCGACTTTGACGTCTACGACGACGCATACGGCAAGTCCGCGGGTGCGTCAGATTTCGACGTGCCGGAGCGCTCCGCGACCGAAGTGCTGGGGGCGGCGCGGGCGTGGTGGGACTCGGTGGGGGAGAAGAAGAAGTTCCTGTGGGTGCACGTCTACGACCCGCACGCGCCGTACGAGCCGCCCTCGCCGTTCAAGGAGCAGTATCCCGATGTGCCGTACTACGGTGAAGTGGCGGCGACGGACGACGCGCTCGGCCGGTTCCTGCGGCCGATCCTCGAAGCACGTCCGGAGACGCTGGTCATCGTCACCGCCGATCACGGGGAAGGGCAGGGGGAGCACGGCGAAATGACGCACGGCCTCTTCGCGTACGAGGAGACGCTGCACGTGCCGCTGATTCTCTACGAGAAGAACCGCATCGCGCCGCGCCGCGAGCAGGCATTCGTCCGTCACACGGACATCGTCCCGACGCTCCTCGCGCGGCTCGGCATCGAGAAGCCGGCCGAGCTGACGGGCGAATCGCTCCTCAGTCTGAAAGCGCCACGCGACACGTACTTTGAGGCGCTCTGGGGCACGCTCAACCTCGGCTGGGCGCCGCTGGTCGGTATGATCCACGACGGTCACAAGTACATCGACCTGCCGCTCGCGGAGCTGTACGACCTCGGCAAGGATCCGGCCGAGAAGAAGAACCTCCTCGACGAGAACCGTCGCATGACGACGCGCATCCGCGGCCTGCTCGCGTCGGCCGCGCCGCCTGCGACTCAGAACAACGACCGCAACGTCACGCCGGACGAAGCGAAGAAGCTGATGAGCCTCGGCTATCTCACCGGCACCGCCGCGGCGAAGAAGACCTACACCGCCGACGACGATCCGAAGAATCTCGTGACCTACTACGCGCGCCTCAACGCCGCCATCGAGCACCATCGCAAGGGGGAGTGGGACGAGGCCGTTGCCGTCGCGGAGAAACTCGCGCGCGAGCGGCCCGAGATGTCGCTGGCCAGGGACCTCCTCGCGCGCGTGCTGCAGCAGACCGAGCACGGCGCGCAGGCCGAGGAGGTGTTGCGCGAGGCTGTCGCCGCGGGCACCGCCAGCGACGCGATGAAGAAGCGCCTCGGGCTGATGCTCAGCGAGAAAGGGGAGGCCGCCGAAGCGGTGCGCCTGCTGGCCGCATTCGCCGCCACCAACGATCCCGCGCTGCTCAACGCGTACGGCATCGCCCTGGCCGACCTCGGACGCCCGCGCGAGGCCGTGCAGCAGTTCCAGCGCGCGCTGCAGCTCGATCCACGGAATGCCCTCGCGTTCCAGAACCTCGGCATCGTGGCGCTGCGCGCCGGCAATGTCGACGCGGCCGGACAGAACCTCACCCGCGCCCTCGAGCTCAATCCGAAACTGCCCCGCGCCCTGAACACCCTCGGCGTCGTGTTCGCGCGCCGTAACGATTTCCCCCGCGCCGTCGACGCCTGGCAGCGCGCCGTCGCCCTCGACCCGCGCCAGTACGACGCGCTCTTCAACCTGGGCATGGTCGCCGGCCGCGCCGGCCGCCGCGACGAAGCGCGCAAAGCGCTGACGCAGTTCGTGAACACCGCCCCGCCGGCCCGGTACGCGGAGGACATTGCAACCGCGAGAAGGGCGCTGGCGAGCTTGCGCTGAACTCAGTCCCCTCTCCCCGCGCACGGGGAGAGGGTTAGGGTCAATGGCCTTAACTTAGCGCAATTTGCACGACCCCTCACCCGCCCTTCGGGCACCCTCTCTCCGCTCACCGCGGGGAGAGGGGCAACAAACATGGCTCTCGCCAGACGCTCCATTTGTTGCCCTTCTCCCCTCGTGAGGGGAGAAGGTGCCGAAGGCGGATGAGGGGTTTTCGCTCGCGCTAAGTTAAGGCCATTGGACTGTCATCCCGAGCGTGAGTCGAGGGACCTGGGTGGGCGGGGCTGCGACACTCGTCCTCGGGCTCAGGCTGCGCGCCCCCTCCCGCGCAGGTCCCTCGACTCGACGCTCGGGATGACACGGTGGATGACGCTACGCACGTTGGGTCGCTCTTCGTGAGGGCTCCGTTGACCCTTCGCTTCGCTCAGGGTTTGTGTGCGGGACCCTTCGCTTCGCTCAGGGTTCGTCGACGGTCCCCGCAGCCGTCCACGGCCCGCACCGCGCGATCCTCCAGGCCGTCTTCGCGCCCCCCTTCCCGAACCCGTACCTGGCGATCGCCGCCCGCCCGTAGGCGGAGCACGTCGGCTCGAAGCGGCAGGTGACGCGGCCGCGCAGGCGCGGGGAGACGTGGGCGCGGTATTCGTCGATGACGAAGAGCGCACCGCGGGCGGCGAAGCCGCGGCCGTGCGGTACGGCGAAGTCGTGGATCGCGACGATCAGTACGATCGCGATGATGATCAGGCGCGCTCTGCGGCCTTTGCCTCGTCCCACAGTTTGTCCATCTCCTCGAGAGTGAGCTGCTCGAAATTCGGGGCGCGCGATTCCATCGACTGGAAGCGGCTCATGAACTTGCGGTTCGTCGACTGCAGCGCTTCCTCCGGATTCACGTTCACCTTGCGGGCGATGTTGGCGATGGTGAAGAGCAGGTCGCCGATCTCCTCGTGCACGTGCGCAGTGTCGCCCGACGCGACGGCCTCGCGGAGCTCGGCCAGCTCTTCGTCGATCTTGTCGAACACGTCCTCGGTGCGCCGCCAGTCGAAGCCGACGCGCGACGCTTTCTCCGTCAGCCGCGATGCTTTCAAGAGCGCGGGCATCGACTGCGGCACGCCGGCCAGGAGGCTCTTGTTCTCCGCCTGTCTTTCCGCCTGTTTGAGCTTCTCCCAGTTCGTGAGCACCTGCTCCGCGTCCTTCGCCTCCACGTCGCCGAAGACGTGCGGATGACGGCGCACGAGCTTGTCGTGGATGGCGGTGATCGAGTCGTAGATGTCGAACGTCCCTTCCTCGCGCGTGATCTCCGCGACGAAGACCGCTTCGAGCAGCATGTCGCCGATCTCCTCGAGCAGCGCGGCGCGGTCGTCGCGGTCGATGGCGTCCACGACCTCATACGCTTCCTCGATGACGTACGGCTTCAGATCGGGCAAGGTCTGCTTCGCATCCCACGGGCAACCGCCGGGTCCGCGAAGGCGGGTCATGAGCTGGACGAGGTCGTCGAAGGAGCGTTTCATGAGGGCCATTCTGACAGCGAGTGCTGTTAGCATGCTCGCCGACGTTCATGCCGGATCAGGTCCTCATCGTCGCCACGGAGCATGCTGCGCGCACGCCCGCGGAGGTGGCGCGGTCTCTCCGCTTTACGCCCTTCGTGACGGGGTCGGAGCAGGAAGCAGTGGACCTGCTGGACCAGCATCGTTTCCGTCTGATCGCGGTCAGCGGCGAGTCGACGTGGCGCCGTCTCCGCGACGCCGCGGAGAGCAAGCAGCCGATGGCGCGCGTGCTCGAGCTGCCGGACCTCACGCACGACGACGCGGTGATTCGCAATCTGATGGTGCGCTATCTCGAGCCGACGCCGCCGGACCGCCTGAAGTTCACGTCGGAGGAGCGCTATCGTTTTCTCTCCAGCATCCTCGAGTCGTTCACCGGGACGCTGGAGCTGCGCGAGGTGCTGCGCCGCATCGTCACCGTGACGCGCGACGAGCTCGGCGCGGACCGCGCGTGGATGCTGCACCCGATCAACGAGCAGGCCGAGTTCGCGAAGGTGGCGTTCGCCACCTCCGGGTCGGGCGCGGAACCGGAACTGGCCGACAAAGGTCCGGTGTCGCTGGCGCTGTCGCAGGGGCTCATCCGCAGGGCGATGGAGTCGCCGCGGCCGATCCTCGTGCGCGTCGGCGATCCGGAGCTCGACCCCGAGCTCGCGCAACGTTTCGAGATCCGCTCCGCGCTGATGCAGGTGCTGCGTCCGCGCGAAGACGAGCCGTGGGCCTTCGGCCTCCATCAGCGCGACAGCGACCGTGAGTGGACGGAAGAAGAGATCACCCTGTTCGGCGAGATCGGCCGCTACGCGACGCTCGCGCTGAACAACACGTTGCTGCACAACCACGCCGTCCGCGAGATGGCCAAGGTCAAGGCCATCCTCGATCAGATCCCCGAGGCCGCGGCGATTTACGACAAGCACGGGCGCCTCGAGCGGATGAACGTCGCCGCGCAACGCGAGCCGACCGTGCTCTTCACGCCCGACGCGGAGGGACGCGTGCGCGCGAACCGCCATCGCTACATCGACGGCAGTCCGCTCGGTCCGGACGAGCTGCCGTCGATGCGCGCGCTGCAGGGCGACGTCGTAAAGTCCGACTATCTCGTGCACGACACGCGCACCGACGACGACCGCGTGGTCAACCTGAAGGCCGCCCCGATCCGCGACGACGCCGGCCGCATCATCGGTTCGGTCGTGCTGTCCCGCGACGTCACCGACGAGCGCCAGAACGCGGAACGCGAATCGTGGCGCCGCCGCCGCGCCGAATGTCTCGCCAACCTCGGCCTCGAAATGGTGGCCATGGCGCCGAGCTTCGACAACCTCGACGACCCCGCCATGCGCATCGCGCAGGCCGTCGACGGCACGGTGCGCATCTACCTCTATCACGCCGCCACCGGCATGCTCGACCTGGTCGGCTACGGGACCGTCGAAGAGGAGCTGGCGCGCTTCCGCGACTACTTTGCCAACAATCCCTACCGCCCCGGCGAAGGACTGACCGGCGCGGTGTTCCACATCGGCCGGCCGCTGCTCTTCTACGAAGTGCGCGGCGACGCGCTGCTCGACTTCGCACGCGATACGGCCGAGCGCGAGGTCAAGTCCGGCCTGCACGAGCAGAGCCTCATCGCCTATCCGATCGAGACGTACGGCGAGCGCATCGGCGCGCTGGTCCTGTCGCAGTCCGATCCGCGGCGGAACTTCGACGCCGAGGATCTCGAGTTCGCGCAGTCGGTGGCGGAGCGCATCGGCGCCGCGAACCACATTCACCGCCTGACCCGCATCGCGCAGGACGGCCATCGCGCCGCGGAAGAACTGGCGCGCCGCGAAGTCGACGCGCGCGTGCGCTTCGAGGCCGTGCTCGAGAGCGCGCCGATCGGCATCGCCGTCATCTCCGCGGACGAGCTGCGCTTCGAGCTCGCCAACGCGCGCTTCCTCGATTTCGCCGAGCAGTTCGGCCGCGTGCCGTTCGACACGAAAGTGACCGGTCTCACCGCGGCGGAAGTCTTCCCCGGCATCGAGCAGATCCTCAAGCCGGTGGCCGACTCGGGCGAGGCGCGCATCGACGAGGAGCTGGTCTTCGGCGACCGCTACATCAACCGCATCGTCTCCGCCGCGCGCGGCCGTTTCTCCGGCATCACGCAGAGCCTGACGGTGCTGGTGCAGGACGTCACGGATCAGGTGCGCTCGCGCCTCGAGATCCAGAACCTGGCCACGATGATGGCCGAGCGCTCCGCGCGTCTCGACTCGATCCTCGGCTCGATGACCGACGGACTCTGGGTCTACGACGCGAACGGCAACGTCGTGGACGTGAACCAGGCCGCGCTGAACATGTTCGGCCTGGCCTCGCGCGCCGAGGCCGTGGAGCACGGGTCGTTCGCGAAGTTGAACCTCCGCGATTCCGAGGGACGGGCCATCCCGTACGCCGAGATGCCGTACGCGCGTGCGCTGTCCGGGCAGACCGTGCCGGACTACCTCGCGATGGGAAAACATCTCATCACCGGCAAGGATCTCGATCTCTCCATCGCCGCGGCGCCGATCGAGAGCGGCGGCATCGTGGGCGCGGTCCTGGTGATCCGCGACATCACCGCGCTGCAGGAGCTCGACCGCAAGAAGGACGAGTTCCTCTCCGTCGCGTCGCACGAGCTGCGCACGCCGCTGACGACGATCAAGGGCTACACGCAGCTGCTCGCGCAGACGGTCAACGACCTGCTGCCCGAGGAGCGGGCCACGTACATCAACGCGGTGCTCGGCGAGATCGAGCGGATGATGGGGCTGATCTCGGAACTGCTCGACGTGTCGCGCATCGAGACCAACCGGCTGCAGATCCATCCGCAGTCGATCCGCTGGCTGGAGTTCATCCATACCCGCGTCTCCGCGTTCCAGGTGCAGCACCCGAACCGCAAGTTGCGCACGGCGGTGTCGAGCGACGAGACGATCGTCGTGGCCGATCCCGATCGCATGCGCCAGGTGGTCGACAACCTGTTGTCGAACGCGCTGAAGTATTCGGCCGAGGGGACGGACATCGACCTGAGCGTGCAGGTCGAGGACGGGCACATGCTGACGTCGGTGAGCGACCACGGCATCGGCATCCCCAGGGACGAGATCCCGCAACTCTTCGAGCGCTTCCACCGCGCCCGCAACGTCTCCAGCCGCTACTACGGCGGCCTCGGCCTCGGCCTCTACATCGCCCGCGCCATCATCGAAGCCCACGGCGGCTCGATCAGCGTGCAGAGCGTGGAAGGCGAAGGCTCGACGTTCACGATGAAGCTGCCGGTGGGGTAGCGCCTCTGTCATCCCGAGCGTGAGTCGAGGGACCTGGGCGGGCGGGGGCTTCGG
>DASVSV010000154.1:0-9688 GCA_036387915.1 Thermoanaerobaculia bacterium
GTTGCCCCTCGCCCCGCGGTGAGCGGGGAGAGGGTGCCCGAAGGGCGGGTGAGGGGTCGTGCAAATTGCGCTAAGTTAAGGCCATCTGCTTGTCATCCGAGCGTGAGTCGAGGGACCCGGGCGGGCGGGGATGCGCTACACGAGCTTCGGGAGAGATCCGCGCGCCTCCACCCACCAGGTCCCTCGACTCACGCTCGGGATGACATTCAGGAGTGCGGCAGCGGCGACCAAAACGGCCCTGAACGGCTAGGCTTACTGCCGGATCTCCGGCACGTCAGATTTGGCGGGTAGTTGTGTCCGTTTTCGGGGCTGAACGGTTACACTGCCGAGCTTGTCCGAAATCCCCCAGGTGTCGGTCGTCCTCCCCGTCTGGGACGGTGAAGCGTTTCTCGCCGAGGCGATTGAAAGCATCCTCGGCCAGACGTTTCAGTCGTTGGAGTTGATCCTCGTCGACGACGGGTCGTCGGATGGTTCCCTCCGGATCGCCGAGGAGTACGCGGCTCGTGACGGGCGCGTGCGGGTGCTGCGGCAGCAGGAGCGCGGCGGTTACGCGCGCGCCATCAACGCAGGGATCCATGCGGCGCGCGGGCAGTTCATCGCCAGGATGGACGGCGACGACGTTGCGCACGCCGACCGGCTGCGGCAGCAGGTCGACTACCTCCAGGCCAACCCCGGCTGCGTCGCCGTCGGCAGCGCCATCGAGGCAATCGACGCAACCGGCAGTTCCATCGGCGTGACGTACTTTGCCGCGGGTCACGAGAAGATCGTCTCCGAGCTGCTGCGAGGCACGACCTCGCTCTCGCATCCCACCGTCGTCGCTCGCCGCGACGCGCTCATCGCCGCCGGCGGTTACGACCCGAAGCTCTATCCCAGCGAAGACCTCGCGCTCTGGTTGGCCATGGGGGAGCTGGGCCACCTGGCCAACCTTCGCCAGCCGTTGCTGCGGTACCGGCGGCACGAAGCGGCGGTCGGCGTGCGCGACCGGGCCGCGCAGATGGCCATGACGGTGGCGATCGTCAATCCCGCGCGGCTGGCCCGCGGCCTCGAGCCGCTGCGCAACTCGTTGATGTCGCCGGGCCGCGTCAAGCGGGCCCGTTATCACTTCGACTGCGCGCGCTTCGCGCTGGTCGGAGGCTCGCGCCGCGTGGCAATGCGGCACGCCGCGCGCTCCATCGCATCCGATCCGCGCTGGCTCGAGCCGTACGTCGCGCTGGTGGCCTCGCTGCTGCCGCGGTGGGCGTTGCGGGCCGGCCTGGAGATGCACGCCCGTTACCGCGCTGCCCGCATGCAGGGATGAAGACGCTGCTCGCATCCATCGTCCGTCGCGCGCGCCGCGCCGCCGGCCGGCTGATCCGGCCGCGCCGCGCCATCGCCGTCACCGCGGCCACGGCCGACTTCAACGATCCGGTCATCGCCGCCGATCCGTACCCGCACTACGAAACGCTCCGGCGCACCGGCTCCGTCCACTTCCTTCCGCGCCACGACGCCTGGGTCGTCCTCGGCTATGACGACGTGCAGTCCGGGTTCACGCGTCCGAATCTCTTCTCCAACCGGCCGTACGAGGACATCGACCGGATGCTGCTGGCCGCCGATCCTCCGGACCACACCGCGATGCGGAAAGTGGTCTCGCGCTTCTTCACCCCCGACACCATCGAGCAGCTCGACGCGTTCGCCGAGCGCTTCACGGTCTCCATGCTGCGGCCGCGCATGGACATCGCGCGCGACTACGGCCAGCCGCTGAGCGACGCCGTCACCGCGGAGCTCCTCGGCCTCACCAGCGCGGACCTGGCCACCATCCGTGCGGCGCGCGCCGACATCCGCGACCTCAGCCAGTACATCCGCACGCTTCACGAAGTCAGCAGCGGCACCGCGGTCTACCGCAAGCTGATCGAGAGCGGCATCGACGACGCGGCCGCCCGCAGCGTCACCGCGCTGTTCTGGCTCGCCGGGACCGTCACCACCGAGCGGGTGATCGCATACGCCGTGCTCGAGCTGCTGCAGCACGACGACGTCCGCCGCACGCTCACCAACGACCACGCGCGCATTCCGGCTTTCCTCGACGAAGTCCTCCGGCTGCACGCCGCCGAGCTGATGGTGCCGCGCGTGACCACCAGCGCCGTGACGCTGGGCGGCGTCGACATCCCTGCCGGCGCGCTGGTCCACCTCGCCGTCGCCGCCGCGAATCGCGATCCCGAAAAGTTCGAAGAGCCGCACGCCTTCCGGCTCGACCGCCCCGGACCACGCCACGTCACCTTCGGCTTCGGCGTGCATCACTGCGCCGGCGCACTGCTGGCGCGGCGCGTGATCGCCACGTCCGTGCGCGCGCTGCTCGTCCACGCGCCTGATTTCCGCGCCGCGGCCCCGCTCGGCGAGCTGCCGCGGATCGCGCGCATGACGGTTCATTACCTGGACCGCCTGCCCATCGAAACAGGACGATGACGGACGCCCTGAGCCGCGCGGTCGCGTTTCTCGAACGCAATCAACTGCCGAGCGGCGAGATCCCCGTCTTCGCATCCGGCAAGCCCGATCCGTCGATCTTCCCCACGGCGCTGGCCGCGCATGCGCTCTCCTTCGCCCCCGCGGCGGCGCGCGTTCGCGAGGGCGCCCTCGATTTCCTCGCCGCCGAGATGGGGCCGCGCGGACTCTGGAAACACTGGCCGCGCGCGCATCCGCATCATCACCAGCTTCCTCCCGACCTCGACGACACCGCGTGCGCCTCCGCGGCCCTCGCGCGCGCCGGACGCACCTTTCCCGACAACCGCGGGCTGCTCCTCGGCAATCGCAATCGCGAGGGCCTGTTCCGCACGTGGAAGCTCACGCTCGCACAACTGCGCCATCCGCTCGTCACCTTCTTTTTCTTTCGCAGCACGTCGGCGAAACCGTTCGACGTCGACGCGGTCGTGAACGCCAACGTGCTCGCGTACCTCGGCGCAAACGGCGACACCCGTCCCGTCGTCGATCATCTGCTGCACGTCCTCCGCGAGAGCCTCGAGACGGTCTGCGACAAGTGGTACGAGAATCCGTTCGCGGTCTGGTACTTTTTCTCGCGCGCGCTGCGCGGCATCGCGCCGGAGGCGGGAGAGATCATCACGAAGCGAATCGCCGCGGCGACACCGCAGAATGCGCTGGAAATGGCGCTCGCGGCGTGCGCGCTCCTCGACTGGAATCGGCAAGCCGACCTCGGCCCGCTGCTGGCCGCGCAGCAGGAATCGGGAAGCTGGCCGGCCGCGGGCCTGTATCACGGCGGACGCCGCAGACTGGGGCGCTTCGCGTTTGCCAAGCCGCATCCCGATACGCCGTGGTGGGGCTCCGAAGCGTTGACGACGGCGTTCTGCATCGAGGCGATTTCCCGATCATGACCAGACACCTGATCCACATCGGCTACCCCAAAACGGGGTCGACGTTCCTGCAGAAGTGGTTCGCCTCGCATCCGCAACTCGCGTTTCGCGAGGCGGGCCTGGCCGGTTTCCGCGACGTCTACACGCTCGCGCACGACATCGTCACGGGCGGCCAGCCGGCGTATCGCGTGACCAGCTCCGAGAGACTCTCCTCGCCGAACGCCAACATGGCGGAGGAGCTGGAGGACTACACGTCGCCGTTGTCGATGCGTGACATGCAGGCCGAGGTGTGCCGCACGCTCGCCTCGGTCTTCCCGAACGCGATGATCCTCATCGTCACGCGCGGCTTCCGCGGAATGATTCTCTCCTCCTACTCGCAGTACGTGCGGACGGGAGGGGAGGCCGACCTGCCGGGATTCTTCGCCACGCTGAAAGATGATCCGTGGGATTACGACACCGTGATCGGCATGTACGCCCGCGCATTCGGCGCGCAGAACGTGATCGTGATGCCGTACGAGTTGCTGCGCGACGACTCCGACGCATTCCTGCGCGAGCTCAGCGCGCGGCTGCAACTCGATCCCGTCCCCGCATCGCGCGAGCGCGTGAACGTCACGCTCACGCCCGCGGAGCTCCACTGGTATCCGCGCTTCACGCGGCTCGTGCGCCGCTTCGCGCCGCGGCCGCTGCTCCGCCGCTATGCCGGCGTGTTGATGAACAATCGGCTGCGCTGGCCGATCCGCGTGCTGGCGAAGCTGCGGACGCATGCGCCGCTCACCGTGCCCGACTCGGTCCTCGAGCAATACCGCGGCCGCGCGAGCACGCTGCGCGACGACGCGTTGTACGCGCCGTACGCCGCCGACTATCTCTTCTGAAATGGGCGGAGCACCGGCAGTTGCGCGAGCGCCAGCAGCACGCCGGCAGGGAAGAGCGCCACGTGCGCGACGACCGCGAACGCGTCGCGCGGATGCTGTAACGCCGACGCGAGGAGCAGCGCCAGCGGCAGGTAGGCGAGGTAGTACTCGTTCATCAGCATGAAGTAACGCGGCCGCGGCTCGACGATGACGGCATTCATCTGCCACAGCCGAACCTTCCTCACCGCCACGATCGCGTACACGCAGAGAAAGGCCACCGGCCAGAGGGAGCGCATCTGCCAGAGCAATGCGCCGAGGGCCGCCAGCTCGAGGGGAAAGGCGACGAAGGTTCCGAGACGCATGGCGACCGCCGGGTCGTGCCGTTCCGCGAACGTGCGCACGCCGGCGCCGCGATCGTGCTCGCGATCGGAGAGCTGGTGCCAGAGGATGCCGCGCAGTCCGTAGCAGAAGGCCCACACCGCGACCGCGATCAGCCAGGCGGCCTCCGGCGGACGCCGCGCCTCGCGGAACGCGAGCAGCACCGCCACCAGCGTCGGAAAGAGATGCGCACCGCTCGCGTCGCAGAGCACCCCCAGGATGCCGCGCGTTTTGAAACGGAACGGCGGGATCGAGTAGAGCGAGAACGCGATCCACGCCGCCAGGTAAAAAGAGACCAGCAGTGCGTCGTCGCGCCAGAGCCACATGAACAGCAGTCCCGCGGCGACCGGCAACGCGATCAGCATCGCCACGAACCCGCGCGACCGTCCCTCGGTGCGATTCACTTTCCCCGCCGCGCGATCGTCGTCGCGGTCCGTCACGTCGTTGATCACGCTGACGAACATCGCTCCCGGCGCGAGCGACAGCAGCACCACCAGCGCCGCGCGCCAGAGCGAGCCGACGGCCACACCGAGCAGCAGCGAGGTGCCATAGAAGACGGCCAGGATCGGGACGAGCTTGTGCTCCCACCACTCGGCCGCGCGCACGACTTCACGTAGTGAGCGGCGAATGCGGGGAGGATATCAGCGGTGGCGAGCTATACTCCGCCGCCTTCGTCATGGACTCGGACCGCCCTCTCCGCTTCACCTTCGTCAGCGGGAATCGTGCGTGGGGCGGCAGCGAGGAGCTCTGGAGCGCGGCCGCCGCCGTCCTGGCCGCGGACGGACATCGCGTCACGGTCTACAAGAGCTGCGTCAGCGACTCCGAGCCGCGCATCCGCGCGCTGCGCGAGCTCTCCTGCAGCATCCACGACCTGGCCCGCTTTCCCCTCTCGCCGCGACGGCTCTTCTCCGGCCTGGGCGTGCTCTCGCGCCCACTGACCTACGCGCACGAAGTGGCGCGCCTCGGCATCGGCGTCGGTTCGTCGAAGCGTCCCGACCTCGTCGTGATTTCGCAGGGCGGCAATCACGATGGGTATCTGCTGGCCGACGTTTGCCGCCGATTGCGCCTGCCGTACGTGCTGATCTCGCAGAAAGCGTCCGACCTCTACTGGCCGCCGGACCTCCGCCGGGCGTCGATCCGCCGCGTGTTCGAGTCGGCGCGCGCGACGTACTTTGTGTCGCAGCACAATCTGCGCTTGACTGAGGAGCAGTTCGGGATCGCGCTGCCGTCCGCGAAGGTCGTGCGCAATCCCTTTCTCGTTCCCTGGCAGCGTCGTGACGATTGGCCGGACGAGTCGCGCGGCGTGCGGCTCGCGTGCGTCGGCCGTCTCGACGCGAAGGAGAAGGGGCAGGACCTGCTGCTGCGCGTGCTGGCCCGCGACCGCTGGCGCGCGCGCCCGCTGTCGGTCACGTTCTACGGCACCGGCCTCCACGCCCGCGGCCTCGAACAAATGGCCCAGCACCTCGGCCTGACCAGCGTCACCTTCGCGGGCTTCGTCCGCGACGTCACCACGATCTGGGACGACCACCACGGCCTGGTCCTCGCATCGCGCTGCGAAGGTCTCCCGCTCGTCCTCGTCGAAGCGATGCTCAGCGGCCGCATCGCCATCGTCACCGACGCCGGCGGCAACGCCGAGATCCTCGAAGACGGCATCACCGGCTTCCTCGCCACCGCCTCCTCCGAAGACGCCCTCGACGCCGCCCTCGACCGCGCCTGGACCCGCCGCCCCGACTGGCCCACCATCGCCACCACCGCCGCGGACCACATCCGCACCCTCATCCCCGAGGACCCGGCGTCGGTGTTTGCGGCGCTGCTGCGCGACGTCGCGCGAAACGCGTAGCGGCACTAAACGTAGGGCGTGGCTTCAGCCCCCCCGTCCGCGGGGTGGGCGGGCTGAAGCCACGCCCTACGTTTACACCGGCGTCGCCGCCGGCCGTCCGCTTTGCTATGGAGTGCGGCGGCAAGGCCGCCGCTTTCCTATTCGGGTGCAACGTGCCGAGACGGTGCGTCTCGGAAGTGCCGGTCCGGAATATCAAAGCGGCGGCTAAGGCCGCCGCACTCCATAAACTTCACCGCGGCACTCCTGAAACGTTGTCCCCCGGCTTCCGGTCGAGCAGCTCGTGATCCGGATCGAGGCCGGCGCTGGCCGGCTGGCCGGTGACGACGACAGTCACCGTCTGCTCCCCCGAGCGAATCCGGTGCGGCTGGCGATACAGCGCTCGACCGTCCGCGTCGAACACCGCCAGCTCGATCAAATCCGCCATCGGCACCGGCTTCTCCTTCCCCAGCGCGTCCGCCTTCAGCTTCTGCGCTTCGACCTGCAGCGTGACGCGGTACGTGCCGCGACCGGAAGGCTGCACGTCCACCTTCTTCGTGCGCAAGTCCCAGAACGTGACCTCCTCGAAGAGGTCCTTCAGCAGCGAATGCTGATCGGGCGGCGTCGCGGCGCGGAGCTCCGCGTACCAATCGAGCGACGTCGGATACGGCGGATAGCGAGGGTCGAACTTCGCCAGCAGGTTGCGCAGCGCGCCGTTCACGCGGTCGGCGCCGATCAGCTCGCGCAGCGCGTACATCGCGAACGGGCCGGTGCGATACGCGTCGATACGGTCGACCGCGCGCAGCAGCGAGACGTCGCGGGTCATGTGCGGAGCCATGTACTCCTCGCGCATCACCTCGAGCACGCGCAGCAGATGCTCGCGCCCGAACGTCTGCTCCACCGTCAGCATGGCGCTGTACCAGGCCAGGCTCTCGCTGAGGAGCGGCGCTCCTTCGACTCCGGCGGGCACGAGCTGATGTCCCCACCACTGATGCCCCATCTCGTGCGCCATGACCGCAAACGGGAAATCGATCCTGCGCGGATCCTCGTCCGGACGCACCAGCGCGTATCCCTCCGAAAACTTGATCGCGCCGTTGTGCGCCGACAGGCCGAGGCCGCGGCCGGAGCTGGGGAACTCGATCATGCGGAGCTGCCGGAACGGGTACGGACTGTAATGGCGCGTGTGGTAGTCGAGGGACGCGCGCGCGCCGTGCACCATCCGCTCGAGATTCTCCGTGTGCGCGGGATGATGGAAGATCTCGATCGCCACCTCGTGACCCGCGCCGTTCGCAGGACGCCACGACGCGCGATGCACCGCGTAGTTCGCCGAGTAGATGACGAAGCCGTTGCTGATCGGCGCGTCCGCGACGTAGTGCGAGTAATTGCGGCCGTGCTCCGTCCACGTGCGATGCAGTACGCCGGAGGTGACGCCGACCTGGTCCCCGTCCGTGCCGACGATGGCTTCGAACGCGATCTTCTCGCGCCCCCGCTGCTCGTTCCGTGCGGCCGCGTCCTGCAGCGACGGAACCGCGGGACGGGCCGGCAGCCCGTGGTTCGCGCGCACTACCGTGCCGCTCAGCTCCCGGCCCGGCTCGTAGCCGAGGACCGGCAGCCAGCGGCGCTGCTGGTGGGTCTGCTCGCCGCGATGCTCGATCCAGGAGCCGTTGTGCATCACCGTCGCGTCACGGCCGTAGTTCGTGAAGCCGCGCGGCGCGTACGCGATCTCGAAATGCATCCGCATCGACTGACCCGGCTGCAACGCCCGGCCGAGGGTGTAGGCGTGATGATGGAGTTTGTCGTCGACGAGCGTGGCGCGCGACGGGCGGTCGAACGACACGTTGTGCGTCTTCACCCCCGAATGCGTGGCCAGGTGAATCGTGTCGATGGCCGCGCCGCCGCGGTTCTCGAGACTGTACGTGCCGCGGATCGTGGCCGTGCCGCGCTTCGGATAGAAATCGACGAGCAGCTTCGTGCCCGTGAGCACCGGCTGCGGTACGGCGGCGTACCCGCGATAGCGGCGTTCGTACTCCGCCATCCGCTGCTCGATCTCCGCGTCCGTCGAGTAGCGGTTCAGCACATTCGTGTTGTAGAAAACGTAGCCGCCGGCGCCGATGATGATCCCCATCGCCGTCGCCCCGGCCAAAGCGGACGACCGCGTCAACCGTTGCCGCGCCAGTGCCAGCCGCGCACGGAAGCCGTTCTCCGCGCCGCGAATCCAGAACAGGTACGTCGCCACCGCCAACAGCAGCGCCCAGCCGGTCCAGTAGAGCGTGAACCAGAGCCACGGCCCGACCTGCGGACCGAAGCCGCCCATCTCCGAGTACGACCACTCCGGCGCGCCGCCGTAGAGCAGCAGGTTGTGCTCCACGCCGATCTCGCGGGCCATCTCGGTGCCGATGAACGCCACCATCACCAGGATGTTCGCGACGTACTTTTGATTCACCACGACGTGGAGGAACATCGCCAGCGCCGCGACGAGCAGGTAGCCGGTGAGCTGGAAGCCGAACAGGATTTTCACGTACAGCGCGAGGTCGTAGTGGTGATAGCCGCCCATGGCCTGCACGCCCACGCCGGAGAGGAGGAAGATCAACTCCGCGGCGGCGAGCATCAGCGCCAGGCCGAGGAACTTGCCGGCGACCGACAGCCACTCCGGCACCGGCGTCACGTCGGCGATGGCGCTCATGCGCGCGTCGCGCTCGCGCCAGACCAGCTCTCCGGCGGACAGTGCGATCAGCAGCACGATCAGCCGGGCCGTCTCGGTGCCGCCGATGATGGCCGCGACGCGGGCGGTGGTGGCGGCGCCGGGCGCTCCCAGCTCGACCTCCAGCAGCTCCGGCGCGGTGACGACGAAGATCGCCGCCACGATCGGCACGATCCACCATCCGCGGCTCGTCACCAGCTGGTGGAACGAGCGCATCGCGATCGCGCGCAACTGCCGCATGCGCGCGGAGAAGCCGAACACGCGCCGCGCCGCCGGCACCGTGATGCCCGTCCAGCGCACCGCCGGCGCGTCGTCGACCAGCGTCGCGTGCCGCCATCCGCCGCCGCCCGTGGCATGGGCGAAGCGAAACCGCGCGTACGCGAATGCCAGCACCGCCGCCGCCACACCGAGCCAAGACAAGCGGTTCCAGATGATGCTCGCGTCCAGTCCCGCCAGTGTTTTTCTCTGCAGCAGGTTGTACGAGCGCCAGAGCGCGTGCAGCGGCGTGTACCCGAGCGGGTCGAGCAGCCGCGCCAGCCCCCACTGCCCCAACCGCATCCCCACGAATCCCTCCGACAAAAACGCCGAGAAGAAGAGGAACGCG
>DASVSV010000155.1:0-16758 GCA_036387915.1 Thermoanaerobaculia bacterium
GCCTCATGCCTCATCCCTCATCCCTCATGCCTCATCCCTCATCCCTGATGACCTCATCCCTTCGCATCTTCCACCGCCAGCGCCGCGTACGACGCCAGGTACCAGCTCGACACGATCGCGGAGAAGATCGAGTTGAAGAACATGCCGGCCATGCGCAGGGGCATGGTCGCGATGGCGAACGCGGCCGAGTCGTTCATCATCTGGCCGAAGGCGGCCAGGTAGGAGAAGCTGGCGAAGATGCTGGAGCCGGCGATGGCGATGACGATCATGGCCACGGCCACGAGCAGGTGCCGGCCGAGGTCGCGCTTGATCGATTGCCAGGCATCGGCGAGGGCGGCGCTGGCGGTGGTGCGGTGCGCGGCCCAGTTGACGATGGCGCGCTCGGTCCACATGCCGGTCACGAAGCCGACCACGATCATCAGCATCACCGTCACCAGCAGGCCGATGCAGCCGCCGGTGATGGCCACGGCCGGCGTCTCGCGGAAGACCAGCGTGACGATCAGCGTCGGCAGCAGCGGGATCAGAAAAATCAATCCGGCCACGCCCCAGGCGAAGTTGTAGATCCAGAACACCGGCCACCAGCCGTCCTTCGCGCCGGTGTACCACCGCTCCACCGAGAACACATGGAAGCGCGAGCGCTCCCCTTCCGCGGCCGGTCCGGCCATGCGCTCGCCGTCGACGTACACGCGCGCGCACCCAGCCTCCACGAACGCATGCAGGGCCACGAAGATCAGCACCACCACGCTCACCGCGACGAAGATCCAGACCAGCAGGATCCACTTCTGCATCAGGTTGAGCAGCGCGCTCTCGAGATCTTCCGGACTGGAGATCTGGCTGACCTCGATCCCGACAGAGACGGCGATGGGAAGCAGCACCACCAGTACCGTCAGCACCGCGATCGCGGCGAAGACGAGCGTCTCCACGAGCCGCACCACGATCAACCCGCGATTGGCGATCGTGTTGTCGAGGCCCCGCCGCAAAATGTCGATAGCGTTGCGCTTCATGACCGTCGCTTCATGACAGCCGGTTGCGGCGATAGTCGGTCGCGCCGGTGAAGTCGATGCGGTCGGCCATCTCCGCCAGCCGGCTGCGCAGCCGCACACCGATCCGGTCCTCGAGCCGCTCCTGCTTGGCCTCGGCCGGATGATCGAGGTAGTTCGTCGTGAAGATGGTGGTCCGCTCTTCGTTGTACCGCGTGTTGATCACGTAATAGAGGATGTCCATGACGAACTGCGTCGGCTTCTGCGACCCGAGCTCGTCGAGCACGAGCAGGTCCGCCTCGAGCAGCGGGCGCATGATCTCGGCCTTGCCGGGCGTCTGATCGGAGTCGAACGACGCCTGGATTTCCTGGATCAGGTCCTGGAAATTCGTGAAGAGCACGCGCCCCGGCTTGCCGCTGTTCACGACCTCGTTCAGCGCCGCCACCGCCAGGTGCGTCTTTCCCGCGCCGCAGCCGCCCATCAGCAGGAGGCCCTTCCCTTCCGGCGCGTTGGGCCAGAGGTCGACGAACTCCTGCACGCGTTTCTTGGCGTTGCGCAGGACGGGCGACGCGTCGCGGAACGACTCCAGCGTGCACGAGGCGTAACGCTTCGGGATGTTCGCTCCGGCCGTCCGTTGCGTGCGGCGCAGGTCGCCCTGGCAGCCGCACGGCTCCACGCGCAGGTCGTCGCCCGGCATCGGCACCCAGCCGGAGCCGGCGCAGCGGGGACAGGTGGCGGGAACGGCGGAAGGGGCGGCAACGGGACGCATTGGTGGCGAGTGTAAAGGGAAAGGGTGAAAGGTAAAAGTTGCTCCGCCGGCCGGACCCTTCATCGCCCAATCGGCGGAGCACACTTTTACCTTTTCCCCTTTTCCTTTTACCCTTCAGCCGTTCCCATGAATCGCACGCTCGTCTCCTACATCGCGCAACGTCCCGATGCGGCCACGTTCCTGCTGCCGGCGGACGTCGACCGGGCGTTGACGGAGCTCTTCGGCACGCCGTACCGCCTCCTGCCGCAGCCGTACAAGATCTTCCCCGCCGACGAGACGCAGCAGGCCACCCTCGGCTTCGCCGTCGCGGACGCGGCGGTGATGAAGGAGCTGGAGCAGAAACTCGACCGGTGGCTGGCCGAGGAGGTGGTGTGGCAGGTCAATCGGGCGGGGGCGAAGGAGAAATCGCAGGCTGCGTTCGCGGCGTACATCGGGCAGCTGATGAAAGTCGCGGAGAACGCGCTGATGTCGAACCTGCTCAGCGACTATCACGCCGTCTTCTGGCTCGCGCACTCGTTCGACCTGGCGCGTCACTTCTCCGCGCTTCCACGCCGCATCAGCGCCCTCGACATTCAGGCCGGCCGCGCCCTCGGCGACACGCTGAAGTACCGCATCTTCGGACGCTGGGTCAGCGAGACCCGCGAGCAGATGACGCAGATGTGCGCGCGCGTGTCGTCATTACTGGAAGGGGAGGAACAGCACGGCCTGCAGTTCTTCCGGCTGCTGCAGGACGATGTCCTGATCCTCACCGAAGAATTCGTGGGGCCGGACCTGCGCGAGCTGCGCAGCTTCATCAGCGGCTACCTGCGCCGCGACTTCCAGAACTTTCGCGAGACCTTCGAGCGGCTGCGGACGACGGCCGCGGACCTCGTCCAGAAAGAGCGCACCTTCCGCGCCGCGCTGCCGATGTTCGGCGCGGGGACGGAGATCTCGCTCGCCCTCCTGCTCGACCCGCGCTTCGAGAACTTTCTCTTCGACCATCCGGCCGCGCAGAACGCGGTGTCGCGTGAAGAGCGCGAACAGTTCCAGCTCGTGGCGCGGCGCGTGCGCGAGTTCGCGGTGCTCAATCAACTGCGGCGCGGCATCCTCTGGATGACGTCCCTCCCCGACGGACAGGTCGTCTCCGCCGACCGCCGCACCGGCACCTGGTCGCGCTCCACGCGGCCGATGGACTTCGGACGTCCCGGCGTCGTCGACCCGATGGTGCACCGCTTCGGGATGATCTACGACATCTCCAAGTTCAGCGAGACGCTGGGCAACATCCGCCGCGGCGGCGGCAAGGAGGAGCTGCGCTCGTACCGGCAGATGCTGGTCTTCCAGCGCAAGCTCGACACGATCGCCCAGCGCCACCTCCTCCAGTTCGAGAAGTTCCTCGGCGACGGCGCGTTCTACACCACCCGCCGAGCGCTGCGCCTCGTGCGCGCCGCGGTCGAGATCCAGCGCTTCTACGACGAGATGAAGCGCAAGGGCTTCTCGTTCAACAAGGGCCTGCGCATCGCCATCAACTACGGCTATTACCGCCTCCTGCCGATGAAGACGTCAGCGGACACACCCACTGTAGAAGGTGCACAGATCACCGAGTTCTACGGTCCGGGCATCGTCGAGCTCTCGCGCCTCACCACCGGCAAGGCCAACAAGGAGATCGAGGAGATCGCCGAGTTCCTCGTCGCGCACGGCTACGACGCGCAGAAAGTGCAGCAGTTCTTCGCCCCGCTCGCGCGCGGCATCGACGTGATCGACAAGACCCAGAGCTCGCGCGAGTACTACGCGTACATCGACGGCAACGGCCATCTGGTCAACGAGGGCATCGTGGCGTCGATGGCGCTGGTGCAGGAGCTGTCGAACGAGCTCGGCTCCGAGTCGCAACCGCTCTATCGCGCGCGCTCCGGCTTCGGCTCCTACGTCGCCTTCGCCCCCTCCCTCCCCGGCGTCGAGCTCCTCGGCGTGCGGCTGCTGGGAATGGTGGCGCTGAAGGGACTGGACAACGTCGACGTCGCGGAGCTGGTGCCGTTCGCCCCCGGCGAAGCGGAAGACGTGACGCCGCTCGACGCCACGGAACCGCTGGTGATGCTGCTGCGCCAGGACCACAACCGCCGCCGCGAAGCCTCCGGCGGCTGGCCCGCCGCCTCGCGCGAAGACACGACCACCGAGCGCCTGATCGAGAGTGAGCTGGTGATCTGCCTCCGCGCCGACTCGACCGACCTCGAGGACGAGGTGCTGATCGGCGAATGGGACCCCCGCTCCGACGACGTGCGCCGCCCCCTGCGCCTCCCCCGCGGCGACTTTCAGCGCCTCTTCTCCCTCAAGGGAGAGCTGAGCGCCGAGCTGCTGGCCGGCCGCAAGGAGAGCGTCCGCGAGATGTACGAACGGTTGTCGCTGAAATCCCTCGCGCCCACGTTCGCCCTCGCCCCCTATCGCGACGCCGGCGAGTACGACGCGTACGTGCTGGGGGAAGTGGTGGAGAAGCTGTAGTCGTAGTTCATCCTGAGCGAAGCGAAGGATCAACGGAGCCCCCTCGATGCGCGTGCCACGAGGCCCCCCCATCCTGAGCGTAGCGAAGGATCAACGGAGCCCCCTCGATGCACGTGCAACGAGAGGGCTCCCATGACCCTTCGCTACGCTCAGGGTAGAATCGGGCGTGCGCGTCGACTACGAGAAGCGGGAGATTGTCTGCGCGGTTGGCGACCTCGTCCAGGGATCGACCTACCGGCGGATCGGGGTGGAGCGGGGGGACGGGTTCCGCCGCATGTGGATCGGCCAGGAAGTCCATTCGCGCCGCGCCGAGCAGCGCGCCAACGAGGACCCGCACTACCGCGCCGAAGTCCATGTCGTGCATCGCGTGCAGGCCGGCGCGTGGAGCGTCACCATCACCGGGCGCATCGACGGGCTCTCCATCGACAAGGAAGCGAAGCGGGTCAGCATCGAGGAAGTGAAGTCGATTCACTTCGATCTCGAGCTCGAGGCACTCTACAGGTCGGAGAAACTGCAGCGCCATCTCTACCAGTTGCTCCTCTACGCGTACTTTTTATCCGGGCAGCCCGACCTCGAGGGCTACACCTTCGCGCCGCAGCTGGCCCTGATCGACCTCGTCACCGGCGAAGCGAAGATCGTCGACACGGAGTTCGACCGCGAGAAGGTCGCGGACACGCTGCACTCCCACCTCGGCAGGATGATCGAGGACCTCGACACCGCGGCCGCGCTCCGTCACGCCAAACGCGCCTTCGCCGACACGCTGACGTTTCCGTTCGACGTCATCCGCCCCGGCCAGGACGAGATCGTCTCCGCCGTCGCCCGCGGCGTCTACCAGCGCGACTCGCTGCTGGTCAGCGCGCCGACCGGCATCGGCAAGACCATGGCCGTGCTCTATCCCGCGGTTCGTCAATCACTGAAGCTCGGCAAGAAGCTCTTCTTCCTGACCTCGAAGACCCTCCAGCAGGACGCGGCCATCGAGGCGCTGCGCCGCCTCAACGACGGCTCCTTCCGCGTGCTGCGCATCCGCGCCAAGTCGAAGATGTGCGCGCACACGGAGATGATCTGCCACGAGGATTTCTGCCCGTTCGCCGCGCAGTACTCGCACAAGATGGAGAAGTCGGGACTCCTCCAGCACCTCGTCACGTCGATGAGCTACTTCGATCCCGAGATCACCTTTGAGATCGCGCGCGACCACGAGGTCTGCCCGTTCGAGGTGTCGCTCGAGCTGATCGAGCAGGCGGACGTGATCGTCTGCGACTACAACTACATCTTCGATCCGTACGTCGGTCTCAAGGCTTACTCGCAGGAGAACGACTACGGCGACTGCGTGCTGGTCGTCGACGAGGCGCACAACCTCGTCGACCGCGGCCGGGCGTATTACTCCCCCGAGCTGCACGAGAAGGCCTTCGACGACATCCGCCGCCACATGATGACGCGCAACTGCTGGATCGAAGGGTGGGAAGACCTGCTCGACGTCCTGCGCGCGCATTTCCAGGAGCTGGCCTCGCTGCTCGAGGACGACGCGAAGCAGGCCCTCTGTGAGCCGAGCCGCGAGCTCTTCGTCGAGCAGCGCACGGAGTGGGAGCGCATCGTCCTCGAATACATCGGCTGGAAAATCGACAACCGCATCGCCGAAGAGGAAGACCCGCTCATCGACTTCTACTTCAAGCTGGTGAAGTTCACGAACCTGCTGGCCGAGGATGGTGAAGAGTTCGCGCACATCGTCGAGAAGACCGACGAGGGCATCCGCCTCAAGATTTTCTGCAAAGACCCCTCGCGATTCCTCGGCAAGATCTTCGAGTCCGCCCACGCGACCATCGCCCTCTCCGCGACCCTCGAGCCGTTCGAGTTCTATCGCAAGACCCTCGGCTTTCCCTCCGATCGCACCGCGGAGCTCTCGCTCCCCTCCCCCTTCCCGCGCGAGAACCGCAAGATCGTGGTCATCTCCGAGGTCGACACGACGTACAAGCGCCGCGCGGACCACTACGACCGCATCGCCGAGAACGTCGCTCAGATCGCGGAGTCCAGCGACGGGAACTTCCTGGCGCTCTTCCCCAGCTACGCCTTCCTGCGCGAGATCTCGGAGCGCATGCCGCCGCTCGAGAAACGGGTCATGGTCCAGCGCAACGACATGACCGACTACGAGCGCAACGCCATCCTGGACATCCTCAAGGCGCGCTCGCGGAAGGGCAACCTGATCCTGGCCGTTTCGGGCGGGATGTACGCGGAAGGGATCGACTACCAGGGGGACATGCTCTCCGGCGTGATGGTGGTCGGGCCGGCGCTGCCGCAGGTGAGCTTCGAGCAGGAGCTGCTCAAACACTATTACGACGAACAGTACGGCGCGGGCTTCGAGTTCGCGTACCTGATCCCCGGCATGACCCGCGTCGTGCAGTCCGCGGGACGCGTGATCCGCAGCGAGACCGACATCGGCGTGATCGCCCTCCTCTGCAAACGCTTCACGCAGGAGAGCTACACCCGCTACTTCCCCGCCGACTGGTACGAGGACTCACCGCGCGAGCTCGTGTCGCGCAAAGCCGCCAGCGAGATCCGCTCGTTCTTCGAAGCGAAGAACACTCCGCAGTTGCGGATGCTGTTCTGAGGCAGTCTCATAGGCTCATAGGCTCACAGTCTCACAGGGGGAGGCTCAACTGACCTCCTATGAGACTGTGCGACTATGAGCCTGTGAGACTTCTTGTCGACTGGACCACTCGACGGCCTCGGAACTACGCCCTCGCCGCGGTCGTCGCCGCGCTCCTGGCCGCCTGCTCCTCCGCCCCCAAGCCGCCGCCCCTGACCGCCCCGGCGTGGGACGCGGTGCCGGCGGCGGTGCTGGACGCGCTCTGCACGCGGCTGCGGATGGACGCGATCGCGACCGGCGCGCCGCTGGCCATCGTCTCCACGACGCGGCCGATCGCGACGCAGCAGTCGCTCTCCGCGCTCGTCTACCTGATGCGCGGACGGCCGATCGCGGAGCGGGTCGCGTCCGCGGTCGTGGACGGCAATCGCAGCATTCCGGTGACGACCGAGGGGTCGTCGTGTGCGTGGCGCGCGGTGCCGGCGGCGCAGTTGCCGCGGCTGCGGGACGAGATGGTCATCGAGCTCTCCGCGCCTGCCCTGCATCCCCTCGCGCCGCGTGAGGCGGGGCTGTTCGCGAGGGCCACGGTGGGGGGGGAGCACGCCTCCTGGTACTGGGTCACGCTGGTGCCGCACGGGGACCGCTGGGGAGTGGCCGGAGTGTCCGTCCTGAGCAGCCAATAAGCTCCATAACTGCATGAATCCACACCGCTTCCTGCTGGCACACGATTTTCATTGTCAGGAGCCGAGAGGCAGGAATCATGACCAATCAAACACGAGAAAGAACGCGGGTTCTGGTCGCTGACGACGACCAGGCCATCCGCCAGCTGGTTTGCACGATCATCAAGCGCGAGGGGCTGGAGATCGACTGCGCGGCGGATGGCGCCGAGGCGATCGCGCTCCTTCGCGAGCACGAATATTCGGTCATCCTCCTCGACCTGATGATGCCGCGCGTCGACGGCTTCGGCGTCGTCGAGCACATCCGCAATCATCCCCCCGCGTTCAAGCCGGTGATCCTGGTGATCACGGCCTACGCCGACCAGAAGTTCAAGGAAGTCGATCCGAGCGTCGTCACCGGCGTGATCCGCAAACCGTTCGAGGTCTCGGACATCGGCAACATCGTCCGTCTCTGCGTGGCCGGCTACGAGGAAGCGACGCGCGACTACCGGGTCGACGGGCAGTGGCACATCCCCACCGGCATGGGTGCCGGCAGCGGGAACGGCGAAGGCGCGAACTGAGGCCCCGTCGAGTTCGCTACGTAAAGTTTTCCAGCCAGTACTCGAGCATCACCACCGCCCAGAGCGGCTTGGCGTGATTGGCGCGGCCGCTGCGATGCTCGGCCAGTAATCCGCTGACCAGTGGCTCGTCGATGAACTCGTGGCGGCGCAGGCGTTCCGGCTCGAGCAGACGATCGACTTCGCCGCGCAGGCCGCGGTTGATCCACGTCGCCACCGGCACGCTGAGGCCACGCTTGCGGCGATAGATCACGTTGCGCGGCAGCCACTTCTCCGCGGCCTTCTTCAGCACCCACTTCGTGGTCAGGCGGCGGACACGCAACTCCGAAGGAAGCGACAGCGCGAACGCCGTCAGATCGCGGTCGAGATACGGCGCGCGTGCTTCGACCGAGGAGAGCATCGTGGCGCGGTCGACCTTCACCAGGAGGTTGTCGCGGAGATAGCTGCGGTAGTCGAGCAGCATCGCCCCCGGCATGGCCTCTCCTTCGATCTGCACGTCCGGCAGCGGTCGTGACGGGAGGCCGGTGCCGAACCACCGCAGGTGCCGCTCGGCCCACGGCCGCTCCGCGTCGCTGACGAAACGCTTCAGCAGATATTCGAGCGTGACCTTCTTCCCCGAGGAGGGCAGCGCGTAGGCGAGCTTGCGCACGCCGCCGCGGATCAGCGACGGCAGCGCCTCGAACTTCGGCGCGATCTTGTGGCCGACGTACGTCGGATAGCCGCCGAACAACTCGTCCGCGCCTTCGCCGCTGAGGATCACTTTGACATGCTCGCGCGCCGTGCGCGCCAGCAGGAACGTCGGCAGGATGGCCGGATCGGCCAGCGGCTCGGCCACGCGCGTGGTGACGTTCTTCAGCGCCTCGAGCAGCGTCTCCTCGTCCGCGCGCACCGGCACGTGTTTCGTGCGCATCTGCTTCGCCAGCACCGCCGCGTCCCCGCTCTCGTCATAAGACTCCTCCGCGAACTGCGCGGAGAACGTATGCACCTTGTCCACGCCGATGACCCGCGAGGCCAGCGTCGCCAGGATCGACGAATCCAGCCCTCCGCTGATGAACACGCCCACCGGCACGTCCGACATGACCTGCTTCGCCACCGCCCGCTCCACGAGCCGCTGCGTCTCCCGCACCGCCTCGGCCGCATCGACAGGCTCGATGACGAACGACGACGGATCCCAGTACCGCACCGTCTCTTCGTTCCCGTCGCGGAAGAGCATGTACGTCCCCGCCGGCACGCGCCGGATGGCCGCGAACGGAGTGCGCGGCTCAGGGATGTAGCCGAGGGTCAGGTACTCGTCGATGGCCACGCGATCCAGCTCGCGGGAGAGATCGGGATGACGCAGCAGGCATTGCAGCTCCGAGGCGAAGACGACTTCGCCGCGGACGCGCGCGTAGAAGAGCGGCTTCTCGCCGGCGCGGTCGCGCGCGAGCAGCAGCGTCCGCGTGCGCTCGTCCCAGATCGCCAGCCCGAACATGCCGTCCAGTTGCTCGACGGCGCGCGCGCCATCCTGGAGAAAGAGCGGCAAAATGGTCTCGACGTCCGAATGCGAGCGGAACGGATAATCAGCGAACCGCGCGCGGATCTCGGCGGCGTTGTAGATCTCCCCATTCGCTTCGAGCCAGACGCTGTTGTCCGGCGATGCGAACGGCTGATCTGCACGCTCGTGCAGGTCGATGATGCGCAGCCGCTCGGTCCCGATCTGCGCCCGCGGCTGGACAAACGTCGCCCGCCCGTCCGGCCCGCGGTGCCGCAACGCCTCGCCCATGAGCTCGAGGACCTGCGGATGACGCAGCTCCGCCGCGCTCACGATGCCGTAGATGCCACACACCGGCGCGGATTGTACCCGCGGTATGCACGAGGGAGACCGACGAGGAGGCCTCCGGCGGGCCGGTGCGACCGGCAGCGCTGCTTGGCCGAGCCTGAACGCACGCCTGTCCACCAAACACGGGTTTCCGCGATGGCTGGGCCTACTAAGCGCTGCCGGTCGTACCGGCTCGCCGGAGGCCTCCCGGTCGTCTTTCCATTGCCTCGGCAACCCACGGCCGTAAACTTCGCGTCGTGGATTACGAGTGGGATCCTGAGAAGGATCGAATCAACCAGCAGAAGCACGGGGTTTCGTTTGCAGAAGCATCGACCGTTTTTCTCGATCCTCTCGCCGCCACGTCGAAGATCCGCGCTTTTCCGCTGGCGAGTTTCGATATCTGACGACCGGCTATACTCTTTCCGATCGGCTCGTGACCGTCGCGCATACGGATCGCGGCGAGCGCATCCGAATCATCACAGCTCGCGAGGTCACTCCACGCGAACGTCGACAATATGAGCAACAGAACTGACAATCCAGACGACGACATCCCGGAGGTGAATCTCTCCGGTGCGGTGCGGGGTAAGTACTACGAGCGTGCCAGGCGCGGAAGCAACGTCGTGCTGCTCGAGCCGGATGTCGCGAAGGTCTTTCGCGATTCAGCGGTCGTGAGCCAGGCGCTTCGGGAGTACCTTTCCGAACACGGTGCCCCGCCGGTCGTTCCCAAGCGCGCTGGTTGACTGGGCCCGTGCGTGCGCTGCACGAGCAAACCGACGAAGCCTGGCGGGCCGGTCGTTCCCTTGTGCCTAACGCGCGTACACGACGTGCCGCGCGCCGTCGGCGACCATGCGCCAGCCGCGGGATTCGAGCAGGGCGCGGCGTTTTTTGTCGCCGATGCGGAGGACGTAGACGCGCGGGGCGCCGTCGGTGAGGGTGCGGTCGAAGTAGGGGAGCGGCTTCAGCGGCGACGCGGGGTTGGTCGAGTAGCGTTCGAAGCGGCGGAGGATGTAGTTGCTGGTCAGCTCGCTGCCGTCTTCGCTGACGATCGTGATCGGCTGCTGGAGGTAGAACGAGAGCGAGCCGGCGTAGGCCTCCACGCCGACGATCTCCGTGCCCGGGTCGAGGAACGGGCGCATCTCGACGACCATCGACTTGGTCGAGCGGCGTTCGGAGATTGCGCGCAGCAGCGGGTCGGTGAGCAGCGGCATCGCGATGACCGGCAGCGCCAGCGCGATCAGGATCAGCTCGCGCCGTTGCGTGAAGATCGCCACGAGACCGCCGAGGACGAACGCGATCCCGAGTCCGAGCGCCGTCTCGTCCGCGACGGCGGCGATCTCCGGCTTCATCTTCGTGCGATGGAGAAACAGCGGCGCCGCGAGCAGCAGGCCGCCGAAGAGCGCGATCACGATTCCGGCCGCGCGCGTGCGCGCCTCGTCCCAGATCCGCGCCAGCAGCAGCGCGATCGCCGGCATCAGCGGCAGGATGTACTGCGGACGCTTCGACTGCGAGATCGAAAAGAAAATGAAGGGGACGAGGAGCCAGAGCAGGAGAAAGAGATCGCCACGTTTCTTCAGCGACCGCCAGCTGAAGATGGCCACGATCGACCATGGCAGCGCGCCGCCGATCAGATAAGGCACGAAGTACCACGGCGGGCCGGTGCGCTGCAGCGCCTTGGTGGCCATCCGTTCCGCGGTCTCGGTGACGAGGACGTAACGCAGAAACTCCGGCACGACCTGCGTCACGCCCCACACCCACGGCGCGATCACCGCGGCGAAGAGCACGATGCCGACGATCGGAAACAGCACCCGCAGCGCCTTCCGCCGCCACGCGTACGGGATGACCACGAACAGCACCAGGATGAACGTCACCGGCCCCTTGGTGATCATGGCCAGGCCCATCGACGCCCAGGCCAGCATCGACCAGCGTTTGTTCCGTTCTTCGATCGCGCACCAGAACGCCGCCAGCGCCACGACGACGAAGAACATCAGCGCGCTGTCGAAGATCACCGTCCGTGCGAACGCCACGACCAGCGGCATCGCCAGAAACACGATCGCGGTGATCCACGGGTCGATGCCCATCCGCCGCGCGAACCAGAACAAAACCGCAGCCGTCGCCAGCGTAAACAGGTACGCCGGCAATCGCGCCGCGAGCTCGGTCGGCCCGAGCACCTCCATGAACGCGGCTTCGGCGGCAAAGTAGACGATCGGCTTGTCGAGATACGGCAGGCCGTTGAGGCGCGGCATGACGTAGTCGTTCGTCTCCGCCATCTCCCGCGCCACTTCCGCATTACGCCCTTCGTCCGAGTCGAGCAACGGCGAGCTGCCGAGGTGAATCGCGATCGCCACGATCACCACCACCAGCCACAATTTCAGGAGCGCTCCCAAACGCGCCGACGATAGCACGCGCTCTCATCGCGCCAACGAAAAGGGGACGACCGGGAGGCCTCCGGCGGGCCGGTGCGACCGGCAGCGCTGCTTGGCCCAGCCTGAACGCACGCCCTGTCTACGAAACACGTGTTGTCGCGATGACTGGGCTCACTAAGCGCTGCCGGTCGTACCGGCCCGCCGGAGGCCTCCCGGTCGTTTTCCCTTAAATTGTTCGCGCCCCGTTGAGGCAGCGTTCGAAGACGTCCACGGCGCGGTCGATCTGTGCTTCGGAGTGCGTGGCCATGATCTGGAAGCGGAAGCGGGCGCGCTCGCGGGGAACGGCGGGGAACTCGACCAGGTTCGCGATCAGACCGTTCTCCTCGAGCAGGCGCGCGGTCTGTTTGGCCACCGTCTCGTCGCCGCACATCACCGGGACCACGTTGCTCGGATTGCCGAGGCACTCGATGCCGCGCGACTCGAAGCCGGCGCGGAGGCGGAGGATGTTGTCGTACGACTGCTCGCGCAGGATGTCCCCTTCCTCGCTGCGGACGATGCGCAGCGACTCCAGCGCCACCGCCGACTGCACGGGCGAGATGCCGTTCGAGTAGATGTGCGAGCCGCCGTAGATGCCGAGGAACTGGCGCGCGGCGCGGCTGTTCGTGGCCACGAAGCCGCCGTTGCTCGAGAACGTCTTCGAGAAACTGCCCATCACCAGATCGACCTTGCCGACCATCTGCTGGACGCCGAGCTGCCCCGTGCCGCCGGGACCGGTCGCGCCGAAATCGTGCGCCACGTCCATCATCAGCACCGCGCCGAACTCGCGGCAGACGCTCTGCGTCGCCTCGATGCGCGGGCTGTCCGCGTCCATCGAGAAGAGACCTTCCGACACCACCAGGATCGCGTTCTCCGCGTCTTTCGCGCGCAGCTTCGAGAGGCGGTGGCGCAGCGCGTCGACGTCGTTGTGGCGGAAGAGATAGACGTTCTGCGTCGCGGCGCGCGCGCCCTGCATCAGGCACGCGTGCGCGAGCTGGTCGATGACGATCGAGTCGGTCGGACGGACCAGGCCCGTGATCGTGCCGAAGCCGGCGGCCCAGCCGGTCGGGAAGAGCAGCACGTGCTCCATCTCCAGCATGTCGCCGAGTGCGTTCTCCAGACGGCGGCCCGGGACCGTGTTCCCCTGCAGCATCGGCGACGCCGCGGCGTGCGGGCCGAACGCGTCGAGCGCTTCGTGCGCCGCGGCGAGGATGGCCGGATGCTGCGAGAGGCCGAGGTAATCCTGGGAGCCGAAATTCATCCCGGCCACACGGCGGCTGTTCTGGCTGAGCAGCACCGCCTCGGCGCCGGGGCGGCCCTGCAGCGTGCGCGCGTAGGGCCAGGTGTTCAGCTCCGCGCGCAGGTCGAGCCACTCGCCGAGAGGCTCGGTGCGCTCGAGCAGGTGCGCCCCTTTCGGGTTCGCGAACAGGCCGAGATGCTTGGAAAAAGCGGCGGAAACGGACGGAGAGAGCTCGAGCACGGACATGGTTCGTGGGCCTCCTTCAAGGCGATTCGCGCAGAAATCTCCCGTCCCGGCGGAACCGGTTACATTTTTACGCGAGCAGATTGTGGTGTCGGGGATTCCGACTGCGATCGTGGACTGGCGGAGCGTAGCAACAGACGCCTCGAGGCGTCATTCCTGAATTGCAAAAAATCCGTCACCCCTACAATGCCTCCATGCCGCTGCAGCAGAATTCGATGCTCGGCCCGTATCAGATCGCCGGAATCGTCGGCGAGGGCGGGATGGGAGTGGTCTATCGCGCGAAGGACACGCGCCTCGGGCGCGACGTCGCGATCAAGGTCCTGACGCACGTCACCTTCAGTGACCGCGAGCGCCTGCTCCGCTTCGAGCAGGAGGCCCGCGCCACCGGGATGCTCAATCATCCCAACCTGCTCACCGTCTACGACGTCGGACGCGACGCGGAAGACAATCCGTTCCTAGTCACCGAGCTGCTCGAAGGCGAGACGCTGCGCAGCCGGCTCGATCGCGGTCCGCTCTCGCCGCGCAAAGCGGTCGACGCCGCGCTGCAGATGGCGCAGGGCCTCGCGGCCGCGCACGAGAAAGGCATCGTTCATCGCGACCTCAAGCCCGACAACATCTTCCTCACGCGCGACGGGCGCCTGAAGATCCTCGACTTCGGCATCGCCAAGCTCACCGCGCCCGCGGGCAAGGAGGGACCGACCTTCGAGATGGCCGCCACCGAGCCGGGCATGGTCCTCGGCACGGTCGGCTACATGTCGCCCGAGCAGGTCCGCGGCGAAAGCGTCGACGCCCGCAGCGACATCTTCTCCCTCGGCACGATCTTCTTCGAGATGCTCACCGGCGCGCGCGCCTTCCGCCGCAACTCGGCCATCGAGACGCTGAGCGCAATCCTCAAAGAAGATCCGCCGGAGCTCTCCGAGCTGCTGCCCACCGTGCCGCCGGCGGTGGAGCGGCTCGTGCGCCGTTGTCTCGAAAAAGATCGCGAGCAGCGCTTCCAGTCGGCGCGCGATCTCGGCTTCAACCTCGAGACGCTGGCGGCGATGTCCGGCACGGCCACGCTCTCCAGCGTCCCGCGCGCCGCCACGTCGACCTCCACGTCGCCGGCCATGGCCCCCACGGCGGCGATGCGTACGCCGGCACCGCCGGCGCAGCGGACGCAGGCCCGTCCGGTGACGAAGCCGAAGCGTCGCGTCTCGCCGCTGCTGCTGGCGCTGCTCTACCTCGTCTCCGTCGCCGGCGCGGCATACGGCGCGTGGATGTACGCGCGTCGCAAGCAGGCCGAGGACGTCGTCGAGCCGCAGTTCCATCGCTTGACGTTCCGCCGCGGCGAGGTGCGCTCCGCGCGCTTCTCCCCCGACGGCGAGACCATCGTCTACAGCGCGGCGTGGGACGGGCGTCCGCCGGAAGTGTTCGTCGTCAGCCGCCGCGCCACCGAGGCGCGGCCTCTCGGCGTGGAGAACAGCGAGATCCTCTCCGTGTCGCCGTCCGCGGAGCTGGCCATCCTGCTCCGCCGCGATCGCGTGACGAACCTCGGCACGCTCGCGCGCGTTCCGCTCGCCGGCGGCATGCCGCGCGAGATCGCCGAGAACGTGCTGCAGGCCGACTGGGCGCCGGACGGGCAGTCGCTGGCGATCATCCGCCAGAACGGCGATCGCACGCGCGTCGAGTACCCGATCGGCACCGTGCGCCACGAGACGCCGCACTACGTCCGCGACGTGCGCATCGCCCCGGACGGCAAACGCCTGGCCATCCTCGAGCCGTCGCGCGGCGAATGGGAGCTGGCCATCATCGACGGCGGCGCCCCCGTGACCATCGCCCGCGGCTGGGCGCGGGGCGCGACCGGCATCGCCTGGTCGCACGACGGGAAAGAAGTCTGGGTCTCCGGTACGAACAGCGCCGCCTCGCCGCCCGCGCTCTGGGCAGTGAACGTGGAGCACGGCACGATGCGCCTCGTCACGCGACTGACCGGCGCGCTGCGGATCTTCGACCTCTCCGCGCGCGGCGAAACGTTGCTGTCCAACGGGACGTGGCGCGCGGCGCTGATGTGGAAGAGCGGAGGAGAGACAATCCCGCCTGTCCAGCTCCTGCCGCTGCCGGCGGCCACGACCACAACCACGACGAACGATGCACCAGCATCGTCGCCTGCGCTCACCGAGCCGTCCGAGCGCGACGCCTCCTGGCTGGACTGGTCGATCCTGGCCGACCTCTCCCCCGACGGCCGCACCATTCTCTTCAGCGAGACGCGCGAGGGCGGCGGCATCAGGAACGCCGTCTACCTCCGCCGCGCCGACGCACCGTCGCCGCTCCGCCTCGGCGACGGCATCGGCGACGCGCTGTCGCCCGACGGCAAGTGGGCGCTCGCGCATCAGGGAGCGAAGCTCGCCGTCATCCCCACCGGCACCGGCGAGGCGCGCGAGCTCAAGCTCGACGGCTCGTTCGAGAGCGGCGCGGCGTGGATGCCGGACTCGCGCCGCGTCGTCGTCGGCGGCGCGATCGGCAAAGGCGCGTACCGCCTCCACCTCGTCGACACCCTCGACGAGACCGTGACGCCGCTCTCCCCCGAGAACATCTGGAGCGGCGGCGTGCGCGCGTTCGCCCTCTCGCCCGACGGCCGTCTCGTCGCCGGCATGAATGCCGAGGAGCTGATCGTGCTCTATCCCGTCGACGGCAGCGCCGCGCGGCCGGTGGCCGGCGTCGAAAAGGGAGAAATCCCCATCCAGTGGTCCGCCGACGGCGCCTCGCTCTACGTCTACCGCCCCACCGCCCTCCCCGCCCGCGTCCACCGCGTCACCCTCGCCACCGGCCAGCGCCAGCTCTGGCGCGAGCTCACCGCCGCCGACCCCGCCGGCGTCTACAAGATCTCGCCGGTAGCGATCACACCCGACGGCAATGCGTACGCGTACACGGCGATGCGCGTGTTGTCGGAACTGTATTTGACGGAAGGCGTGCGTTGACGCGTGCCGCGGAGCGTTATGGAGTGCGGCGGCCTTAGCCGCCGCTTTCGTATTCGCCACCAGCACTGCCAAGACGTACCCAAATGGCAGA
>DASVSV010000156.1:0-5116 GCA_036387915.1 Thermoanaerobaculia bacterium
GCTTCGGCCGCGCCTTCGGGATGCACGTGCTCGTCTCCCGCGCCAACGACGACGGCTACGAGCACGCGTCGCGCGAGGAGCTCTTCACCCGCGCCGACGTCCTCTCGCTGCACCTCAAGCTCACCCCCGAAACGCGCGGCAGCGTGACCGCGCACGATCTGGCGCGCATGAAGCCGGCGTCGCTCCTCGTCAACACGGCCCGCGCCGAACTGATCGCCCCCGGCGCACTCGAAGCCGCCCTCCGCGCCGGCCGCCCCGGCTCCGCCGCCGTCGACGTCTACGCGTCCGAGCCCGCGCTCACCGACCCGCTCGTGATGATGGACAACGTCCTGGCCACCCCGCACCTCGGTTACGTGGAGCGCGACAGCTACGAGCTCTACTTCGGTCAGGCGTTCGACGCGGTGAACGCGTTCGGATCGCGAACCGAATCAAGGGAGGAACCCGATGTCTGACCACAACCCGCAACGAGTGCTGGTCTGCAACCTCGGCGCGCTGACGCCCGAGCAGCGCGCGCGGCATGCGGCGATGACCCGGCGGCTGCTCGAGCACGCGCGGCGGGAGGATCTCGCCGACGGGTACGTCTTCACCATCGATCGCGAGCACCTCCCGGTAGCCGATCTCGCGGAGTGGGTGGCGGACGAGTCGCGCTGCTGCCCGGCCGTCGATTTTCACGTGGAGCTGCCGGCCTTCGGACCGCTGACGCTGCGGCTCGACGGCGGCGCGGACGTGAAGGAGTTCATGGCCGCGGAGCTGGGACTCTGACCGCGATGCAGAACTTTCTCTGGTTCATCGTGGCCGCGGCGTGCGAGATCGCGGGTTGTTATGCCGCGTGGATGTGGCTCCGGCTCGGGCGGAGCGGGTGGTGGCTGGTGCCGGGGACGCTGAGCCTGATCGTGTTCGCGGCCGTGCTGACGCGCGTCGACGCGGCATTCGCGGGACGCGCGTTCGCCGCATACGGCGGCGTTTACATCGCCGCGTCGCTGGTCTGGCTGGCCGTCGTGGAGCGGACCATGCCCCGCGCGGCGGACGTGATCGGCAGCATCGTCTGCCTGGTCGGCGCGGCCATCATTCTGTTCGGCGCGCGCGCGACGGCTTCGTAGACCCGCGGTTTCTATTCTTTTTGTTCCAGATGTTGAAGGCGCGTCTGCAGGTCCTCGATGGCCCGCTGTTGTTCCTGAATCACCTTCGTGAGCACGGCTACGACGTCCATCGAGGAGAGTCCCTTGCGGTCGGCGGTGGCGACGAGGTCCGGTACCTCTTCGGCGATGAAGCCGACGTGAGTCTCGGCGGGGTTGCCGTTGTACGCGAAGGTCACCGGCTGCAGCGCTTTCATCGCGTCGATTGCCGCGTCGCGGTCGAGCTGGTGGATCTCCTGTTTCACGTCGCGGCTCGACGCATTGACCCAGTTGCCGGCATCGAGACGCGCGCCGCTGCTGTGGTGGATCTGGTACGACGGCAGCGAGACGCCGAGGCCGATCCGCCCCGTGGTATCGACCACGAGCGAGTTGATGGGAGCGTCGGCCCGGATGATGAACGGGTTCGACTCGGCGTTTACGTCGCGGACATAGAAGTTCGCGTCATTTGCCACGATGTCCCACGACTGGTGCGGTGATGTGTTCTGCTCCATGCGGATGACCGGCGAGATCGGCGCGCTGATGGTCAGGTCCCTGGTGGGCGTGGATGTGCGCAGGCCGACCCGTCCGGTGCTGTCGAGATAGAGCGCGTTGCTGGGCGCCCCGCCTTCGATCAGCAGGGGAACGGTTGCGGCCGTGAGGTCTTCGACGAAGAATTTGTTCGCCCCGCCACTGGCGGCGTCGTTCGCGCTCAGTTGCCAGTCGGTGGTCGCAAACCCGGCCGTGGACGACGTGTCTTCGAACCTGAGACGAGTGTTGTTCTCCTTCAGCTTGGCCGAGGCGATGCCGTAGGATTCGGTGCTCGTGCAGTCGGAACCGGCGCAGACGCCGCCCTGGGCGGAGACGTCGTCGGCGAAGAATGTGTTCGCGGCCACCCGCGGCACCCGCGCCGCGCGGGCGCGCTCGATCGTGTCCGGCGAAACGATCGCTCCGTTCGCGACCGTGAATGAGCCGGACTGCACGAGCGGCACGGACTCCGCCTGCGCGACGCGCAACTCGTACGAGTACACGCCGTCGGCGAGGCCGTCCAGCCGCAGCATCGGATTCCGTCCGGCAGCGAACGTCTCGGTGCTCACTTCGCCATCAGGGCGTTGCACCGACAGGACCGTGGCCGCTGCATCGACCGCCGGATGCCATTCGATCGCACTTGCGGTCGCGACGAGCCGCGCGGCTCGCGGTTCCGGATCGGCGGCGAAGGCGGCCAGGGGAAGCATCGCCGCGGCCGCGGCGACGAGGAGAGAAAGAGAAAAAGGATGGACCAAACGCATGTTGCCTCCTCAGGGTTGAGAAAGAATCGTCGATGGATGCAGGCATCACTCGATGCCTGCCGGGAGGACGTTCGTCGCGGGTGAGGTGAGAAGTATAGAGCCCGGACAATCGGCCTCGCGTGCGCTGCATCACTCCTCCGCCGCGGCGGTCATTCTGTCCGGCGCGCGCGGGGCTTCGTAGCGCGCGTCTTGCCGAGGGCCTCGTGGAGGTCGTCGAAGATGACCAGGGCGCGCTCGATGCGTTCCTCGTCGTCCGCGGTGCGAGCCATCAAGCCGTCGAGCAGCAGGCGCACGCCCGCGGCCTCGGCACGCGCGTACTTGGAGTCCTTCAGATCGAGGTCGTGCACGATCTCCGCGATCGCGCGCACGCCTTTGTCGGGGAGGCCGACGCGGCCGACCAGCGTCTCGAACGTGCAGCGGTCTTGCTCGTGCGTAAAGTCTCCGCCGACCATGTCGAAGCGCAGCTCGCCGTCGCGCTTCGGCGATGCCGGCTCGGCGAAACGGAACCGCGCCTTCGGGTCGACGAAGCGCCGGATGAACCACGCTGACGCCATCCGGTCGATCTTCACGCCGGGCCTGGTCACCCACGTCCTGCCACGCAACTCCGGGTTCGCCTTGACCATCCGGGTCTCCTCCTTCCGGTCTTTCTGCAATCGTGCTTCGATCGCTGCCAGCGCCTTTTCGGCCTCGCTCCTGCGCTCCGCGTCGAAGAAGTCGATGCGGCGGATTTCTTCGAGCCGGCGGGTGAGCCGTGCGTGCGCGGTGGCTAGATCCGCGACCGCGGCCGCGCTGCGCGCGGACTTCATGGCCGCGTGTGCGTCGGCGATGAGTGCGTCGTAGTCGGCGTTGCGCGCCTCGTGGAACTGGGCGACGGCGGCGTCATTGGCCACGCCGTCGACGAAGTCTCCCTCGAAGAGATGCGCGTCGCCGCCGCCGGCCACGATCTCCTGCGCGATCCACTGCAGGTCCTCCAGCGCCTCGCTGCCGAGGGGGAGGAGGTAGACGGCGTTCTTGACCGCCACCGCGCCGACGGCGCTGAGCCGCTGCCGCATCTTCGCCCGGAGGTAGAGCGGGCGGGGAGGGATGCGGTGCACGAGGATCAGCCAGCGCGGCATGACGCGGATGCTAGCAATTGCGCCGCAATGTAGCAACTGCTATATCATGATCACCATGATCCTCTTTCTTTGTCCTCACGGCGGCGCGAAGAGCGTCATCGCTGCCGCGTACCTGTCGCAGTTGCTGCCGGGCGAAGCCGTCGCCGCCGCTGCCGAAGATCCATACGACGCGGTGCCGGCGCCCGTGGTGGCGATGCTCGCGAGCGAAGGCGTGGATGTGAGCGATTTCCGTCCGCGCAGCGTCGACCGGCGGGACCTCGAGCGCGCTACGCGCATCATCGCCATCGACTGCGACGTGGAAGGCGCGAACATCGAGCACTGGAACGACGTCCCGATGGCCAGCGTGGATCTCGAAGGCTCCGCCGCGGCGATCCGGCGGCACGTCGAGCAGCTCGCGGCGGAGCTGCGTGGACACTGACGCAAAACCGTCGCTGGCCGCCTTCGTCGCGTACTTTCTGCGGCTGGGGACGTTCGGCTTCGGCGGTCCGATCGCGCTGGCCGGTGCGATGCAGCGCGACCTCGTCGAGGAGCGCCGCTGGGTCACGCCCGACGAGTACGTGAAAGGCCTGGCCCTGGCCCAGCTCGCCCCCGGCCCGCTCGCCGCGCAGCTCGCGATCTACCTCGGCTGGGCGCGCGCGGGCATCACCGGCGCGACGCTCGTCGCACTGGCGTTCGTCCTGCCGTCGTTCGTGATGGTGCTCGGCATCTCCGCCGCGTACGTGCGCTACGGCCGCCTCGAATGGATGCAGGCCGCGTTCTACGGCATCGGCGCCGCCGTGATCGCGATCATCCTGCGCAGTGCGTACAAGCTCGTGCGCCTGACGCTCGCGCGCGACGCGCTGCTCTGGACCGTCTTCGTCGTGAACGCCATCGCCACGGCGGTGCTGGAGGCGGAGGTGGTCTCGCTCATTCTCGGCAGCGGGGTGGTGCTGTTGCTCGTGCGGTGGCGCGGCGCGGGCGGGACGCCGGCACCACAGCCGCCGCGGACGCCGTCGGTCCGCCGTTTTCTGTTGCCGCCGCTCGTCTTCGCTGCAACGACCAGCAGTTCTCTGTTCTGGTTTTTCGTAAAGGCGGGTGCATTCGTCTTCGGCAGCGGACTGGCGATCGTCCCGTTCCTCTACGGCGGTGTCGTGCGCGAGCATCAGTGGCTGACCGATCAGCAGTTCCTCGACGCTGTGGCCGTGGCGATGATCACGCCCGGGCCGGTGGTGATCACCGTCGCCTTCATCGGCTACCTCGTCGAAGGTTTTCGCGGCGCGACGCTGGCCTCCCTCGGCGTCTTTCTGCCGTGCTACCTCTTCGTGGTCATCCCCGCGCCGTTCTTCGCGCGGTTCGCCGACAACCCGCGGCTGAAGGCGTTCGTCGACGGAGTGACCGCGGCCGCGACCGGCGCCATCGCGGGCGCGGTCTGGGTCCTCGCGCGCCGCGCGATCGTCGACGTCCCGACGATCCTGATCTTCCTCGCCACGCTCGCCTGCCTGACGTGGCTCAAGCGCATCCCCGAGCCGGTGGTGATCGCGATCGTGGGACTCGCTTGCGTGGTCGCCGCCTAGGCAGAGGAAAGAGGAAAGAGGAAAGAGGAAAGAGGAAAGAGGCCCCC
>DASVSV010000157.1:0-5308 GCA_036387915.1 Thermoanaerobaculia bacterium
GTTTCGCGCCGAGAAGTCGAAGACGCGCCGCCATCTGATGGAGTTCTGGATGGTCGAGCCCGAGGTGGCGTTCCTCGAGTTCGACGGACTGCAGGAACTGGCGGAGGAGTTCGTCGAGTACATCGTCGGCCGAGCCATGGACCGCTGCCAGGAAGAACTGAAGATGCTCGAGCGCGATCTCACGAAGCTCGAGAACGTGAAGCGCCCCTTCCCGCGGATCAGCTATCGCGACGCCATCGAGCTCCTGAAGTCGAAGGGCATGCCCGCGAACTTCGGCGACGACATCGGCGGCGACGAGGAGACGGTCATCGCGAACGCGTTCGACCGTCCGGTGATCATCAACCGCTATCCGGTCGGTATCAAGGCCTTCTACATGAAGCCGGATCCGAACGATCCGGAAGTGGCGCTGGCCATGGACATGATCGCGCCCGAAGGTTACGGCGAGATCATCGGCGGCTCGCAGCGCATCGACGACCACGACCTGCTCGTGCAGCGCATCCAGGAGCACAACCTGCCGATGGAAGCGTTCCAGTGGTACCTCGACGTGCGCAAGTACGGCACCTTCCCGCACTCCGGTTTCGGCATGGGCGTGGAGCGCTGCGTCGCGTGGGTCACCGGCGTGCCGCACCTCCGCGAGACCATTCCGTACCCGCGCATGCTGAACCGCATCTATCCGTAAGATAATCGCGGCTGCGCATGCCCGACCACGATCCGACGACGCCGTTGTCGCGCGATGCCACGACGCCGCTCTCCTCGGAGCGCTCCGGCGAGCTGCACCAGTTCGCGCCGAACGACGTGCTGGCGGGACGCTACCGCATCCTGCGCGTCGCCGGCGCCGGCGGGATGGGCGTCGTGTACGAGGCCGAGGACCTCGAGCTCGGCGAGCGCGTGGCGTTGAAGACGCTGCACGCGCCGCACGATGCGGGGGAGCGCGACATCGCCCGCCTGCGCCGCGAAGTGCAGCTCGCGCGGCGCGTCACGCATCCGAACGTCTGCCGCATCTACGATGCCGGCCGTCAGGACAACGTCATCTTCGTGACGATGGAACTGCTCGACGGCGAGACGCTCAGCCACTACCTCTCCGCGCGCGGACGCATCCCGGCATCCGAGGCGAAGGAGATCCTTCGCCAAATCTGCGCCGGATTGCAGGCCGCGCACGACGCCGGCGTCATCCATCGTGACTTCAAGAGCGCGAACGTGATGCTCGCCTCGCGCGGCAGCACCGTCCGCGCCGTCATCACTGACTTCGGTCTGGCCCGCACCACCACGCCCTCGCTCGACGCGTACGCGAGCCACTCCGGCACGATCATCGGCACACCCGCCTACATGGCGCCGGAGCAGATCCGCGGCGAGCCGGTCACGCCCGCAACCGACATCTACGCCCTCGGCATCGTCGCCTTCGAGCTGATCACCGGCACGATTCCGTTCCATGACGGCAGCCTCTCCGCACTGGTCCGCCGCACGCAGGAGGCTCCGCCGTCGCCGCGCCAGTTCGTGCCCGACGTCGATCCGCGATGGGACGCGCTGATCGTGCGTTGTCTCGCGCGCGATCCTCGCGAGCGCTTTGCCTCGGCCGCCGAAGTCGCCCGCGCGCTCGACGAAGACATTCCGGCGCCGGCGCCGCAAACCTCGCGCGCGAAGTGGCCGATCGCCGCCGCGATCGCCATCGCGGTGATTGCGGCGCTGACCGTCATCGCCACTCGCAACTCCCCGCGCGCGACGACGCAGCGCACCGCCGCAACAACACCGGCCAGACGAGCCGTGGCCATCCTCGGCTTCCGCAATCTCTCCGGACGCGCCGACGCGGCGTGGCTCTCCTCCGCGCTCACCGAAATGCTGTCGACCGAGATCGCCGCCGCCGAATCGCTGCGCCTCGTGGCCGGCGAAGAAGTCGCGCGCGTGAAACGCGATCTCGCCGTCACCGACGTCGAGTCGCACGCCCCCGCGACGCTGCAGAAGATCCGATCCGCCACCGGCGCCGACTACGTCGTCCTCGGCTCGTTCGTGGCCTTGCCGGACAAGAGTCTGCGCGTCGACGTGCGCGTGCAGAAGACCACCGGCAACGACGGACCGGCCTCGTTCCGCGCCACCGGCAGTGAGAGCGATCTCTTCGCACTCGTCGCGAACACCGGCGCGCAGCTTCGCGCGCGGCTCGGAGGCAGCGCGCAACTCGCGCAGGGCATCGACCTGCGCCGCGCCGTTCCGGTCAATGCCGAGGCCGCGCGCCACTTCGCCGCCGGCGTGGCGCGGCTGCGTACCTTCGACGCGATCGGCGCGCGCGACGCGCTGCAGAAAGCCGTCGCCGCCGATCCGCAATTCGCGCTCGCGCACGCCGAGCTCTCCGACGCCCACGCCATCCTCGGCTACGACAGCGTCGCCGCGCAGGACGCGGCGAAGGCCGTCGAGCTCTCCGCCGCGCTGCCGCGCAGCGAGCGCATCCTCATCGAGGCAAAGTTCCACCAGCGCGCGCGGCGCCACGACAAAGCGATCGAGCTCTATCGCTCGCTGGTCGCGCTCTATCCCGACGATCCCGAGCATCGCGTGCGTCTCGTCACCGCGCTGATCGACAACTCGCGCGGCCAGGACGCG
The DNA here is from genome assembly GCA_036387915.1 of Thermoanaerobaculia bacterium. GTDB lineage: Bacteria > Acidobacteriota > Thermoanaerobaculia > Gp7-AA8 > Gp7-AA8 > QHVT01. The sequence goes on from DASVSV010000157.1 coordinate 2,590, forward strand.
CTGGCCGTGGTCAAACAGATGGATCCGCGCGAGCCGCGCACGCCGCTGCTGGAGGCGTGGGCGCACGAGATGATGTCGGACTATCCGCCCATGCTCGCCGCCGCCGACCGCGCCATCGCGCAGGCACGCACCGCGCAGAACCGTGACGTGATGGCCGAGGCGCTGATCATGCGCGCGTGGGCGGTGGCGAGCATGGGACGCATGCCCGAGGCCGAGCGCGCGTTCGACGAAGCGGAGGACCTCTTCGCGGCGAGCGGCAATCGCGCCGGCGTGGCCAAGGCGCTGCGCAGACGTTCGTTCGTCTCGTGGCGCCGCGGCGATCTCGACGAAGCGCTCCGTCTCAACCAGCGCGCCCTGAAGATGTACGACGAGATCGGCCAGCTCCTCGGCGCCGCGAACTCCACCGGCGGCATCGGCGTGATCCTCAAGACGCAGGGCAAACTGCGCGAGGCGCGCGGCCACTTCGAAGACGCACTGGCGATCTATCGCCGCATCGGCGACCGCCAGAACACCGCATGGGCGCTCTCCAGCATCGGCGACACATACTCGCTCGAGAGCCAGCATGACGCGGCCATCCGCATCTACGAAGAAGCGCTGCCGCTCGCGCGCGAGCTCGGCGACCTCGATCAGACCGCGATCACCCTCGGCGCCCTCGGACAAACCTACGCCGCGAAAGGGGACTGGGCGAAAGCCGAGTCGCCTCTCAAAGAGGCACTAACGATCTTCCGGAAGAACGAGAACCGTTCGGCGTCCGCGGAGATCGAGGCGTCCCTTGGAGATCTCGCGTTTCAGCGCGGCGACCTTCGCGCCGCGCGGCGCCTGCACGAGCACGCGCTCTCGGAGCGCCGCGCCATCGGCGAGCGCGGTTACGTCGCGTCCAGCCAGATGAAGCTGGCCGGGCTCGAGCTCGCCGAAGGCAACGCCGCCGCGGCGCTCGCACACGCCACCGCCGCGGCGACCGAGTTCCAGTCATCGCAACGGACGCAGGAGCACGCCGACGCGATGCGCCTCGTCGCACGCGCGAACGCCGCGCTGGGAAAACGGCGATGAGCGAGCTGCGCGTCATCCCCCTGGGTGGTTTCGGTGAGGTCGGGATGAACCTGCTCGTTTACGAGCACGGCGACGACGCGATCGTGGTCGACTGCGGAATGATGCTCCCCGACGACGCGGCGCCCGGCGTCGACGCCATCGTCCCCGAGATGACGTACCTCTTCGAGAACGCCTCCAAGGTGCGCGCGCTCTTCGTCACGCATGGTCACGAAGAGCACATCGGTGCGATCCCGTTTCTCCTCGACAAGCTCGCGCTGCCCGTTTACGCGATGCCGCTGACGCTGGCCTTCGTCGCCGAGCGGCTCGCCGAGCGCGGCATCGACGACATCGAGCTGCGGGCGATGCTTCCGCGCAACGTCGTGGAAGTCGGCCCGTTCCGAGTCGAAGCCCTGCGCGTCACGCACTCGATGTCCGACGCCCTCGGCTTCGCCATCACCACGCCCAGCGGCACGATCATCCACACCGGCGACTTCAAGCTCGATCACACGCCGGTCGACGGCCAGCCGACGGACCTCGCGCGATTCGCACACTACGGCGAGCAGGGCGTGACGCTGCTCGTCAGCGACTCGACGAACGCGCTGGCCGCGGGGCACTCGCAGTCCGAGCGCAGCGTCAGCGTCGTCTTCGATCGCATCTTCGCCGACGCGCCGGGCCGCATCATCATTGCCGTCTCCGCGTTGGACCTCCATCGCGTGCAGACCGTCGTCGACGCCGCGGTGCGGCATCGCCGGCGCGTGTTCGTCATCGGCTCCACGCTCATCGACAACATCGAGATCGCGGAGAAGCTCGAACATTTGCGCTTCCCCGAGACGACGCGCACGAGCACGACCGACCTCCATCCGCGCTCGCTGGTGATCCTCACCGCCGGCGCGCAGGGAGAACCGTCGTCCGCGCTCACGCGCATGGCCATCGGCGAGCACAGAGAGATCACCATCGAGAAAGACGACCGCGTCGTCATCGCCTCGCAGACGCTCATCGGCAACGAGCGGCAGGTGACGCACATGATCGACAACCTCTATCGCCGCGGCGCGAAGGTCTACGACCCGCATTCCGGCGTCCACGTCTCCGGTCACGCGCACCGCGAAGAGCTGAAGCTGATGCTGAGCGTCACGCGGCCGCGGTTCTTCATCCCCATGCATGGCACGCTGCGCGATCTCAAACACCACGCACTGCTCGCCCGCGAAGCCGGCGTTCCGCACGGAGTCGTGATCTCGAACGGGCAGGTGGCGGTGCTCGACCGCGGCGAGCTGCACGTGCTCGCGGACAGCGTCCCGCACGGCAGAGTGTTCATCGACGCGGAGGCGGAGGAAGTTCCGGACGTGGTCGTCCGCGACCGGCAGCATCTGGCCGAGGACGGGTTCGTGATCGCCGTCGTCGCGGTCAGCCCGAACGGCCGGCTGATCCGCGATCCGGAGATCATCACCCGCGGGCTCGTCGACGCCGATGAAGGCGGTGACGTGCTCCCCGAGGTGCGGCAGATGCTCGTTGGCATGTTTGACGAAAGTGCTGCCGATGAGCTGCGTGATTCCGACCTGCTGCAGGAGAAAATCCGCGCGCTCCTCAAACGCTATTTCCGGAAGAGCATGGGCGCGAGGCCGATGATCCTGCCGGTGATCTGGGAAACATAACGCTGACGCGGATTAAGGATTGAGGATTGAGGATTGAGGAT
>DASVSV010000158.1:0-8814 GCA_036387915.1 Thermoanaerobaculia bacterium
CTGACGAATTAGAAAGCGGCAGCCAGAACCAGAATCGCTGCCGCACTCCATAACTAAGACGCTTCGCGCGCTGCGCGCTGCGCCTTGCGACCTCACTCCCGCAGATACCGCTCCATCAAAGTCGCGTTCTCGTTCATGGCCCGGATCTGAATCCAATACGCCCGCGCGTACATGAAGATCGAGAGCGCGGAGAGCGCGTTGTGCAGCCAGAGCGGCGTCTTTCCCTGTCCGACGCCGCCACCGGTGATGAAGGTGATCATGATCGCCGTCATGGCCCACATGGCCGCGGGGAAAACCTGCGCCTTGAAGTCCTTCGTGCGCTGCACGACACCCGAGTCCTGGTTCGACGCGTCCTTCAACTCCTTCCCCGTGCCGATGAAGAAGAACATCGTCATCGACTGCGAGAAGAGGCCGATCACCACCGTCACGATGGCCGTGATGATGTGATCGGCCACGTGCGCGGGGCTCGCGCGAAATCCCATGATGATCGTGGCGATGAGGCCGGCGATGGTGAGGAGGGTGGTGATCAGTAATGCCTGAGCCATTTTCCCCATCGTAACCCTGAGCGAAGCGAATGGGTCACGGGAGCCCTCACGCGAAGCGCGCATCGCATGGCTATCGTGAGGGCTCCGTTGACCCTTCGCTACGCTCAGGGTTCGTGGAACATTGACCCTTCGCTACGCTCAGGGTTAGTGTGGCGCCCCGTGACCAGCTACAAGGATTCCGGCGTCGACATCGACGCGCAGGACGACGCCCTCCGCGAGGTGCGGCGCATCGCCCGCGACACCTACACACCCGGCGTCCTCTCCGACATCGGCTCGTTCGGTGGACTCTTCCGCGGCACGTTCGAGGGCATCGACGCGCCGATCCTCGTCTCCTCGACCGACGGCGTCGGCACGAAGCTGCGCGTCGCGCAGGCGATGAAGGTCCACGACACGGTCGGCTACGACCTGGTCTCGCACTGCGTGAACGACATCCTCGTGCAGGGCGCGCGTCCGCTGTTCTTCCTCGATTACTACGCCACCGGCAAGCTCCGCCCGCCGGTCATGACCGACGTCATCCGCGGCATGGCCCGGGCCTGCAAGGAGAACGGCTGCGCGCTGATCGGCGGCGAGACCGCGGAGATGCCCGGCTTCTACGGTGACGACGATTACGACGTGGCCGGCTTCATCCTCGGCGTGGTCGACGAGAAGAAGCTCATCGACGGCAAAGCCGTCCGCGAGGGCGACGTCCTCATCGGCCTCCCCTCGGTCGGCCTGCACACCAACGGCTACTCGCTGGCGCGCCGCATCCTCTTCGACAAGCTCGGCTTCGATCACCAGACCATCATTCCCGACATCGGCAAGGCGGGAGAGATCCTGCTCGCGCCGCACATCTCCTATCTCAAGCCGCTCATGCCGCTGGTCGAGCAGCGCGCGCTGCACGCGATGGCGCACATCACCGGCGGCGGCCTCACCGACAACCTCCCCCGCGTCCTCGGCGACAAGCTCGACGCGCGCGTGAAGCTCGGCTCCTGGCCCGTGCTCCCGATTTTCAAGTACCTCTTCGAAAAGGGCGGCGTGGCCTCGGACGAGATGCTCCGCGTGTTCAACATGGGCATCGGCATGGTGCTGCTCGTCGCGCCGGATCAGGTCGACCTCGTCGCCAGGCACTTCGGCCAGATCGGGCAGACTTTCTACTTCATCGGCAACGTCGTGAAGGGCTCCGGCCAGGTCGACTACGACACGCCACCGGCCGGCTTCCCATCGTGGATCGAATGAGGATTGAATAATGCGCCTCGCGGTCCTGCTCTCCGGACGCGGCTCGAACTTTCAGTCCATCCATGAGGCCATCCAGCGCGGCGCACTCGACGCGGAGATCGTCTGCGTCATCTCCAATCGCCCCGAGGCACCCGGCCTCGCCAGAGCGCGGGACTACGGCTACGCCGCGCGAGCACTCGATCACAAGACCTTCGCCAATCGCGCCGCGCATGAAGAGGAAGTGCTGCGCGTGCTGGACGAGGCGCGTCCCGACTTCATCGTCTTGGCCGGCTACATGCGCCTCCTCGGCGCGTCATTCATCGAGCGCTATCCGAACCGCATCCTCAACATCCACCCGTCACTGCTGCCGTCGTTTCCCGGCGTCGACGCGCAGGCGCAGGCCGTCGCGTATGGAGTGAAGGTCTCGGGATGCACGGTGCACTTTGTCGACGAGCACCTCGACGCGGGACCGATCCTCGCGCAGCGCGCGGTGGAACTGCGCGACGACGACACCGCGGAGACGCTCAGCGCGCGGATCCTCGTGCAGGAGCACGAGGCGTACGTGGAAGCGCTGCAGAAACTGGCGACGCGCCAATGGCGCGTCGCCGGAAGAAAAGTCCTGTTCGACTAGGGCAGGAACGCCTTGTACCAGGCCTGCGTCGCGACATCCGCACCGGCCAGGCCGGGGATGCGCGCGATCACTTCGTTGCCGCTCTGCACGACGATCGTGCCGACCGGCTGTCCCTTCTTCACCGGCGCGACGACTTCCTTGCCGGGGGTGAACGAGACCTTCACGTTGCGCTGCTGGTTGCGCCCGAGGAGCGCGGTGACGTCCTGGCCGGCGACGACGGGGACTGTCTCGGCGCGGCCCTTGGAGACTTTGGCCTGACCGACGACCGTGCCCTTCTTCGCCGCGACGGTCATCCGCCAGTTGCGGAACGCGTCGTTCATCAGGCGCGAGGCGTTGGCGAACGAGCCGTTCGGGCCGCCGCCCGTCTTCGCGCCCATGATCACGGCGATGACTTCCATGTCGTTGCGCTTGGCGGACGCGGTGACGCAGTAACCCGCTTTCGCGGTGTAGCCGGTCTTGATGCCGGTCGCGTCTTCCATGTAATTCGCCTTGCGCGGATTGACGAGGTGATTCGGGTTGTAGATGCGCGCCAGCGTGCCGTTCTGGAACGGCATCTCCGCGACCGTGCCGAGGGCCTGCATGGGCTGGTACTTCATCAGCTCCAGGCCGAGGATGGCCAGATCGTGCGGGCACATCGAGTCGACCTGTTCGGGATTGGTGGGATTGGGGAGACCGTGCGGATCGTAGAACTTCGAGTGGGTGAGCCCGAGCTCCTGCGCGCGCTGATTCATCATCTCCGCGAAAGCCTCGGACGACCCGGCGATCTTCTCGGCAAGGGCCTGCGCGGCGTCGTTGGCCGACTGCACCTTGGTGGCGATGATCAGGTTCTTGACCGGCCAGACCGAGCCGGCACGCAGGTAGATCTGCGAGCCGCCCATCTTGCTGGCCCGTGCCGAGATCGTGACCGGCGTCTCGAACTTGAGGCGGCCGTCGCGGATCTCCTCCATGACCAGGAGCAGCGTCATCATCTTGGCCATCGAGGCCGTGGGGAGCATCTGGTGCTCGTTCTCCGCGAAAAGCACCTTCCTCGTCGACGACTCGATGACGTAGGCGGCGGTGTAGCCCCGGCCGGTGGTGTCGACGGCGGCGCCCTGCGCCTGTCCGGGACCTTCTTCGTTCTGCGCATAGACCGGCGCGGCGATCGCCAGCGCGATCAGCATGACTTTCCAAACCTTCATCGATTCACTCCGAAAAATGAGATTCCGTACGGGGGGCGAAACTGCACGGGGCGTACCCGCTTGCGGCGTACCTGCGCGGCTCACTCGACCGCGACGCGGCGCTTCTTCACCGCGCGCGACGTGCGTGGGATCGAGCTGATGACCGTCCAGTCGTGCTTGTGGACGGTGATCGGCTCTTTCGCTTTCGGCCAGAGGTCGACGGGGATGTAGTAGTACCCGTCGCCCAGCACGCGCGACTTGATCGCCAGATCGCGCATGCTCTTGCAGAGGCCCTTCTTGCCGCGGATTGCACTCCGCTCGACCAGCACCCCTGTGGACTCGCCCACGCCCTGATACACACTGATTTCCGCGCAGAGAGAGTTGACCAACGTCATCGCTGCCACTCCAGTACAACGTTACAGCACTGCATGAAGGCAGCGGGGTAGCAAGATCAGGTCCAACGTGTTGGGGCTGGCAACGTTGCGTGAGGCGCAACATCGCATTCGCGGCGTTGCTCGTTGCTCGTCCGGGGTGCGGCTTGGCAAGCGCCGCACTCGTGCCTTCCGGCAAAGGCAGCCCCCCGGCCGTTCAACGTTCAACGCGTCCGACGCCGCTACGGCTTCAGCTCCACGTTCCAGTACGCCTCATCGAGAAAGTTCTTCCAGATCTCCGGGTAGGTCCGGCCCTGGAGGCGGTGGAGGGGGTGCCATTTCGGGCGCACCGGCGCGCGGCGGAGTTTCATGTCGCTCTCGCCGATGAGCTTGTTGCCCTTGCGCACGTTGCACGGCAGGCAGGCGCAGACGACATTCTCCCACGTCGACTTGCCGCCGCGCGAAATGGGGATCACGTGGTCGAGCGACAGCTCCGACGAGGGGAACTTCTTCCCGCAGTACTGGCAGCGGTTCTGGTCGCGGAGATAGATGTTCCCGCGCGAGAACTTCACTTCCTGCCGCGGCAGGCGATCGAAGATCAGCAACTGCACGACGTGCGGGATGAGGATGTTCCGGCTCGGCGTGACCACATAGTGGTCGTCCGGCTGCACCGGGATGTCCATCCAGTTTTCGAAATCATACGTGCGGTATTCGGAATCGACCGCACGCACCTGTCCCTTGTATAGAAGCGTCAGCGCGCGACGCACCGACGTGATCTGGACTGCCTGAAATACGCGATTCAGAACCAGAACATGACCGTCGAGCATAAGTGGTAGAGAGATGATACGCCCATCGCCCTTCCCTCCAATATTGCAATAAACCCCTCATGTGCGAGAGACTGTTCCCCTGGACGAAACGTCACGGGTGTGTTTTTGGGAGGCATGTATGCGCGTTTGGTCACGGGTTGCGGTCGTCGTAACCACCATTCTTCTCTCGGCTTTCCCTGCTTTTGGTGACCACACACAAGGTGAGTGCCCGCTGTCGCTGGTCGACACGACACCGGCGGTCACGGAGTTCGACCTGTCGCCCCACGGCGTGTTCCGCTCGGGCTCGCTCGTGTATGTCTTGCGGGGAAACATCCTCACGACCTACACGACGAACGATGTCGGCAACCTGACGATCGCCCGCGAGGACTTCCTGGGCTCGCTCGCCGCGCGTGAGACCGAAGGCGGCACCGCCTTCGCCAACGGCTTCCTCTACGTCAGCAGCGAGGCCGGCCTGGAGATCTTCGACCTCACCAACACGCGCGTCGGCGGCACCGCCCCGATCCGCCGCTCGATCACGCCGGGTCGCCACTACCGCCGCCTCGCCGTCAGCGGCAGCCGTCTGGCCGGCGTGTTCCCGTCGATCGACCTGCCCTGCTACCCGCTCGGCAGCGCCACCCCGCTCTGCGTGAATCAGATCGACATCCTCGACGTTGCCAATGCCGCCGCACCGGCGGTGGTCGGCACGATCCAGTCGCGCTCCTTCGCGCAGTTCCGCGGCATCAACGACATCGCCTTCAACCAGGGCCTGCTGATGGTCCTCTCCGAAGAGGGCCTGACCGCGGTCGACATCTCCAACCCCGGCGCCATCGTGCGCAGCGCCTTCGCCGGCTTCCCCGGCAAGTGGCTGGTCAGCAACGGCGCGGAGATCCTCGGCGTCGGCACCGATACCACCATCAATCTCTTCAACGTCCGCGCGATGAACCCGATCTTCACGCGGACGTCCATCCTCACGCTCCCCGAGTACCTCGGCATCGAGCGCGCGAACCCGATCCGCTTCAGCCGCAACGCGTGGTGGGACGAGGGCAACGGCCGCCTGGTGACGATGATCGAGGAAGTCAATCCGATGACGCTCGACGCCGCCCGCACGATCGCCTTCGACGTCTTCGACCTCACCCTGCCGCTCTACGACGGCTCCGCCGAGCGCGTCTTCGAAGACGTCACGCTGCTCGAGGACGAAGAGGTCAAGCACAACCCGGTCGTGGTCGGACCGTTCGTCTACGTCATCGGCGAAGAATCCGGCCTGCAGGCCTACGGCTCGTGCGGCCAGGTCACCGGACGCATCGAGCTCGACAGCCCGCGCCAGCTCACCTGCGCCGGCGCCACGATCCACGGCTGGGTGACGGGCATCAACAAGGTCGTCAGCGTGGAAGTGTTCCTCGACAACACGCCGCTCGGTCCAGCCGTCCTCGGCGGCCCGCTCCGCCGCGAAGTCTCATCGAAGACGCCGGTGCTCCCGTGGAGCATCAGGGTCAACCTCGACACGACCGCCCGCGGCGAATACACGCTCCGCGCGATCGGCACAGACATCCTCGGCCGCCGCCGCCAGTTCTACAGCCAGCGCGTCTTCTTCGAAGGCCCGGGCCAGAACTGCTCGATCGTGCGCCGCCGCAGCACTCGCTCCTAGCCGCTCATCTCATCAATGATTCGCAACGCGGCCGACCTTGGGTCGGCCGCTTGCGTGATGGGGCGTCCCACGACGAGGTAGGTCGCGCCGGCGCGCACCGCTTCGCGCGGCGTCATGATGCGCTGCTGATCGCCCGCGTCGGAGCCCGCCGGACGGATGCCCGGCGTCAGGATCACGAAGTCGGGGCCGCAGGCCTCGCGGATCGGCTCGATCTCGAGCGGCGACGCCACGACGCCGGGCAACCCGCTTCCCTGCGCGAGCAGCGCCAGCCGCACGACGTTCTGCACCGCCGAGCCGCCGAAGCCGACCTCGAGCAGGTCGGCCTCGCTGAGACTGGTCAGCAGCGTCACGCCGAGGACGAGGAGCGAGTTGTGATTGCAGGCGCGCAGCATCGAGCTGCCGCCGCCGGTATGCACCGTCGTCATCGACACGCCGAGGGAGGCGGCTTCGATGACGGCGTGCCTGGCGGTGTTCGGGATGTCGTGCACCTTGAGGTCGAGAAAAACACGTTCGCCGCGCGAGACCAGCTCGCGCACGATCGCAGGGCCGTTGGATACGAAGGCCTGCAAGCCGATCTTGAGCGTCCCCGCGACGCCGTCGAGCGCGTCGGTGAGACGGAGGATTTCTTCGCGGGAGGAGGCGTCGATGGCGATGACAAGTCGCTCGTGAGGTTGCATCATGCGGCCGACAGTATGGACAAGTTCACCATCGCCCGCACCCTCGACGAGATCTCGCGCTACATCGAGCTCACCGATCCGCAGCCATTCCGCGCCCGCGCCTTCGAGAAAGCCGCGCGCGCCGTGGAGAATCTCGAGGAAGACGTCACCGCGCTCGTCGCATCCGGCGGCCTGACCAACGTCTCCGGCATCGGCAAAGCCACGGCACAGGTGATCGAGGAACTCGTGCGCACCGGCGCATCGCAGTACCTCGACGAATTGCGCGCAAAGTACCCGCCCGGCATCTTCGAATTGCTGCGCGTGCCGAAGCTCGGCCTCAAGAAAATCGGCGTGCTGTACGAGGAGCTCGGCGTGGCGTCGCTCGACGAGCTCGAGGCGGCCGCGCGCGACGGACGTCTCGCCGACGTGAAAGGCTTCGGCGCGAAGACGGCGGAGACGATTCTCAAAGGGATCGAGTTCGCACGCATTCGCGAGTCGCAGTTCCTGCTGCCGGTCGGCATCGAGATTGGCGAGCACCTGCGCGAGCGCCTGGCGGACGTCGACGAAGTGGAAGACGCCGAAGTCTCCGGCAGCGTGCGCCGCCGCATGGAGGTGATCCGCAACGTGAACATCGTCGTCTCGACGAAGAAGCCGGCGGCGGTGGCGAAAAAACTCGGCGGCTTCGTCTCCGACCTCGAAGAGCTCGACGAACGCACGTACAAAGGGGTCGCACGGGGCGAGGTCGACGTGATTTTTCATCTGGCCACGCCCGCGGAGTTCGGCTCGACGCTGATGCGCACGACCGGCAGCGCGGAGTTCGTCGACGCATTCGGCACCATCGCCAAAGCGGCGAACGAGCGCGACGTGTTCAAGAAGGCCGGCATCGCATTCGTCGAGCCGGAGCGCCGCGAGAGTGACGACGACCTGCAGCTCAAAAAGCGCCCGAAGCTCGTCGCCGTGAACGACCTGCGCGGCACGTTTCACGTGCACACGACCTTCTCTGACGGCCGCAACACGGTGCAGGAGATGCTCTCCGCCGCGCGCGAGCGCGGTTGGGACTACGTCGGCATCTCCGACCACTCCGTCGTCGCGTACTACGCCGGAGGGCTGACGGAAGAGAAGCTGCGCGCGCAGCACGCCGAGATCGCGAAGCACGAGAAGAGCGTCGCCCCGATGCGCGTCTTCCGCGGTACGGAGGCCGACATCCTTCCCGACGGAACGATGGACTACGGGTCGAAGATCCTCTCGAAATTCGACTTCGTCGTGGCGTCAGTGCACTCGCAGTTCACGATGGACGAGGAGCAGATGACCGAGCGCATCCTCCGGGCCATGGACAACCCCCACGTCACGTTCCTCGGCCACCTCACCGGCCGCAAGCTCCTCTCGCGTCCCGGCTACCGCGTCGACCACGAGCGCATCTTCGACAAGGCCGTCGAGCGCGGCGTGATCGTCGAGATCAACGGCAATCCAAACCGCCTCGACGTCGACTGGCGCTGGCTGAAGAAAGCCGCCGACCGCGGCGTGATGTTCTCCATCCACCCCGACGCGCACTCGATCGGCGAATACAACGCCGTCATCACCGGCACCTGGGTCGCCCGCAAAGGCGGCCTCTCGCCCAAACAGATCTTCAACACGAAGACGCTGGATCAGGTGGAGGAGTACTTCGCCAGCCGGAAGGGGTAAGGCCCTTATGGAGTGCGGCGGCAAGGCCGCCGCTTTTTTATTCGGGAAATCGTGCGTTCGAACAGTGGGCTCTCGGCGGAAACACATGCCGTTCAAGACGCACGGTCACCGCAATCTGCAGCCGAA
>DASVSV010000159.1:0-4576 GCA_036387915.1 Thermoanaerobaculia bacterium
TGTACGAGCTGGGCCAAGGGCAGGTAACTCTACTTGCTGAGGCCCGGGGAAAGAATGAGGACGATGCGTTGCGGTTGGCTTTCCTGCAACTACTCAAGCACGGGTCGTACTATCACGATTTCGAGTCGATTGACTTCGATCTGAAATTCGTTTCGAAGAAGGCCAATGTGCTTGGCCATCAGATCGCTGACCTATGCGCCTATCCAATAGCGCGCAGGGTGATCGACCCGAAGAAGAGCCACCGTGCGTTCGAGATCGTCCGGACGAAGTTCATCGACCGGCCAGGCTGGCGCCACGGGTTCAAAATTTTTCCGTAGCAAACAAAAGGCCCCGATCGCTCAGGGCCTCTTGCCGACCGGGAGTTCCCAGTCCCAAACATGATACGCAACGTAGCATAAAGTTCTAGGATTCCGGGCGTCAATGTTCTACGAGCCGTGGAGCGGTGCCGTAACTTAGAGCGGCGGAGCGAAGCCCTCGACCCCGACCCACCCGCTGTCGAGGTGAACCCACACGGTCCGCAGCACGGGCGCGCGATCGGAGGTCAGGCCGAAGAAGTAGCTGCTCTCGCCGCCGCCCGGATAGCTGCCGGAGTAGACCTTTCCGTTCAGCACGAAATACGTCCAGACGGACCAGACGAAGGCGGAGGTGACGGCCTTCGTGCCGACGCCGCCGCTGGTGATGTTGAACACGTCGTCGGTGGCGATACCGTCCGAGTTGTAGTCGTACTCGCGCACCGCACCAAAGGTCTCGATGGCTAGTTGATCCGCATAAGGCGGATAGGTGTAACCGGCGACCGGCCCCATGTCGATGCGGTATTCGTACACCCACTTGTACGCGCCGACGGTGCCGGGCTGTCCCTGAAACACGCGCGACTGCAGGCGGCCGTTGCCGCTGCCGCCCGGGACGGCGAACGTGGAAACGTGATCGGTGACGGTGACGCTGCAGGTCGAGCTGAAGAGGCACTGGAAGGTCCAGGGCACGTTGACGACGTCCAGAGCGAACGCGGGCGCGGCGACGACGAGAGCGATGAGAGAGAACAGAACCACGGGGATGCGCGACATTTTCAGTTTCTTCCTCCGGCTGATTTTGACTTCGGGGAGTAGTGACGCTCTCCGCGAAAACGTTTCATCCGCGCGTGCGCGAGGGAGACGACGAGGGGCCTCCGGCGGGCCGGTGCGACCGGCGGCGCTTGTTGGCCTAGCCTGAACGCACACCTGTCTACGAAACACGTCTTTGCGCGACGAGATGACCTCACCAAGCGCCGCCGGTCGCACCGGCCCGCCGGAGGCCCTCGGTCGTCTTCCTTCGCGTGCGCGCCGAGGATTGCCCGTGGCGCGCGAATTGTTCTCCTGCGCGGAAGACCCATGAGACCCTCGAACTCCATCGTCGCGCTTGCCCTCGTCCTGCTCGTCACCGTTGCCGCGTCCGCCGCGGATCCGTTTGCCGCCGCGCGCACGCGCATGCTCAACGAGATCGCGGACGACGTCCGCCTCACCAGCCGGGAGACCGGCCGCATCGCGCTCGACGCGCGAGTGATGAAGGCGCTGCGCACCATCCCGCGGCACCTGTTCGTGCCCAGGAATCTGACGAACGCGGCGTACCTGAACCGGCCGCTGCCGATCGGGCACGGGCAGACCATCTCGCAGCCGTACATCGTCGCGCTGATGACCGACCTGCTGCGGGTGAAGCCGGAGCACGTCGTGCTCGAGGTCGGGACCGGCTCCGGCTATCAGGCCGCGGTGCTCTCGCCGCTGGTCAAGCAGGTGTACACGGTCGAGATCGTGGCGCCGCTGGCGCAGCAGGCCAAGACGCGGCTGCAGTCGCTCGGCTACAGGAACGTCATCGCCCGCCACTCCGACGGCTACAACGGCTGGAAGGAAGCGGGACCGTTCGACGCGATCATCGTCACCGCCGCGGCGACGCACATCCCGCCGCCGCTGATCCAGCAGCTCAAGCCGGGCGGGCGGATGATCATCCCGGTGGGCGGCCCGTTCGCCACGCAGTCGCTGATGCTGGTCGAGAAAACCGCGGCGGGCAAGGTGCGGACGCGGCAGGTGCTGCCGGTGCAGTTCGTGCCGCTGACGAGGCCGAACGCGAGTGCGCAGTAGCGCGGCGTCGCTGGCACTATCAGGAGCGGTGGCGCTCATCTCCGGCGCCGCGCTCGCCTACGAGATCCTGCTGATCCGCCTCTTCTCGATCGTGGAATGGCATCACCTCGCCTTCCTGATCATCAGCCTGGCCCTCCTCGGCTACGGCGCCAGCGGCACGCTGCTGGCCCTGGCTCGCGAGCCGCTGCTGCGGCGGTTCGACGTCGCCGCCGCGACTGCCGCGATCGCATTCGGCGCCACGTCGATCGGCGCGTTCCTCATCGCGCAGCGCATCGAGCTCAATTCGCTGGAGATCTTCTGGAGCACGCGCCAGTTCGGCCGTCTCTTCTTTCTCTATCTCCTCTTCGCCGTTCCCTTCTTCTGCGCCGCGACGGCGATCGGGCTGACGCTGACGAAGTTCGGCGCGGACTCGCCGCGGCTTTATCGTGCGGACCTGATCGGCGGCGGCGCCAGCGCGGCCGCGGCGACGGCGATGCTGTTCGTCGTGCATCCGGTGACGGCGCTGCAGTGCGTCAGCGTGATCGGGTTCGTCGCCGCGACACTCTTCGCCGCGCGGCGCGGGGTGATCGCGATTGCAGTCGTGGGCATCGTCGCGGCGATCGCGGCGAGACCGCTGGCGCTGCCGTTGCGCATGTCGCAGTTCAAGGAGCTCAGTCACGCCATGCGCATCCCGCAGGCGCGCATCGTCGACGAGCGCTCCAGCCCGCACGGCGTGCTGACCTCCGTCGTCAGTCCGGCCGTGCCGTTCCGCCACGCGCCGGGGCTCAGCCTCGCGTTCGGCGGCGCGATCGCGGAGCAGGTCGGCGTCTTCACGGACGGCGGCGGCATGACGCCGATCGTGCGCTACGACGGCAACCCTGCATCGGTCGAGTACCTCGACTTTCTGCCGACGGCGATCGCGTACCACGCCGGCACGCCGAAACAGCACGTGGCCGTGATCGGCGCGGGCGGCGGGTCGGAGGTGCTGTCGGCGCTCGTGCACGGCGCGAAGCAGGTCACGGCGGTCGAGCTGAATCCGCAGATGGTCGCGCTCGTCCGTGGCAACAACGGTCCGTACGACGATCCGCGCGTGCGCGTCGTGACCGCCGAGGGGCGGCGGTTCGTGCGGGAGTCGGAGGTGCGGTATGACGCCATTCAGCTCGCACTGGTCGGCTCGCATGGCGCATCCGCGGCGGGCGTGCAGGCGGTCAGCGAGAGCTATCTCTACACGGTCGAGGCGATGACGGAACTGATCGCGCACCTCCGTCCGGGCGGCTACCTCGTGCTCACGCGCTGGATGCAGGCGCCGCCCCGCGAGGTGGTGAAACTGCTCGCCACCGCCGTCGCCGCGCAGGAGCGCCTCGGCGCGAATCCAGCGAAGCGCATCGCGCTGATCCGTGGCTGGAACACGGCCACGCTGGTCGTGAAGAACGGCGACTTTGCGCCCGACGAGCTGGCGGCGATCCGCACGTTCTGCGACGACCGTTCGCTCGACATCGACTACGCGCCCGGCCTGCGCCGCGAGGAAACGAATCAGTACAACGTGCTCGACGAGCCGTATCTGTTCGACGCCGCGACGGCGTTGCTCGGCGGCGAACGCACGCGCGAGGATTTCTTCGAGCGGTACAAATTCAACGTGCGTCCGGCGACGGACGAGCGTCCGTACTTTTTCCACTCGTTCCGCTGGAGCGCGCTTCCGGAGCTGTTGCAGCTGCGCGCGCGCGGAGGGATGCCGCTGATGGAGTGGGGCTACCTCGTGCTGGTAGCCGGACTGGCGCAGGCGCTCGTCGCGTCGATCGCGCTGATCCTCCTGCCGCTGCTCTTCGTCCGCCGCGGCGCGTCACTCGATCGCGAGCCGACTTGGCGGCTGGTCGTTTACTTCGGCTCGATCGGCCTGGCCTTCCTCTTCATCGAGATCGCCTTCATGCAGCGCCTGACCCTCTTCCTCGGCCAGCCGCTGTACGCGATCGCCGTCGTCCTCTCCTCCTTTCTCTTCTTCGGCGGACTGGGGAGCGGCGCGTCGGCGCGCATCGACGACCGTCGCGCGCGGTTCGTGCCGCTGGTGGTCGCGGGGATCGCGCTCGTCGGTCTCGTCGTGGCGCGCGCGCTGCCGGCGGTGGCGCTGGGCCTCCCCGACCTCGCGAAGATTGCCATCAGCATCGCCGTGGTGGCGCCGCTGGCCTTCGTCATGGGGATGCCGTTTCCGCTCGGGCTGCGCAGACTCGCGGTCACGGACGCGGCGGCGATCCCGTGGGCCTGGGGGATCAACGGCACCGCGTCCGTGCTCAGCTCGATGCTGGCGACGCTCGTCGCGGTGCACTTTGGGTTCACCGCCCTCGTCGCGCTCGCGGCCGCGCTCTACGCGCTCAGTTCGTATGGAGTGCGGCGCGCAGGCCGCCGTACGCCATAACGCTCCGCGGAACGGGAGATGTGGAAACGTAGGGCGTGGCTTCAGCCCGCCCCCCCCCGGGGGGGCGGGCTGAAGCCAC
>DASVSV010000160.1:0-37664 GCA_036387915.1 Thermoanaerobaculia bacterium
CGGCCGCAATCTCCTCGAAGTCCGCGACAACGGGTGCGGCATGTCCGAGGAGGACGCGCTGCTGGCCATCGAGCGCCACGCCACCTCGAAAATCCGCGAGTTCGACGACCTGACGCGCGTGCGCACGCTCGGCTTCCGCGGCGAAGCGCTCCCCTCCATCGCCTCGGTCTCGCGGTTCACGCTGACCACCTCCGACAACGACACCGGCGCGGCCATCGAGATCGTCTGCGATCCGCTGACGACGCAGCGCACCGTCCGTCCGGCCGCGCGCGACCGCGGCACGACCATCGTCGTGCGCGAGCTGTTCGAGAACGTGCCCGCGCGCCGGAAGTTCCTCCGCGGCGCGGACGCGGAGTTCCGCGCCATCGTCACCGTGGTCACCTCGTACGCGCTGCCGCTGCCCGACCGCGCCTTCCGTCTCGAGCACAACGGCCGCGTCGTGCTCGACCTGCCGCCGGCCCGCACTTCCCGCGAGCGCACGCTGCAGATCCTCGGCAGCGACACCGCGAATCACCTCGAAGACTTCGACGCGGAGATCGGCCTGACGCGCGCCAGCGGCTTCGTCACGCGCGGCCTGCGCTTCGGCAGCCGCCGCAATCAGTTTTTCTTCGTGAACGGGCGTCTGGTGAAGGACCGCGTCCTGACGCACGCCGCCAATCGCGCCGCCGAGGCGTTCGACGCCGACGGGCATCCCGGGATCGTGCTGTTCGTGACCATGCCGCCCGAGGCGGTCGACGTGAACGTGCATCCGGCCAAGACCGAAGTGCGCTTCCGCGATTCGTCGCAAGTGCACGTGGCGGTGGAGCAGGCCATCAAGCGCGCCCTCGGCGGCGCGGAGGAAGGTGCGGCGCTTTTGCGCGATACGGCGCCGGGCTCGCAGGCGCCGTCACTTTCGACATCGCATCCGGCATCGCAATCGGCGTCGGCGGCGCTGCTCTTCGAGCCGCAGCGCTACGACGCCGGTCCTCGGTGGACGCCACAGTTCACGCCGCTCTTTCAGAAAAGCGACGGCGCCATGGTGCAGCCGCCGGTGGCGCTCATCGAGGCCGACGAAGAGCCGCGTCCGAACCTCGGCGACCTGCAGGGGCGCATCATCGGCCAGTACCGCCTCAGCTACATCCTCATGGACACGCCCGGCGGCCTGCGCCTCGTCGACCAGCACGCCGCGCACGAGCGCGTGCTCTACGACCGCTACCTGGCCCGCGTCGAAGCGCGGCAGCCGGTGTGGCAGCAACTGCTCACGCCGATCATTTACGAGACCGGCGCGGCGGAGGGGGCGGCGCTGGAGTCGCATCTCGAAGAGCTGCGCGAGATCGGCTTCGACGTGGAGCGCTTCTCCGGCAACGCCTTCGCCATCGCCGCGGTGCCGCCGGAGCTGCTGCGGAATGACGTCGACACGTTTCTGAAGAAAGTCATCGACGCGTCACTCGAGGAAAAGTCGTCGCACGTGTCGCGCGTCCGCGAGCGCATCGCCGCCTCGCTGGCCTGCCAGGCCGCGATCAAAGTGCACCGCCCGCTGAGCGGCGACGAGATGGCGCGCGTGGTCGAGGAACTGCTGCGCTCTTCGAATCCGTTCGCCTGCCCCCACGGCCGCCCGATCATCGTCGACATCAAGCACCTCGACATCGAGCGCCACTTCCACCGCAAGTAGCGTCACTTCGGCTCGAACTTCATCACCACCGTCTGCGGCCCCGGCAGCACCGCCACCCGCACGGGAGGCGGCGGCTGGTGGTCGTGCGTCTTGCCGCGGCGCATCCGCGGCATCAGCTCGTACTGCCCGGCCGGCATGCGCGGGTAGACCACGCGGCCGGAGGAGTCGCTGGCGAGCGGCACGCCCTGCAGGCGCGTGAGCTCGGCCATGACGTCGTCGGGGATGGGCGTACCGTCGATGCGCATTCCGACGGCGATGTCCTGGATCGGAGTGCCGCCGGTGCTCTCCATGCGCAGCTCGAGCGAGGCCGCGTCGGCGACGCGAACCGGAACCACCTCGTCCGCACCGATGGTTGCAAATCCGAGGGAGCCGGAGCGGGGAACGACGAAGACGCGGCCACGCGGCTCGGGCGCGTCGAAGTAGAGCGTGGCCCGACCCTGCCCGTCGGTGGTGGCGGCGAGTTGCGGATTCAGCACCGAGGCGCCGGCGATGGGGATACCCCGTGCGTCGGTGACGAGCACCGTCCTCTGCACGGCCAGCTCGTGCCCGCTCAGCGGCTCCTCGCGTACGGATTCGTCTTCAGCGAGGACGAAGGTCCGCTCGGCCGGAAACCGATAACCCTTCTTCATGGCGGAGAGGGTGACGTTGCCCGGCTCCACGCCGGTGAATTCATAACTGCCGTCAGCCGCGGAGCGCGTCCGCATCTGGATCGAGCTCCTGTCGCCGAACGGCACCATCGCCTGCACGATTGCGTCGGCGACCGGTGCGCCGGTGCGTGCGTCGGTGACGCGTCCGCGGACGCGGCGGTTGGGGATGTGCAGGGCCAGCTCGACGCGCTCGTCGTCGCCGTCGACGACCCAATCGGTGCCCCACACGCGGACCAGCGGCGGGTGCACGACGTTCACTTTGAAGGTGCCGGGCTGCCAGAGCTCTTCGTGGAAGCGGCCGTCTTCACCAGCGGTGAGTTCGCTCTCCCACCCCTGACCACGAAAGCCGACTTCGGCCGACGGCAGCAGCGCGCCGTCGAACGTCACCTCGCCGTCAACCGCCACCGGCGTAATCGCGATGGCCGTTTCGACAACCTCACTCTCCCGAATGGTGACTCCGCGCGCGAAACGCTGCAGCGGCTCACGTCCCTGCACGATCAGGCGGTAGGCGCCAGGATCAAGAGCCTCGACCCGCGCGGTCGCCACGCCCTGCGGAAGCTCGCCCGAACGGACGAGCGTCGAGTCGGTGCGCAGTTCCCACTTCAGAGGCTCCGCGCCGCCGAGGGGCGGGGCGATGGTGAGTTGCATCGTCCCACCCGCGGTCATCGCGATCGGCGGCAGCGTCGTGTCGGCGGCCGCCTTAGGGACGCTCACCAGCTTCGGTGCCCGCGCGGGATGCGTCACCTGCGCGTGCGCCGGCCAGTCACCGTCAATCGCGATGCGGAACGCGCCGTCCTCGCCGGTGATGGCCTTTCTCTCGCCGAGCGTGATCTCCGCACGCGCCAGCGGCACGCCGGCTTTCGCGTCGACGACCACGCCGCGAATGACCGGCAGCCGCCGCAACAGCAGTTCCGCGCCGAGCGCACCCGTGGCCTGCGCGTACTCCGCCGCACGCGCTGTGACGGTGCACGCACAGGAAGGATGAACGAGCGTCAGGGCGAGCTTCGATTTGGCGCGGACGGTGAACGTCCACTTCCGCTCCGTCGCCGCCACTTCGATGTTCACCGGCGCCTCGGCCGCGTCGGAGAGCCGCACGGTGAGCGGATGGGGCTCCGCGGACGGCGTGACGCGCACCGCATCCGGCGCGATCGTGCCGAGGAGCACGCGCTCACGGTCCATCCAGACGAAGGTGCGCGCCTGCGCCGCCGGCGCCACCCGCGCCGGCATCCGCGCCGCAGGACGGCAGTCGCCGTCCACGCAGAACGTGCCCAGGGTGGCCGCGACGACTGCGGCGAGGAAGGTCATGAGGAGGATTTCGGCTCCGTGGGCCGGATCACCTCATACGACGCAAGCCGCCATTCGCGCGCCGGCTCCGCCCGCAGGGCCTCGAGGTCGAGCGTGCAGCGTGCGCCCTCGCACGAACCGTCCCACCCTTCGCACGTGCCTGGATCGATCAGCGTGCACCACTCGCCGTTGGTCAAATAGCAGCCTTGGGCGCCGTCGCCGCTGCTCTCGTAGCAATAGTCACAAGCTTCGGGGGTCGTGCCGCACCGCGAACACGCCGCGGCCTCGAACGCAAACGTACAGACCACGAGGACCGCCAGAGCCAGCAATATGTTCCGCATGGGCAGCATTATACGGACGCCGTCAATAAGTCACGCTTCCGCGTCATCCGAGGGATACTCTCGCGTGTGTGGTGGTTTGGCCGGGCGAGACTCTCCCCCCGTGAGCTCGGGAAACGCGGCGAGCGCCGCGCGGCGTGGTTCTACCGCCTGCGCGGCTACACGATCCTCGAGCGCAATGCGCGCCTCCCCGCGGGCGAGATCGACCTGATCGTCCGGCGCGGCGCGACGATCGTCATCGCCGAGGTGAAGACGCGGCAGACTCTCATCGCCGGCGAAGGGCACGAGGCGGTCACGCGCAAGAAACGCGAGCGGATGATCCGCCTCGGCGACCAGTACGCGGCCAGGCATCCCGACGCGCGGCTGCGCTACGACATCCTCTCCATCTACTGGACCGGCCGGCGCTTCGTGGTCACGCACTTTCCGGATGCGTTCCGCCCCATCGCCGACGCACGGCGCCCGTGGATCTGGCGCGCATAAGTCTTGT
The DNA here is from genome assembly GCA_036387915.1 of Thermoanaerobaculia bacterium. GTDB lineage: Bacteria > Acidobacteriota > Thermoanaerobaculia > Gp7-AA8 > Gp7-AA8 > QHVT01. The sequence goes on from DASVSV010000160.1 coordinate 4,408, forward strand.
CATCCCGAGCGTGAGTCGAGGGACCTGGGTGGGAGATGGCGCGCAGCGTGAGCCCGAGGGCGAGTGTCGTGTCCCCACCCGCCCAGGTCCCTCGACTCGACGCTCGGGATGACAGAAACGAGTTGGGGCGACTCAGTCGCGCAGCCGCAGTTCGGCGTCGAGGCGATGGCGTCCCTCGGGCCAGGCTTTGACGAACGCGCGCCACATCACCTTCGTGTTCATCTTCGCCGCGAGCTCGTACTCCGCCGCCTCCTGCCGCGCGCGGCGTGCCTCTTCGGCGCGCGGGGCGTCGGGATAGCGCGCCAGGTACTCGTCCCACGCTGCGACGGTGCCGGTCTCGAACGCGGAGTTGAAGTCGCCCTCGACGATGGCCCGTCGCGCTAGCGCGCGCCGCTCCTCGGCCTGCTCCAGCCAAAGCAGCCGCTCGCGGGCGTCGTGCTCGCGCAGACCGCTCGGATGGTTCAGCAGGAACAGTCCCCAGCCGGCCATCGTGTCGTTCGCGCGCGCCTCGTCGTACGCGATCTGTTCGCGCAGATAAATCTCGGCGATCGCGCTGCGGCTGCCGTCCGGAAATTCGTCCAGGTACGCGTGCCAGGCAGCGGTGCTGCGGGTCTCCAGCGCCGTGCTGAACGCCGTCTCCTCGCGCACGCGCGCGTCCGCTAATCGTTCCGCGGCCGTCTTGGCGTGACGATCGGTCGACCAGCGCTCCAGATACGACGCCCACGCCTCCTCGGTGTTCAGGGCCGAGGCGGCGTCGTAGTCGAGACGCTCCTCGATGGCCTGCTCCGCCTCCTCGGCGTGATACAGCGGATGCTTCGCGCGATAGTCGCGGAACGCGGCGTACGTATCCGCCGCCACCGCCGCCGCCCACGCCGCCGCGGCCTGCTGCTCGTCGGGCGACGTCGACTGCGCGCGCATGCGTGGCACCTGCGTCTTCGTGAACCCGCCGCGATCGGGCGGCGCATACGGCAGCAGCGCCTCGGCCAGCTCGCGCGCGGACGCCCATCGCTTGGAGCGCTTCTTCTCCAGCGCGCGCATGACCAGCGCCTCGAGGCCGTCCGGCACGTCGAGCACCGGGTTCGCTTCCTTGAACGTGCGCGGCGCCTCGGTCAGATGTTTGACGATGTACATGTTCGGCGTCCGCGCCACGAACGGCGGCACGCCGGTCAGCATCTCGTACAGCACGACGCCGAGGGAGTAGAGGTCGGCGCGGCCGTCGAGCGACTCGCCGTCTTCCAGCTCGCCGAGGTGCTCGGGCGACATGTACTTTGGATTGCCGACGAAGACTCCGGCCTGGGTCGTGTCGACGTTCGGGCCGGAGACGTCCTTGGCCACGCCGAGGTCGATGATCTTCACGATCAGGTGATCGTCGGAGTCGAAGGCCAGCATCACGTTGTCAGCCGAGATGTCGCGATGCAAAAGTCCGCGGCGATGGATGGCGTCCAGACCGGTCAGCACCTGCAGCGTGACCTCGATCGCCAGCGGCAGCGGAAAGCGTCCGTTGGCCGTTTCCCATTCGCGCACGGTCGTGCCGTCGATGAACTCGGTGACCATGAAGCTCGCGCCGTCGGGCATGATCGAGAAGTCGTGCACGACGGCTACGTTGGGATGGTGGACCTGCGTGGCCAGGCGCGCCTCGCGGAGGAAGCGCTGGCGATAGGAGTCGTCGGCGATGAGCGCCGACTTGATGACTTTGATGCAGCGGAACGCGCCGAGATGGACGTGGCGGGCTTTGTAGACTTCGCCCATTCCGCCCGCGCCGAGGAGGCCTTCGATCTCGTACTTGCCGTCGAGCAGAGTGCCCGGTGCGATGCTGCTCAAGGCTTCAGGATACAGCGCGGGGACGCACCGAGCGCGCCACCAGGCCGATGCCGCCGAGGAGGAGCACCAGCATGACGATCGTGTTGAAGAGACTGGTCGGGCGGAAGTAGATGCTCAGATTCATGATGATGCCCATGAAGAGGATCACCGCGCCGGCGATCGTCAGCACCTACCCCACGATCGACTTCCCGTCGAAGAAGAGGAACCCGATCCCGACCACGAACGGCAGCAGCGACAACCCGAAGGCGTTGTAGCCCCAGACCTGCCAGTAGCCGCTCGTCACCGTGACCTGATTGGTGAGCAAGTACGCGCCGGCGACCGCCATGATGAAACCGAAAAAGAACGTCCCGATCCCACCCTCGGTGCCGCCGGCGCCGCGAAATTCGTCCATGAGACGGAAGTTTACGCCGCCACTGCCCCGGCCGGTGCGTCGAGCGTCGGCTTCTTCCGCAGGATCGCCGCCGAGACCAGCGACACGACCAGACCCACCGGGAAGATCTCCATGAAGGTCATGCCGATGTTGTACAGCGGGTTGCGATACATCCTCTTGAAGTTCTCCATCTCCGCTTTCGCCGCGGTGAGCTCGGCGGGCGACGCTCCCCGCGCTTCCATTTTGGCGATCGTCACGGCGGCGTACCTGTCGCCAAAGTCGGGCATGAAGTTCCAGTACACGATCTGCCATCCGACGACGTAGAAGGCGCAGGTGATCAGGGCGATCAACACGCCGACGCCCAGACCGCGGCCGAAAGTGATCGCACCGTTCTGCTTCTCGCGGTAGGCGCGGATGCCGAGAAAGACGGCCGTGAAGGCCAGGATCATCGAGCCGAAGCCGATGGCCATGCTGACGGCGCCCAGCGACGGATCGATCTTTTCCAGGTTGAGCCAGACGACAGTGTTTACGGCAGTGAGGGCGAGTCCGGAGATGAGGCCATACCTCAATACGATGTTTTTCATGGGCATCAACTTGCTCTTCCGTGAGGAGTTTGTCGTCATCCTTCCGGGTGATTCTGCACGGTAATACTTTCGTTTATGGGATGAGGCCGAGCTCTTTCCCCTTCTGGACGGCCTGGGTGCGGCGGTTGACGCTCATTTTGTCGAAAAGACGGGAGGAGTGGGTCTTGACCGTGTTCTCCGACAGGAAGAGCCGCTCCCCGATCTCGCGGTTCGACAGTCCCTCGGCGATGAGGCCGAGGATCTCGTGCTCGCGCTGGGTGATCGCCAGCTCCCTGAGCTTCGCGGCGTTCAGGGTGAAGGGCTGCGCACTGACCAGGATCTCCTTCACCACTTCGACCTGCACGATTTTGGGCCGCGTCAGCCGGAGCCCTGCGTAGACGCCGACTCCCGTGAAGATGAGCGCAATCATCCCGCCGTACACCTCGCCTGGATATGCGCGGACGATGTACTGATACTCGATGAGCTTCAGCAGCACGAGGAGCGCGCCGCCGATGGCGCCGTAGAGGAGTCCGCGTTTCATCGCAAACAGCGAGGGCCGCGACGCATTCACTGCATCGCGGCCCTCGGAATCAATGTCGTTTGGAGCGGGAAACCGGACTCGAACCGGCGACATCAACCTTGGCAAGGTTGCACTCTACCAACTGAGTTATTCCCGCTTACGGACGGCGAACTTTAGCGGCGCCTCGGTTCGCTGTCAAGCATCGCAACTAACGCGACGACCCCGTACCTCATTCCCGGGTTTTGATCCCGAATGCGTCCATCTTTCGATAGAGGTTGCTGCGCTCGACGCCGAGCGAATCGGCGGTCCGGCTGACGTTGCCCGCGAACTCGCGGAGGCGATCGAGGATGTACTGCTTCTCGAATTGTTCGCGGGCCTCTTTGAGCGGCAGGTTCGCGGCGATCTCGACCGGGGCCTCGGCTCGCGCCGCGCCGAGGTGGAGGTCCTCGGGCTCGATGGTCTCGCCGGGGAGGAGGATGGCCAGGCGTTCGGCGACGTTGCGCAGCTCGCGCACGTTGCCCGGCCAGTGATACGCCTTCAGCTTCGCCGCCGCGCCGGTCGAGAGCTTCTTCCTCGGCTGCGCGGTCTCGGCGGCGAAGCGGCGCAGAAAGTGCTCGGCCAGCAGGACCACGTCGTTGCCGCGCGCGCGCAGCGGCGGCACTTCGATCGGGATCACGTTCAGGCGGTAATAGAGGTCGCTGCGGAAGTTGCCCGCGACGATCTCCTGCTCGAGATTCTTGTTCGTCGCGGCGATCACGCGTACGTCGACTTTGATCGTCTGCTGCCCGCCGACGCGCTGGAAGGTCTGCTCCTGCAGCACGCGCAGCACTTTGGCCTGCGTCTTCAGGCTCATGTCCCCCACCTCGTCGAGGAACAGCGTCCCGCCGTCGGCCAGCTCGAACTTTCCCTTGCGGTCGTCGATGGCGCCGGTGAACGCACCCTTGCGATGTCCGAACAACTCCGACTCGATCAGCTCCTCGGGGATCGCGGCGCAGTTGACGTCGATGAACGGCTGATCGGCACGGAGTGAGTTGCGATGCAGCGTGCGCGCGACGATCTCCTTCCCGCTGCCGTTCTCGCCCGTGATCAGCACGCGGCTGTGTGACGGCGACGCGCTGCGGATCTGCTGCTCGAGCCGCTGCATCGGCTCGCTCTCGCCGATCAGGATCTCTTCGAGCGTGAGGTGGCGCTTGAGATCGCGGACCTGCTCGCGCAGACGGCGATCGGCGATGGCGTGATTGACGGTCAGCAGCACGCGCTCGAGCGAAAGCGGCTTCTCCAGAAAGTCGTATGCGCCGAGACGCGTGGCCCGGACGGCGTTGTCGATCGAGCCGTGGCCGGAGATCATGATCACCGGCGGCGCGCCGGCGGTGCGGAGGCGCTCGAGCACGGCCAGGCCGTCGATGCCGGGCAGCCAGAGGTCGAGCAGGACGAGGTCGAACTCGTCGCGCGCGAACTGGGCGATGCCCTCTTCGCCGGACTCGCAGAGCGTGGCCCGGTGGCCCTCGTCCTCGAGGATGGCGCCGAGGGTCGAGCGGATCGCGGGCTCGTCGTCGATGATGAGAATGCTGGCCATGGCGTCAGGTTGGGAGTCTTACAGTCTCATAGGCTCATAGGCTCATAGTCGTAATGCGCCGGAGTGGCGCTGTGAGACTTTGAGACTGTGAGACTGTGAGCCTTCATGCGGGGAGCTCGATCTCGAAGCGGGTGCCCCGAGGCTGGTTGTCGTGGACGTGGATCTGCCCGTCGTGGTCGCGGACGATGCGGTGCACGATGGCCAGGCCGAGGCCGGTGCCGCGTCCTTTCGTCGAAAAGTACGGGAGAAAGAGCTTGTCTTTGTCGGAGTCGGGAACGCCGCGGCCGGGATCGGCGACTTCGATCACGACGCGGTGCGGCGCCTTGCGCGCGGAGACGCGGATCTCGCCGGAGTCGGTTGCTTCGACGGCGTTTTTGAGCAGATTGCCGACGGCGCGGCGGATCTGCTCCGGGTCCATGAGCAGCTCCAGGTCGGGCGCGACGTCGACGGAGATCGTCACGTGCGGCTTCACGTCGCGATAGAGACCGGCGGCCTGCTGCAGGATCTCCGCGAGCTGCGCGTGGCGGAGGTGAATGGCCGGCATGCGGGCGAAGCGCGCGAACTCGTCGACCATGCGCTTGAGGTGACTGACCTCGTCGACGATCACGCGGCAGCCTTCCTCGATCTGCGGCTGCTCCTTGCCGAACTTGCGGGCGATGCGCTCGGCGGAGAGTTGGATGGGAGTCAAAGGATTCTTGATCTCGTGGGCGATGCGGCGAGCGGCCTCGTTCCAGGCGGCGAGCTTCTGGGCCTGCACGAGTTGCGTCGAGTTCTCCATGGCTAGGACCCAGCCGGCGCCGGTGCCGAGTCGCGCCGCCGAGAGCTCGAGGTAATGCAGCTCACCGCCGACGATCACGGTCACTTCGCGCGAGCGCGCGCGGCCGCTGGTCAGCTCCTGCAGCGCCTGCACGACCGGCTCGAGATCGGCGCGCAGCACCTCGCAGAGATTCGCGCCGGAGGGCACCTCGCCGAGTTGCAGCATGGCCAGCGCGGCGCGGTTGATCGAGAGCACCTGCAGCTCGTCGGTGAAGGCGATGATGCCGGTGCTCACGCTCTCCAGCACCGTGGTCATGAAGCGATTCGTTTCCGTGAGCTGCTGCCGCTGCTCGGCCAGCGTCGCCGACATGTCATTGAATGAGGTGATCAGCCGGCCCACTTCGTCCGTAGCCTGCACTTCGACGCGATGTCCGTAGCCGCCCTCGGCGAGCCGCGACGTCGCCTCGGCCAGCGCTTTGATCGGGACGGTGATGCGGCGCGAGGCGTAGATCGACGTCCAGAGCGTGCCGAAGAGAATGGCCAGCGTCACGGCCAGGAAGAGCATCGTCTGCGACGCCTTCAGGTTCTGCCGCTGCGAGTAAAGCTGCTGAAAGTTGCGGTAGGCGATGATCGACTCGTCGAGCATCCGGCTCGTGGAGATGGGGATGAAAACGCCGGCCAGGGCCACGTCCTCCGCCGGCATGGCCACGGCGGTGCGGATCCACTTGCCGCTAGCGACGACGTCGATCTTCACCGCGCGGCCGTTGCGCTTCACTTCCTCGAAGAAGCGCGCCGACGGATCGGCGACCTCCTGAATCGGCGCGCGCGGATCGGCCTGCGCTTTGAGCAGAATGCCGCCGCGATAAACCGCGGCCATGTCGACCTGGTGAAACTGGCGGACGTGCGCGAGGACGCTGTCCACGCGCGCGGGATCGACGGAAGCGGGATCGGCCGCGATCTCCTGCGCCGCGCCGCCGGCCGCTTCCGCGCTCTGGTCCTGCGAGATCTGGGCGATCTTCTCGCCGTTGGCGACGATGGTGCGGACCGGCGTCGCGAAGAGGCGGTCGATGGAGACGCGCAGCAGGTCGGTCGCGACGAGGAAGAGAATGATCACCGGCAGCAGCGACGTGGCGATGTACGTCACGACGAGCTTCGTGCGGAAGCGCGAGCCGATGATGCCGCGCTGCCGTTCGAGCACCAGTTTGACCACGCCGCGCAGCAGCACGAAGAGGATGCCGATGATCAGCAGCAGGTTGATGTTCCAGAGCACGAACAGCAGCAGCCGGTTGCTCAGCGCCTCCGGCGTCAGCTCCTTGGCCTGCTGCGTGACGTAGTAGACGAGGCTCGTCGCGGCCAGGATGACCAGCGGGACCGAGACGATGAAGCGCGGGTCCTTGCGATAGCGGAGGACGAGGTCGCGGAGACTCATCGCACGCGCGCCTCGCGCCAGCGCGTGGAGACTTCCCACGGAATGACGTACATCAGCCAGCCGCGCATGAGGTCGGCCTTCACGCGGACTTTGTGCTTCCACGGCTTGCGGTCGCCGAGGTCGAAGAGGTCGGCTTCGTTGACGGTGGCCATCTGGCGCTCGAGGGCGGCCAGGTCGGTGAAGGTCTCGGAGCGCACCAGTTTCTTGTCGCGCCGGTAGTTGAGGAGGTACTCGCGGGTGAGCGAGTTGTAGGTGCAGATCACTTCCACACGCGCGTTGGCGATCGAGTCGTCGAACCAGTTCGGGCGGTCGCGGAAAATCTCGATCGAATAGGTGAAGGACGTCGGCAGGCCGCTCTTGAGCGCCTCCACCATCTCGTCGGCGAACGCGCCGGCCAGCGTGAAGCGAACCGAGACCTTGCCGGCCGCGGCGGTGGCGCTGAGCTGCTCGATGGTGGGGTTCCGCGGCGCCGCGGGGGGCGGCGCCGCCAGGAGCGGCGCCGCGAGCAGAATCGTCAGGAAAATCAGGGACGTGCGCACCGGTGTGGCTTTTTTACCACAGGCCGGTGATTGCGCGGCAGAAACTCGGGCTGCACGCGGCCTTGCCGGCTTACGCGAACTGTTGGTAGCGCTGCGCGACCGCTCTCTCGCTGGTCTCTTCCTGCGCCGCGGCGGCGCGGAGGATCTCCGCGACGAAGCGCGAGTGCAGGGCGTGGCCGGCGCGATAGGCGGTGATCTCGCCGACGATCGGGCGTCCGATCAGGGCCAGGTCGCCGACCAGGTCGAGGATCTTGTGGCGCACGAACTCGTCTTTGAAACGGAGCGGGCCGTTGACGACGCCGCGATCGTCGAGGACGACCGCGTTCTCGACCGAACCGCCGCGAGCCAGACCGGCCGCGCGCAGCTTCTCGACGTCGCGCATGAAGCCGAAGGTGCGGGCCGGCGCGATCTTGCGGAGGAAGCTGTCATGGCCGAAATCGAAATGGAACGACTCCCGTCCGATGACGGGGTGGTTGAAGTCGATTTTGTACTTGATGCTGAGGTTTTTCGCGGGAACGAGGCGGATGCTCTTGTCGCCTTCGACCAGCTCCACCGGCTCGCGCAGGCGCAGCACGGGGATCTCGGCGTTGAGCTCGCGAACGCCGGCGGCGTCGATGAGGTGCATGAACGGCAGGGCGCTGCCGTCAATGATCGGGACCTCGGGTCCGTCGATGTCGATATCGACGTCGGTGATGCCGCAGGCCATGATCGCGGCCAGGAGGTGCTCGACGGTACCGACCTGCACGTCGTCCTTGCCGACCGTGGTGGCGTAGTCGAGAGCGGTGGTGGAGGCCTGCAGCGCCGGGATGCGGAGCCCGTCGAGATCGGCGCGAACGAAGGTCACGCCGCTCCCCGCGGGCACCGGGCGGAGCTGGACGGTCGTGTAGAGACCGGAGTGCAGCCCGATGCCGGTGATGCTGACGGTAGTGTTGATGGTCTTTCGCTGGACGTACATAACTGCCGGGCACTAGAGCGAAGACGTTGCCACGGCACGTACACTCAGCCGTTTTGCAGCTAAGCCATTGTGCAGTTTAAATTTACGGCACTACGGCTGAGGATCTGGAAGTGCCACTTCTGTCGCCTCCCAAGGTCAGCAGTGTGGCTGCGCGACCACAGTCGCGCCGTGCGTCCCTCAGTGGCGGCCGCTTTTGATGGCGGCGGCGGTCTCGCGGTCGGCTTCGCGCTTCTTCTCCGAGTCGCGCTTGTCGTACTGCTTCTTGCCGCGCACGACCGCGATCTCGACCTTCACCCGGCTGGACTTGAAGTAGAGGCGCAGGGGGACGATGGTCAGTCCCTTGGCCGTGGTCTCCCCTTCCAGTTTCTCCAGTTCCCGTTTGTGCAGGAGCAGTTTGCGCGTGCGCTCCGGCTCGTGGTTGGAGAGGTTGCCGTGCGAGTACGGCGAGATGTGCAGGCCGTAGAGGTACGCCTCGCCGTCTTTGTTGAGGGAGACGTAACTGTCCTTGAGCTGCGCTTTCCCGTCCCGCAGCGACTTCACCTCGGTGCCCATCAGCGCGATGCCTGCCTCGAACTTCTGGAGGACGAAGTAGTCGTGATACGCCTTCTTGTTCGAAGCGATCAACTTCTCGCCCGAGTCATTCTTCGCGGCCATGGGGCGGCGATTCTAGTCGATGTACTCGATGGTCGCGGCGTGACCGGAGGAGTGGGCGAGGCGCCGGTCGCGGGTGATGAGGGGAAGATCCAGCCACTCCGCGAGCGCGACATAGGCCGCATCGTAAGGCGTGTGGTTGTGGCGAAGGCGCCAGATGCGGTGAAGAATCGGAGCCGCCGCATGGCGAACGATCGCAATTTGCGGATAGATGTCGGCGATGATCTCCACGTCGCGATCCACAAGCAGCCCGCGGAGCCACAGCTTCCGGATCGAATTCGCTACTTCGACGTCAATCGAATGCGGTGCGTGAAGTTCCGCCTCCGACCGGAAGAGACGCTCAAAGATCGCATCAGCAGCCGGACTACCGATGAACAGATCCACGAGCGCCGACGCGTCAACGACGAGTGATGGCATCGATGATCTGGTTGGTCCGCTCTTCGCGCCCTTCGCGGATGATGTCAGCCGCGGTGAGATTACCGAGGTCCAGCGGCGGAATCTGGCGTAACCGTTCCAGCAACGCGTCAGCGGTGAGTATCGGCGTCACCTGTTTCTGGAGCTCGCGCAACACGAACTGCGAGACGGGCAAGCCTTGTTCGCGCGCCCGCGCCTCCAGCGCCTCGTGCAGCTCGTCCGAAATTTCCACTGTCTTGGCCATGACAAAACAATGCAACCGCCGGTCGCCGCTGTCAATTGCGGAGATCAGTCGATGTACTCGATGGTCGCGGCGTGACCGGAGGAGTGGGCGAGACGCCGGTCGCGGGTGATCAACGGCAAAGCGAGGGATTCGGCGAGGGCGACGTAGGAGGCGTCGTAGGCGGTGATGTTGCGGCGGAGGGACCACATGCGCTGGACGAGCGGCTCGACGGGATGGCGGGTGATCGCGCGCGTGCGCAGTGCCTCAAACGCAGAGGCGGCCTGGGCATCACTGATGCGGCCGACCAGCCAGTTACGCCGAAGAGCGTGCACCAGTTCCGCATCGATCGTGACCGGCGCATGCCAGTCGAGACGGGCGAGAACGGCGGCAAGGCGGAGATCGAGTACTGCGTCGACGAAGACGGACGCGTCAACGATCGCCGAGGATGTTGCGCTGGTAATCAGGATCGTCCTCCGGCAAGGGGCCGCGGAGCTCGCGAATGTCGTCGGCCGATGTCCAGCCTTGAGGCAGATCCGGTTTCGGAAGGCGGCGAAGATACGCCAGCCACTCATCGCCGCTCAGACTATTCGACGGAATCGCGCGGATCTCCGCAAGCACGTCTTCGACGGGCTCCAGCTCCCTCTCGGTTTTCTCCACCGTCTTCGCCATACCAGCACAATGCAACCACTCCCCCGCCCTGTCAAATTGCCTTCTGCTATCATCCGCGCCCGCGAATCCGACCAGAGGAGTCTTCTTCCTTCATGACCAAGAAAACCATCGTGCACGTGATCGGCACCGGCACCATCGGGGAGCCGCTGATCGGGCTCTTCACCGACTTCAAAGAGCGCTGGGGCATCGACGAAGTCACGTTTCACAAGCGCACCCCGGCGCCCAATGACCGCGCGCTGGTCGAGTTTCTGATCAACCGCGGCGCGAAGCTCGCGACCGACGAACAGGCCCGCGACGAGTTCGCGCGTCTCGGTCACCGCGTGTCGTACACCGCCGAGGAGGCCATCGAGCGGGCCACGGTGGTCGTCGACTGCACGCCGGCCGGGAACGACAACAAACAGAAGCTGTACGAGCGGATGAAGGGCCCGATCGGCTACCTGGCTCAGGGCTCCGAGTTCGGGTTCGGCAAGCCGTACGCGCGCGGCATCAACGACGAGATCCAGGACCCCGACGACAAGTACGTGCAGGTTGTCTCGTGCAACACGCACAACATCTCCGTGCTGCTCAAGACCCTGGCCTCGCAGGGCGGCAAGATGAGCCTCGAGGCCGGCCGCTTCGTCTGCATGCGCCGCGCGAACGACGTGTCGGACACGAAGTCGTTCATCGCCGCGCCGGAAGCGGGCAAGCACGACGATCCGGAATTCGGCACCCACCACGCCCGCGACGCGTACCACCTCTTCCAGACCGTCGGCGAGAAGCTGAACCTCTTCTCCTCCGCCATCAAGATCAACACGCAGTACATGCATACGCTCTGGTTCGACCTCGACCTGCGCCATGACACCACGCTCGAGGAAGTGAAATCCGCGCTGCGCAACAACCCCCGCGTGGCCACGACCAACAAGCGCTCCGTGAACCAGATCTTCTCGTTCGGACGCGACCACGGCTACTACGGCCGCATCCTGTCGCAGACGGTCGTGCCGACGTCGACGCTGACCGTGCCGAACTCGCGCAAGATCGTCGGCTTCTGCTACACGCCCCAGGACGGCAACTCGCTCCTCTCCTCGGTCGCCGCGACGCTCCGCTACCTCGACGCCACCAAGCTCGACGAGCGCCTCGACGCGCTGCGCCCCTACATGTTCCGTGAGATCTAGCCCGATCGCCCGCCGCGGCCGGTACGACCGGCAGCGCTGACTGGCCAAGCCTGATGCGCGCGCGGGAGCAGCTCGAGCTTCTCCCGCGCGGTTTCACCTGGAGGACGCTCGTGCACACCCCTTGGGCAACCAGCGCCGCCGGCCGTGCCCGCCGCGTGCTCGTCTACGCGGCGGCGATCGCGTTCGCCGCGGCGACCATTCATCGGTTCCACTGGCTCGGCGGCCCGTACTTTGACTTTTTCCCGGAGACGATTCAGGACCACGTCTGGCCGGCGCGCTTCCCGAGCCGTGACGCGATCGTGCTCAGCCGCCGCGCCGAGCCGCTGCTGCCGCGCGGTGCGAAGGTGACGATCCTCAAGCCCGCCGAAGCGCCGAACTACGATCAGACCCACTGGCTCACCGGACTGGGCATGCTCCCCCGCCAGCATCCCGTGGCGCAGAAGATCGAAGAGACCAATCCCGAGTTCGTGATCGCCATTCATGAGGAGTTCGTGCACCCGGCGTACACGAAGGTCGCCACGTTTCCGGAAGGCGCGCTCTACAAACGCCAATGACGGACCTCCTCGGCCTCCTCGCCTGGCTCGTGCTGCCGCTGGTGGGCCTGATCGTCTGGCGTCTCGACTTCGTCCGCGAGATGAACACCGGCGCGCGCTGGGGCGTCGCGACAGCAGCCGGCGCGCTGATCGTGGCGCTCTTGATGTCCGCGCTGTCCGTCGTCGGCATCGAGTGGAGCCGCACGTTGCTGATCCCGATCCTCCTAGTGATCGTCATCGCCGGTGTGATGAAGACGCGCGGCCTGCGCTGGGTGCAACGTCCCGTCTGGAGCGTCGCCGGAATCGGAACCGCCGTCGCCGTCCTGCTGACGCTCTACGGCACCGTCACCGCGCGCTCCTCGTGCGGAGACCTCATGTTCACGTGGGGTCCCAAAGCAATCCGCTGGTTTCGCGCCGGCGGACTGGATCCGGCCGTCCTGCACACGTGGCCGCAGCTCACCGTCGACTATCCGCCGCTGCAGACGCTGCTCCTGGCCTTCTCCAATCTCTTCGCGCACCAGTTCCCATGGTGGGCGGCGGTGCTGGCGGGACCGCTCTTCTTCATCGCCACGCTAGCCGTGATCCGCGGCTGGTCCGGTGATTCGCTCGGGACGCTGCTCGTCGCGATGACGCTCGCCTACACCTTCACTTTGTCGTATCCGGCGGGCTGCGCGGAGCCGCCGCTGTTGCTCTTCGAGGCCATCGCCCTCGCCGCGCTGGCGTTCCTCGACAACCCGCGCGCGCAGACGTTCCTGGTCAGCCTCGCACTCGCCGGCGCGGTGTTCACCAAGCTCGAAGGGGCGACGTTCGCCATCGCCGTCTTCCTGACCATCCTCATCGTGCAGCGGCAACCGAAGCGGGCGTTGATCACCATTGCGCCGGCCGCGCTGCTGTTCGCGGCGTGGATGGCGTTCGTCTTCAAAAACGACCTGCTCTACATGTACGGCGGCGCGAAGATGCCGATTTACTGGTCGACGATTCCGATCGTCCTGAAGACACTGGCCAAGGTTGCCAGGTTCAATCTCTGGTGGCTCCCGTACCTCGTCCCCATCGCCGTGATCGCCCTCGGCAACGTGCGTCGCGCGCTCGTCCCGATCTCCATCGCGCTCCTCACCACCGGGGCCACGGTCTACTTTTACGTCCACTATCCCGATCCGGTGTGGTGGATCGAAAGCTCGTCGCCGCGCGTGATCCTCACGCCGCTGCTGGCGCTCCTCATCGGCGCCATTGCTGCCCATCGCGGCTATGTTAGAGTCCCGCCCGATGGCGTGGTTCCGCAAGGAGAAGAAGCCGAAGGAAGCGGTCGACCGGCAGGTCGCCATTCCGGAGGGGCTCTGGGTCAAGTGTGACGACTGCAAGGAGATCGTCTACCGCAAAGAGGTAGAGGCGAACTTCAACACCTGCCCCAAGTGCGCGTATCACTTCCGCCTGACCGCGCGCGAGCGATTCGAGATCCTCTTCGACGACAACAAGTACAAAGAATTCGCGACCGAGATCCGCTCCGGCGATCCCCTCGGATTCCGCGACACGAAGCGCTACTCCGACCGCCTCAAGGTCTACCAGCAGCGCGTCGGCCCCGGCGACGCCGTGCTCTGCGCCGAAGGCAAGCTCGAAGGGATGCCGGTCGTCATCTGCGCCATGGACTACGCGTTCATGGGTGGCTCGATGGGGTCGGTCGTCGGCGAGAAGATCACCATCGCCGCCGAGCGCAGTCTCGAAAAGCGGGAGCCGCTGATCATCGTCTCCTGCTCCGGCGGCGCCCGCATGCAGGAAGGCATCCTCTCGCTGATGCAGATGGCCAAGATCTCCGCCGCTTTGGCGCGTCTCGGGGAAGCCGGCCTGCCCTACATCTCCGTCCTCACCGATCCCACCACCGGCGGCGTCACGGCGTCGTACGCGATGCTGGGCGATCTCAACATCGCCGAGCCGAAGGCGCTGATCGGATTCGCCGGGCCGCGCGTCATCGAGCAGACCATCCGCCAGACTCTGCCCGAGGGCTTCCAGACCAGTGAGTTTCTGGTGGAGCATGGGATGGTGGACCTGATCACCCCGCGCCCGGAGATGAAAGCTGCCATCGGCCGCTTCCTCCGTTTCTTCACGGGCCGGTGAGCGACGACGCATGAGGTGCGAGGCATGAGTGACGCACTCGTACCTCATCCCTCGGCCCTCGTACCTCTTCACTGGCTCGACTCACTGCAGGGCAGCGGCATCCGCCCCGGCCTCGACCGCATGCGCACGCTGCTGCGCGCCCTCGGCAATCCTCATCTGCAGTACCCGTCGATCCTCGTCGCCGGCACGAACGGCAAAGGCTCGACGTCGGCGATGCTGACGTCGATCCTGACGACAGCCGGCAAACGCGCGGCGCATTACACCTCGCCGCACCTCGTCGACCTGCGCGAGCGATGGACGATCTCCGGCCAGCCCATCGACGCCGCACTGCTCGACGAATGCATCGTGGAACTGCAACACGCGCCCGGCATCACCCCGACGTACTTTGAGGCGCTGACCCTGATCGCCTTCCTCGCCTTCGCGAAAGCCAAGTGCGACATGGCCGTGCTCGAAGTGGGGATGGGGGGGCGCCTCGACGCGACGAACGTCGTCCGGCCGATCGCTTCCGTGATCACGCCCATCGGCATGGACCACATGGAGTACCTCGGCAACACGCTGCGCCAGATCACGGCGGAGAAGGCCGGCATCATCCATCGCGGCGCAATCGTCCTCACCTCGAACGACGATCCGGTCGTGGTCGACGTGCTCCGCAAGCGCGCGGAAAAATTCGGCAACCGCTTCATCCACGTCACCGAGGAGCACGACGCACCTCTGCGCGGAGACTTTCAACGACGCAATGCCGGACTGGCAGTGCGCACCGCGCGCGAGCTCGGCTACAGCGATGCGGGACTCGAGAACACGCAATGGCGCGGACGGCTGGAGCGCATCGAGCACGCGGGGAAAACGATCTGGATCGACGGCGGTCACAACGAGCATGCGGTCACGCAGACCGCGCCGTACTTTGACGAGCACGTCGAACGTCCGCGATTGCTCGTCTTCGGCATGATGAGCGACAAGGACGTGCAGCCGGTCGTCGACCGTCTCTTCCCGCTCTTCGACCGCGTCATCAGCACCGAGCCGTATCCGCCCCGCTCCGTGAAAGCCGATGCGTTCGCGAACGCAACACCAATCCCGAATCCCGACGACGCCTTCCGCGCCGCGCTCGCCGCGCCGGAGCGCAACGTCGTCATCACCGGCTCGCTTTATCTCGCGGGCGCGGCGATTGCGTTTTTCGACCGCCGCGGATAGCGCGCAGCGCTGCCGCGGCCGTCGTTTTCAAATATGATCGCCGCGCCATGACGAACGCCGCAACCGGCCACGAGTTCCTCCACCGCCCGCTGCCCGACGGTGATCCCGAGATCGCCGACGCCATCCTCGTCGAGACCGAGCGGCAGAACGACACGCTCGAGCTCATCGCCTCCGAGAACCACGTCTCGAAGGCGGTGCTCACCGCGATGGGCTCCGTTTTCACGAACAAGTACGCCGAGGGGTATCCGGGCAAGCGCTACTACGGCGGCTGCGGCCCGACCGACGTCGTCGAGAGCATCGCCATCGCCCGCGCGAAGGAACTCTTCGGCGCCGAGCACGCGAACGTGCAGCCGCACTCCGGCTCGCAGGCCAACATGGCCGTCTACTTCGCCATGCTCAAGCCGGGCGACACGATCATGGGCATGGACCTCTCGCACGGCGGCCATCTCACGCACGGCCATCCGCTCTCGTACAGCGGCCGCGATTTCAAAGTCGTCGCGTATGGCGTGCGCAAAGAAGATGAACTGATCGACTACGACGAGATGGCCCGCATCGCCGAGGAGTCGAAGCCGCGGATGATCATCTGCGGGGCTTCGGCGTACTCGCGCGTCATCGACTTCAAGCGCATCCGTGAGATCGCGGACGGCGTCGGCGCGCTGATGATGGCCGACATCGCCCACATCGCCGGCCTGGTCGTCACCGGACATCATCCCTCGCCGGTGCCGTACGCCGACTTCGTCACCACCACCACCCACAAGACCCTGCGAGGCCCGCGCGCGGGCCTCGTGCTCTGCAAGGAAAAGCACGCCAGGGACCTCGACCGCGCGCTCTTCCCCGGCGTCCAGGGCGGACCGCTCGTGCACATCGTCGCGGCGAAAGCGGTCGCGTTCCGCGAAGCGCTGACGCCGGAGTTCAAGGCCTATCAGGGACAGATCGTGAAGAACGCGAAAGCGCTCTGCGACGCCGTGCGCGACACCGGCTTCCGCATCGTCTCCAACGGCACCGACAACCATCTCTTCATGACCGACGTCTTCGTCAAAGGGATCACCGGCAAGGACGGGCAGAACATGCTCGAGGCGGCGAACATCACCGTCAACAAGAACACCATCCCCTTCGACCAGAACAAGCCGATGGTCGCCTCCGGCATCCGCATCGGCACGCCCGCGGTGACCACCCGCGGCCTCTGCGAGCCGGAGATGAAAACCATCGCCGAGCTGATGGCCCGCGTGCTCGACTCGAAGGGCGACGAGGGCGTGATCCAGCAGGTGAAGAAGGACGTGAAGGCGTTGTGCGATCGGTTCCCGATTTACTGAACGTGCGTTCAAGCGTTGCTCGTTGCTCGTCCGGGGTGCAGCATCGGCTGAAGGCGCGAGCAACGAGTAACCAGTAACCCATCTACTGAAAGGCGTTGCTGGTTGCTGGTGCAGCATCGCCTGAAGGCACCCCGGACGAGCAACGAGTAACGATCGACGACCCATGAAACGCTACCCCTACTACCCCATCTACCTCGACATCGAGAACCGCGACGTCGTCGTGATCGGGGGCGGTAACGTCTGCGCGCGCAAGGTCGAGACGATGATGAAGTACGGCGCGCGCGTGACGGTAGTCTCGCCGGAGTTCACCGGCGAGATCCTGCAGTGGGCCAGCGACGGCTGCATCACCCTCAAGCGCAAACGTTACGACCACAGCGACCTGCAGGCCGCGAACATCGTCATCGCCTCGACCGACGACCAGAGCGTGAACGAGCAGATCGCCGCCGACTGCCGCGCGCGGCGCATCCCGGTGAACGTCGTCGACGTGACGCCGCTCTGCGAGTTCATCATCCCGGCCATCGTCGAGAAAGGCTCCGTGCAGATCGCGGTCTCGACGGGCGGCAAGTCGCCCGCGCTCGCGCGCACGCTGAAAGAAGACCTGCAGCGCATGATCGGTCCCGAGTACGCCGAGGTGAATGACCTCATGGCCACGCTGCGGGAGGGGGCCAAAAAAGTGTTGCCGACCGACGTCGACCGGAAGCACTTCTTCGACGGCATCATCGCCGCCGGCCTGCTCGACCTGCTGCGCGTGGGCAAACGCGCCGAGGCGCGCGACGTGATCATCCGGGCGTGTGAGGCCGCGGGCGTGCCGGTGAGCGACGCCGTGCGTATGATGACCGCGTGACGCAGACGCGGCGACACGACGCCATCGCCCTGGCCCTGCTCGCCGCCCTCATCACCCTCGCCTTCGCCGACGTCCTCCTCGGCACCAAAGCGCTCTACTACCGCGACGTCACGCTCTACGCGCATCCCGCGAAGAGCGTCCTTCGTGACGTGGTCCTGAGCGGCGAGTTTCCGTACTGGAACCGCGCGCTCTCCGCCGGCCAGCCGCTGGCCGCGAATCCCGCGCACGAGGTGTTCTATCCGCTGACGTGGCTCATTCTGTTTCCGAACTTCAATCGCGGCTTCCAGCTCTTCATCCTCGTGCACCTCTACCTCGCCGCGTTCGCCACGTACGCGCTGCTGCGCTCCATGCGCCTCGCCGCGCCGGCGGCGTTTCTCGGCGCGCTGTCGTTCGCGTGCGGCGGACTCTTTCTCTCGTACCTCAACCTCCTGCCGATCCTGGCCTCAGCGGCGTGGCTGCCGGCGGTCTGTCTCTTCGCCCGCCGGTTCCTCATGCATCGCGCGCGGCGTGATTTCGCGCTGGCGACGGTCTGCTTCGCGATGCAGGTCGTCATCGGCGAGCCGACCACGCTTCTCCAGACCGGCATCGTCCTCGGGCTCTACGCGCTCTTCCGCCACGGCGTGCGCGGCGTTGCGTTCGTCGGATTGCTTTCGCTCGCCGCGCTGCTCGCCGGCGCGGTGCAGGCGCTCCCCGCGTTCGATCACGCCGGCGACTCCGTCCGCGCGCGCGGCTTCAGCTACGAGCTCGTCACAGAGTGGAGCATGCCGCCGCTGCGCATCGCGGAGCTGCTGCATCGCGACGTGGTCGAAGGCCGTAGCGCGCTGTACGGCACGCGCGGCGGACCGTTCGTGGCCAGCATCTATCCCGGCCTGGCCATCACGCTCCTGGCCCTCGGCGGCATGATCCTGCGCGTGCGCGGCTGGCCGCTCGCGCTGACCATCGTCGCCGTCTCGGTCCTGCTCGCCGTCGGGGCGCACACGCCGCTCTGGCGCGGCCTCTACGACCTCGGACTGGCGCGCTCGCTGCGCTTCCCCGAGAAGTTCATCCTGATGGCTGTCTTCGCGATCTCCGTCTTCGGCGCGCGCGTGCTCGACGTGCTCCTGCCGCGCATTCCGCGCGCGGCACTGGCCATCGCGATGCTGCTCGTCGTCGCCGACCTCGGACGCTCCGTCACCAGGCTCGCGCCGCGTATCGACGGGTCGTACTTTCAGCGGCCGCACCTCGCACAACTCCTGCCGCCGAATCGCGGCGAGTACCGCCTCTACCATCACGCGGCGTGGCACGCATCGCGCCCTGAGGTGCAGCCGTACTTTGCCATGCGCGAGGATGTCGAGTGGGTGTATCGAAACGCCATGATGCCGATGGTCCCGCACGCGTACGGCGTGCAGACCGCGATCGACGTCGACTACGACCTCACCGCGCTGCAACCGACCGCCGACTTCACCGAAGCGGCGAGGGCGCTGGCCCGCTGGCGCCGCGACTGGGCCGACGTCGCCGCGTCGATGTCCAACGTCTGGTATCGCACCGCGTTCAACGTGCCGGACGAAGCATTCGCCGCCGCGCGCGGCCAGCTCCGTGACGTGCAGCCGGTGCAGTTGCTGCCGTTCCAGCAGTACCCGCGCTACTCGTTCGCCGAAACGGTGGAGAGCATTCGCGGCCGGGACGACTTCGTGCGCAAGCTCGCCTCCGGGCGCTTCGGCAAGCGCACCGCGTTCGTGAGCGGCGCAGCATTCGCGCCCGCGGCGGGCCGCGTGCAGCGCGTGCGCGAAACGGCGAACACGGCCCGCGTCGACGTCGAGACCGCGGGGCGCGCGTTCCTCGTCATCAGCGTCACGCCGCACAAGTACTGGCGCGTCACCGTGGACGGAGCCGAAGTGCCCGCGATGGTGACCAACATCGGCTATCAGGGCATCGTCGTGCCGGGCGCGGGACGTCACGTCGTCGAGATGCGCTACCGCAATCCGCTCGTCCCCGCCGGCGCCGCGATCTCGCTCGTCACACTGCTGGCGTTATCCCTCTTCACCAGGCGGCGTGAGCCAGCGGCCGCCGTTCCGTAGTATCCTCCGCGCCGCCCGATGCCGCTGCACGAGAAAAAAGTCATCGCGGTCCTGCCTGCCTACAACGCCGAACGGACCCTTCGCGCCACCTACGACGACATTCCGCAGGAGTGGGTGGACGAGATCCTGCTGGTCGACGACTGCTCGCGCGACCGCACCGTCGAGCTCTCCCGCGAGCTCGGCATCAAAACCGTCGTGCACACGGTGAACCGCGGCTACGGCGGCAACCAGAAGACCTGCTACCGCACGGCCATGGACGAGATGGGCGGCGAGATCATGGTCATGGTCCATCCCGACCATCAGTACGACCCGAAGATCATCCCCGAGCTGGTCAAGCCGCTGCTGGCCGGCAAGGCCGACGCGGTCTTCGGCTCGCGCATGCTCGGCGGACGTCCCATCGAAGGCGGTATGCCGAAGTGGAAGTACTTCGCCAATCTCTTCCTGACCATGGTCGAGAACGCGACGTTCTACGTCTACCTCTCCGAGTACCACTCCGGCTTCCGCGCCTACTCCAAGCGCTTCCTCGAGACGGTGAACTTCGAGGCCAACTCGGACAACTTCGTCTTCGACACGCAGATCATCGCCCAGGCCGTGGCCAAGGGGATGCGCATCATGGAAGTGCCGATCCAGACGCGCTACTTCGACGAGGCCTCGCAGGTCGGCTTCTGGCGCGGCGTGCGCTACGGCCTCGGCATCCTCAAGACGATGTTCTTCTACAAGCTGCACAAGAAGAGGATCTGGAGCCATCCGATCTTCCGCGAGCACGGCGCCGTCTCCGCGCCCAGGCCGGCCGCTTCGTGACGTGAATCCCTCGCGGCGGAACGACGTCCTGGCCTTGGCGCTGCTGACGGCGATCATCACCGCTCTCTTCGTCGACATCCTGGCCGGCGTCAACTGCCTCTACCTCCGCGACATCGTCCACTACGCCTACCCGGGCAAGAAGGTCCTGCGCGACGTGGTCCTGGGCGGCGAGTTTCCGTACTGGAACCGCGCCGTTTCCGCCGGCCAGCCGATGGCCGCCAATCCAGCGCACGAGGCGTTCTATCCTCTGACGTGGCTGATCCTGCTGCCGGACTTCGACTACGGTTTCCAGCTCTTCATCCTCGTCCACATCTATCTGGCCGCGTTCGGGATGTACGCCTTCCTCCGCTCCCTCGGCACGGGAGCGCCGGCGTCGTTCTTCGGCGCGCTGTCGTTCGCGCTGGGCGGTCTGGTGCTGTCGTACGCCGCGCTGCTGCCGCTGCTCGCGGCCATCGTCTGGGTGCCGCCGACGCTGCTCTTCGCCCGCCGCTTCCTCCTTCACGGCGTGCGCCGCGACTTCGCACTGGCCGCCGTCTTCTTCGCCCTGCAGCTCACGGTCGGTGAGCCGACCACGGTCCTGCAGTGCGGCCTCCTCCTCGGCATGTACGCGCTCGCCAGCGGCTGGAAGCGCGGGCGCGCCCGCGGCGCATTGCGCGGAGTGGTCATCGTCGGACTGCTCTCCGTCGCCGCGCTGCTCGTCGCCGCCGTGACCGTGCTGCCGATGGTCGACCATGCCCGCGACTCGGTCCGCGCGCGTGCGCTTCCCTACGACACGGTCGTCAACTGGAGCACGCCGCCGGCGCGGTTCGTCGAGTTGCTCTACCCGAACTTCTTCGGCCATCCGATGCTGAAAGGCCGCGCGGTCTACTGGGGCGGCTTTCTCTATCCCGGCCGCGGCGGACCGTTTGCGCCGAGCATCTACCCCGGCGTCCTCATCACCGTGCTGGCCATGGCCGGCGCGTTCTCACGCGTGCGCGGCGTCTGGCTCTTCTTGGCCGTGCTCGTGCTGTCGTTCCTGCTCGCCCTCGGCGAGAACACGCCGCTCTATCGATTTCTCTACGACGTCGGCGTGATGCGCTCGATCCGCTATCCCGAAAAGTACGTGTTCATGACCGTGCTGGCGGTGATCGTCTTCGCCGCTCGGACGCTGGACATGATCCTGGCCGGCGACGAGCGCGTGCGCCGCCGCGCCATGATCGTCCTCGGCACGACCACGGCCCTCGCCGCCGCGATGACCCTGCTGGCCACCAGCCCGCTGCATCAGTACCTGTTCGCGGCGGCGTGGCAGCCGCCGGCCGACATGTTCCTGGAGATGCTCACGGTCGCGCGCAGCGGGTGGCTGCTCGCCACTGTCCGCGGCGTGCTGATGATCGTGCTGCTGCGCACGCTGATGCGCACCCGCCGCGCCGTCTGGCTCGGCATCACCACGGTCTTCGTCGTGCTCGACCTGGCCACGCCGATGCCGGAGCTCGTCCGCCGCACCAGTACCGATTATCTCAACACGCCGCCGCTCGTGCTCCGGCAGTTGCCGCCGAACCACGACCAGTACCGGATGTTCCATCACGGCACCTGGCATCGGCACCGCCCGCACGTCAAGCCGTTCTACCGTCCTCGCGCCGAGGAGTGGACGATCTGGCGCAACGCGGCCGTGCCGCTCATTCCCGCCGCTCACGGCGTGCAGATCGTGATCGACACCGACTACGACCTCACGGCGTTACTGCCGACGTCGGACTACGTCCGGTCGGTCTGGACGCTTGCGGACACGACGCCGGAATGGATCGAGCAGGCCGCGTGGATGTCGAACATCTGGTATCGCGCCCTCTTCAAGGATTTCGACGCCGCGCTGGCAGAGGCCAAAGGGGACCTGAGCCAACTCCAGCCGGTCGGCATGGTCGAGCATCGTCACTATCCCCGTTACTCCTTCCCCCGCACGCTCGAACCGGTCCGCGGTCCCGAGGACTTCGTCGCCAAAGCGGGCAGCCGCCGCTACCCGATCGGCACCGCCTACGTGCAGGGGCAGGTGTTCACGCCCGCCCCCGGCGTCGTGCGCAGCGCTCGCGAGACCGCCAACACGGCGCGGCTCGAGGTCGAGACCGCGGGACGCGCGTTCCTCTACATGAGCGTCACGCCGCACAAGTACTGGACCATCACCCTCGACGGCACCGAAGTCGACGCGATCGTGACGAACGTCGGCTATCAGGGCATCGTCGTCCCGGCGGCCGGGCGTCACGTGGTCGAGATGCGGTATCGCAATCCGCTGATCGCCGTCGGCGCCGCGATGTCCATCGCCGCCCTGCTCGCGCTGGTGTTCCTGGTACGGCTCCCCGGAAAGAGGTGGCCGCTCATTGCTGGCGCCGACGGGTCAGATGCGAGGCGTCGCGACGAGGCGATGCGGTGACATCGTCGAGGAGCGACAACGAAGCAGCTGGCCCGTCGCCGCCTGCAAGGAGTGGTCACCTGTTTCCGGGGAGCCGTACCGAGCCGCCGTTCAACGTTTACAATGCGCGCCCTGTGACCGAAGCCCGGCGCCACGATTGGATCGCCTGCGCGATTCTGGCCCTCATCGCCTCCCTCTTCTTCGTTGACGTCCTGATCGGGACGGACAACTTCTACATGCGCGATCTCACGCGCTACTACTACCCGACCAAAGAGATCATCCGCGAGGTCATCCTCGGCGGCGAGTTCCCGTACTGGAACCGTTCCTTCTCCGCCGGACAGCCGATCGCCGCCAATCCCGAGCACGAGGTCTTCTATCCGTTCACCTGGCTGATCCTGCTCCCCAGCTACGACCTCGGCTACCGCCTGCACATCCTCGTGCACATCTACATCGGCCTCCTCGGCATGTACGCGCTGCTGCGGTCGATGGAGCTGCGCATCCCCGCGGCCTTCTTCGGCGCGCTGGCCTTCGGCCTCGGCGGCATCTATCTCTCGTACATCAACCTGCTGCCGATCCTCTTCTGCGCGGCGTGGCTCCCGCTGACGTGTCTCTTCGTGCGGCGGTTCCTGCTCGCGCCGAACCTGCGCGACTTCGCACTGGCCTCGCTCGTCCTCGGCATGCAGTTCCTCGTCGGCGAGCCGACCACCGTCATGCAGACCGGCTTCATCATCGGCATGTACGCGCTCTATCGCGGCTGGCGCGCGGCGAAGGAGTGGGACCATCCCTGGACGCACGCCGTTCCGGAGATGCTGGCGCGCGTTGCCTTCATCGCCCTGATCTCCATCGGCGGCATTCTCGTCGGCGCGGCGCAGATGATTCCGGCGATCGACCACGTCGGCGAGTCGGCGCGCTCGCGCACGTTCGACTTCTCGCTGGTCAGCGCGTGGAGCCTGCCGTGGGCCAAGCTCGCGGAGCTCATCTACCCGAACTTCCTCGGCCACATCTCCATCAACCGCGTGATGTGGTACTGGGGCGGCGGCCTCTATCCCGGCATGGGCTCGCCGTTCCTCTTCAACGTCTACGCGGGACTGCTGGTGATGGCGCTGGTCATCGGCGCGTGCTTCGTGAAGCAGCGCGGCCGCGGCCTCGTCCTCATCCTCTCTCTCTTCTCTCTGCTGATGGCCCTCGGCGGCAACACGCCGTTCCTGCGCCTGCTGTACGACGCCGGCATCGCCACTTCGATCCGCTATCCGGAGAAGTTCCTGCTCATCGCGCTCTTCGCGATGATCATCCTGGCGGCGCAGCTCTTCGATCGTCTGTTGCGCGGCGACGAGGCCATCCGCGACGCCGTGCTCGGGTTCATCGCCGCGACGACCATCGTCGCCGCCGTGCTGGCCATCTTCGCCTTCACGCCGCTGTACGAAACGCTCTTCGTGAAGGTCTGGGGACTGAAGGCCGGCAAGTCGGCGGAGCGGATGGTGGAGCTCTCGCGCAACGGCTGGATCATCGCCACGATCCGCGGCGCGGTGCTCTTCGCGCTGATCTGGTCGCTGCGCTGGCTCAAGCGGCCGCTCTGGCTCGGCCTGATGCTGATCTTCGTCCTGGCCGATCTCCTGCCGGTGGTGCATCAGCTCAACCCGCGCATGCCGGCGCGCTTCTTCCTCGATGAGCCGCTGGCCTCGCGCCGCCTGCCGCGCGACCGCGACAAGTGGCGCGTCTTCCACGAGGCCGACTGGTACGGCCAGGAAGACATGGCCAAGAAATACTTCTCCACCGGCGACGCGGTCTACTGGATCGTGCGCAACGGCCTGTTCCCGATGACGCCTGCCGGCGAAGGGCTGCAGATGATGTACGAGCGCGATTACGACAAGACCGAGCTCCTCCCCACCATCGACCTCGTCGAGTCGATGTGGGACGTCAAGCGCTCCGGCCGCAGCGACTGGTACCGTCCCTTCATGGCCATGGGCAACGTCCGCTTTCGCGGCGTCTACAAACCCTTCGACGAAGAGCGCAAGCGCGTGAAGAAACAGCTCAAGCGCGCCGAAGCCATCAACTTCATCGACGTCGGCTACCACCCGCGCTACTACTTTGCCGATCAGGTGGTCACGATCCGCGACAAACGCGACTTCGTGCGCAAGCTCTCCGACGGCAGCTACACCGACGCCGTGGCCTTCATCGGCAAACGGTCGTTCGTCCCCGCGCGCGGCGTCGTGCGGGGCGTGCGCGAGACCGCCAACACCGCCACGATCGACGTCGAGACGCCGGGACGCAGCTTCCTGGTCATGAGCGTGACGCCGAACAAGTACTGGCGCATCACCATCGACGGCAACGAAGCGCCGGCCGTCGTCACCAACATCGGCTTCCAGGGTGTGGAAGTCCCCGCCGGCAAACACCGCGTCGAGATGCGTTACCGCAATCACCTGGCCGCGAACGGCGCGAAGATCTCGGTCGTCACGTCCGTGCTGCTGCTGGCCGCCGCGCTGATGCGGCGGAGGAGAACGGGCGCCGCATGAGCGCCGTCGATCCGGCGGAGCGCGAGCGCAAGCGGCGCCGTCATCGACAGGAGCGGATCGTCGCCGCGATCGTGATCCTCGTCGCCGCGGCCGCGGCGGCCGGAGTGTTCATCTGGAAACACATCGAAGAGGCGGCGATCCGCAGCGACCTCACCTACATCCCCGGACCGGTGACGATCACGCCGGAAGTGACGTCGCTGCAGGAACTGGTGCGCATCGACAGCTCGAAGCCCGAGGGCGTTGCCGCGAGCGCGAAGTGGATCGCGGCGTATCTCGAGCGCAACGGCATCCGCGCGGAGCTGATCGAGTCGAAACCGTCGATGGTCAGCGTCTACGCGCGCGTCAAAGGACGCAAACCCGGCGGCGGGCTGCTGCTCTTCAGCCACATCGACGTCGTCCCGCCCGGCCCCGGCTGGACCTCCCCGCCGTTCGGCGCCGGCATCGGCGGCGACCGGATGTGGGGCCGCGGAACGCTCGACATGAAGGCGCTGATCATCTGCCAGCTGGTGGCCTTCGTCGCAGTGGTGAAAAGTGGCGACGCGCCGGCGCACGACCTCGTGTTCCTGGCCACGCCCGACGAGGAGACCGGCAGCGAATGGGGCATGCAGTGGCTGCTCGCCAACCGGCCCGACGTTTTCTCGGAAGTGCAGTACGGCATCACCGAGGGGGGCATCACCGAGATGACCGGCTCGACGCTGACGTACTTCGGCATCGAGACGGGCGGCAAGCAGATCGTCTACTCGATCATCGAGGCGCGGACGCGCGAGGAGCTCGGCGCGGCGCGGATCGCGCTCGAGCCGTACATGTTCCCGCGGATGCCGCAGCGCGTGCTGCCCGAGGTGAAGACGTATTTCGCGCAGGTCGCGCCGACGCGGGTGCAGTACCGCGAGCACCTGACGGACATCGACGTCACCATCCGCAACGGGAAGTTCTGGGAGCTGCCGATCGCCTACCGCGACCTGGTGCAGAACTCCCTGCATACCGGTCCGCCGGAACCGAAGGACGGGCGGTGGACCATGCTCGTCACGATGGCCAATCTGCCGGACGAGCATCCCGACGCGCGGCTGGCGTGGCTGGCCCAGACCATCGCGCCGCACGCCACCATTCGCGAGGTCCCGAGAAAAGAGGGTCTCGTGCCCATCTCCTCGGAAAAGACGGAGCTGTTCGAGTTGATCCGCAGGCGAGTCCGGGAGCGCTACCACGTGGCCTCGGGAGTCCTGATCAACTACCGCTCGGCCACCGACTCCCGGTTCCTGCGCAAGCGCGGGATCATCTGCTACGGGCTGTCACCGTACCCGGTGTCGTTCTTCCAGTCGCTGCAGATCCACAAGGAGGACGAGTCGATCACGGTCGGCGCGTTTCAGGATGGGGTGGCTCTGCTGCGCGACGTGGTGAACGACTGGGCCGACGCCGGCTGACCAGGAACCGCAACAGACTGACAACAATTGTCACCGCACGCCGTCAGTAATTGTCACAAGCAGGCAACGAGGCCACGTAAGTCGTTGATAATACAGGGCGATCCCGTGGCATTTCGCTTGCCCTTAGGGGAGTACCCAAGGAGGGACCTGAATGAACAAGAGACTGCAAAAAGGTTTTACCCTGATCGAGCTGCTGATCGTCGTCGCGATCATCGGCATCCTGGCCGCCATCGCCATTCCGAACCTGCTGACCGCGCTCCAGCGCTCGCGCCAGAAGCGCTCGATGGCTGACATGCGGACCATCGCCACGGCGTGGGAAGCCCGCGCCACGGACACGAACGGCTACAACGCCGCCGCCGCCACGGTCAACCTCACCTGGCCCGATCCGGGCTCCGACGTTACCGCCCTCGACACCGTCCTCACGCCGACCTACATGCAGAAGCCGGTGCACTACGACGGCTGGGGCTCGCTGTTCCGTGTGGGTTGGGATGCCACCGCGGGTCGCGCGTACACGATCCAGTCGAACGGCGCCGACAAGACCGACAACACCACGGCGACGTCCGCGACCGGTCCGATCGTCACCAACGACTTCGACTGCGACATGATTTTCTCGAACGGAAACTTCATCAAGTATCCGGAAGGCGTGCAGTCGCAGTAGTCGGTCTACTCTCTCTCGTTCGACGAAACGGGAACTGTATCGAACGGGCGCCGCAAGGCGCCCGTTTTGTTGTTGGTGGCTGGTGGCTGGTTGCTGGTGCGGCTTGGCGGTCGACGCGTTGCTCGTTGCTCGGCCGGGGTGCCGCAGCGCGAAAGGGCACACCAGCCGAGCAACGTCAAACGAAAACGCGCACCTCGGGAGAGGGCACCAGCAACCAGCAACCAGCAACTAAAAACCAGTCACGCCTGCCGCTCCCTCGTCACGGCATTCATCGCGCCGTACAACCGCTCGTGCGCGGCGTGCGCCTCGCGATAAATGTCGGGGAACTGCGGCAGGTCCTTGCGCGCCACGATCAGGTTCACGCCGTAGAGGAACGCCGCGTTTCCGTCCAGCGTGCGGAGGTTGTCGGCCACCAGCACGAAGAACGACTTGCGCCGGTCCGCGGGCACGAGCGAGATGATCGGGCCCATCGAGTCGAGCGGCGGAGGGGTCATCTGCGGCGGATGGATGAGCACCATCTGCGGGAACTCCTGCATGTAGAACTCGCGCGCCTTGGCCGGCTCGGCGTAGAAGACCGGCAGGAAGCCGACCAGCTTCGCCGCCTGGCGCAGCGCCGGGTCGTCGCCGCCGACGATGATCGCCTTGGCCCCGAACTCGTTCTGATGATCGTCCTCGTCGTCGTCCGCGGTCACCGGCGCGGGCGGCGGCGGCGCGGGCGCGGTCTGGTCGGCCGGGGCGTCGAAGGTACGCCGGTCGACGGTCAGCTTCACCTTGCACACCGGGCAGGGAAACGACACCTCGCGCATCGGCAGCTTGGTCTCGTCGAGAGAAAGCGGTTTCTGGCAGCTCGTGCAGGTGATCCGAATCATGGTTTTACGTTCCTAACGAGCGATGAACGATGAGAGATGAGCGATGAACGCCGCCCGCCGCCTTTGCTCATCGCTCATCTCTCATCCTTCATCGCTCGACGTTCTACTCCAGCATGGACAGCATCGAGTCGCCTTCTTCGAGCGGTACGGGCGCGTTCTCGTCGGTCAGACGCAGGGCGAGGTTGACCGGGTTGGTCGCGTACGCGAGCGCCGTCTCCTTGCTGATCACCCGTCCCTGCCACAGCTTCTCGATCTCGTCGTCGAAGGTCTGCATCCCGTCCACCGAGCCGTCGTGCATGGCGTCGGAGAGCGAGCGCCCCTCGTTCTCCCCTTTGATGATGTAGTCGCGCGTGCGCATGGTCGACTTGAGGATCTCCAGCACCGCCACCCGGCCGCCGCCGATCTTCGGCAGCAGGCGCTGCGAGATGACGTAGCGGAACGACTGCGAGAGCCGCGTGCGGATCTGCGGCTCCTGGTCTTTCGGAAAGACGCCGATGATGCGGTCCACGGTCTTGGCCGCGTCGATGGTGTGCAGCGTCGAGAGCACGAGATGCCCCGTCTCCGCGGCCTCCATGGCGATCTCGATGGTCTCCACGTCGCGCATCTCGCCGATCAGGATCACCTTCGGCGCCTGCCGCAGCGCGGCCCGCAGCGCCAGCGAGAACGTGCGCGTGTCCGCCCCCACCTCGCGCTGGTTCACCGTCGACTTGATGTGCCGGTGCATGTACTCCACCGGGTCCTCGATGGTGATGATGTGGTACGCGTGATTGAGGTTGATCTCGTGGATCAGCGCGGCCAGCGTCGTCGATTTCCCCGAGCCGGTCGGACCCGTGACCAGCACGATGCCGTTCTTCAGCTTGGGGATGTTGTACAGCTCCCGCGGCAGCTTGAGCATCTCCAGCGACGGCACCCCCTCGGGGATGACCCGCAGCACGATGGCATACGTGCCGCGCTGCGCGAACACGTTCACGCGGAAGCGCGTCTTCTGCGGGATCGAGTACGACAGATCGACCGAGCCGTTCGTCATCAGCACGCGCGTCAGCTCCCGGTCGCCGCGCAGCATGTGCATGGCGATCATCTCGGTCTGGAACGGCGTGAGGCGCGGCAGTCCCGGGAAGTTCACCGGGACCAGCTGGCCGTCGACTTCCACCTGCGGCGGACGCCCGACCGAGAAGTTGAGATCGGACACGCGGTCCGAGATCTTCAGCATCGCCTCGAGGATGGCGTCGAGATTGAAGTTCTTCATGGGCGGGCGCGATTGTAGTATCGCGCCGTGATCATGGCCATCGACCTCGGCGCGAAGCGCATCGGCATCGCCGTCAGCGACTCCGGCGTCGTCGCCTCGCCGCACTCGGTGCTCCGCAACGAGGGGGACGTGGTCGAGAAACTGGCGCGGCTGGCGGGCGAGCTCGAGGCGGAGGAACTGGTGGTCGGAATCCCCAAACGGACGCACGCGTCGCCCGTCAACCAGAGGGCCGAACAGAAGTACCGCGACATCGCCGAGGCCTTGCGGCAGAAAACCTGCAAACCGGTCGTGCTCTGGGACGAGAGCCTCTCCACCGTCGAAGCGATGGAGCGGCTGCGCGCCGCGGGCAGGAACCGGCGCGAGGCCCAGAAAGACATCGACATGCACGCCGCCGCCGTCATCCTCCAGTCGTACCTCGATGACGCGTCCCGGAGGCCGTCATAGCACGCCGTTCGTCCCCCCCGAAACGCGGCTGCCGCAAGCTGATGCAGTCGCTGATGACGATCGGCATCTTCGCGGTGCTGCTGGCCATCGGCGCGGGCTGGTTCTTCTGGCGCGCCGTGCGCGAGCCGTACAAGGGCTACACGGAACAGAAGAAGCGCGTCGACATCCGCCGCGGCCTGCGCACGTCGTCGATCCTGCAGCAGCTCCAGAAGGAAGGCGTGCTGCGCGACGAGTGGATCCCGCTGGTCTACATGAAGCTCCTCCGCAGCCGCGACTCGCTCAAGGCCGGCGTCTACGAGTTCGACAAGCCGCTCTCCGCGGTCGACGTCATCGACAAGCTCGCGCGCGGCGACGTCATCCTGGCCTCGATCACCATCCGCGAGGGACTGGACCGCTTCGCCATCGGCAAGCTGTTCGCCGCGGAAGGCTTCGGGACGGAAGAGGAATGGAAGACGATCACCGGCGAGGCCGACCTGGTGCGCGACATCGCGCCGGAGGCCGATTCGCTGGAGGGCTATCTCTTCCCCGACACGTACAAGTTCGATCCCGGCACGCCGGCGACGACGATCGTCAAGGCCATGGTCGCGAACTTCCGCAAGCACTGGGGCAACGAGATGGCCCTGATCACCACCGGCCTCAATCCGCACCAGACCGTGACCCTGGCCTCGATCGTGGAGACCGAGGCGCAACTGCCGCAGGAGCGGCCCGTCGTCGCGTCGGTCTACGTGAACCGCGTCCGCAGGCGCATGCTCCTCGGCGCCGATCCGACGGTCATCTACGCGATGAAGCTGGCCGGCCGCTGGAACGGCAACATCCGCAAGGCCGACCTCCAGCTCGACTCCCCGTACAACACCTACCGCACGCCGGGACTGCCGCCCGGACCGATCGCGAATCCGGGGCTCGCGTCGCTGCGCGCCGCCGCGGCGCCGGCCACGACGCCGTACCTCTACTTCGTCGCGCGCAACGACGGCTCGCACGTTTTCTCCACCAGCAACGAGGAGCACAACCGCAACGTGGAGAAGTACCAGCGCCAGTATTTTCGCGACAAGCGGCGCGCTCAGCAGCAGCCGGCCCGCCCGTAAACATTTTGCAAAATCGGTGGTATTCTTCCCCGTCCACAATCAACCCGGGGGTCCACCACTATGGCTTCGCGCAACAAGCCGTACGAGCAGTTTGGTCCGTACATTCTCTTCAAGAAACTGGAGCAGGACTCCCTCGGTGACCTGTGGCGCGCCGGGCGCATCGAGAACGGCCGGATCGGCGCAACGGTCGCTCTGCGGCGCCTCAGCGGCGGCAACCGCACGGCTCTCGCGTCGACCATCGACGGTGCGTCGCGCGTCCTCCCCCAGCTCACCGGCACTTCGTTCGCGCGCGATCAGGTAGCGGCCGTCATCGACGGCGTTCCGGCCATCGCCTGGGACTACGCGGGCGGACGCTCGCTGCGCCACATCGTCGACCGCGCGCGCGGCGGCAAGGACCTGCAGCCCAATCCCCTGCCCATCGACCAGGCCATCGTGATCGCGGAGAAAGTCGCGCTCTCGCTGGCCACGACCGCCGACCTGCGCGACGGCTCGAACGGCCGCCTCTCGCACGGCGCGCTCCTCCCGCAGTTCATCTGGATCAGCGACGACGGCGAGATTCGCGTGGCCGGCCAGCAGCTCGCCGCCGGCATCGTGGCGTCGCTCTCCGACCCGAACGTCGCCTCCGACGTCGGCCGCTATTTCGCGCCGGAGCTGCGCACCTCCGGGATCGCGCCGAAGAACGCCGACGTCTACGCGATGGGGGCGATTCTCTTTCTCCTCGTGACCGGACAGGAGCCGCCCGACGCGATGACGGCCAGCGCGTTCGTCTCGGCCGTGCGCGCGGCGAAGACGACCATCGGCGGCCCGATCCCCGACGACATCCGGGTCATTCTCGACAAGTCGTTCAATCTCGACCCGTCGATGCGCTTCGCGACGATGGCGGACATCAAGCAGGCCATCTCCGGCCTCGCCCACGGCGGCAAGTACTCCGCGACGACGTTCAATCTGGCCTTCTATCTCAGCAACCTGCTGAAGAAGGAGATGGAGACGGAGACGCTGGAGCGTGACAAGGAAGCGAAGCTCAATCTCGCACCGTACCTCGAGGCGCCGAAGCCCGCGGCCGCACCCGTGGCCGCCGCGGCGCCGGTCGCGGCGACGCCGGCCACGCCGATGTTCGGCGTCCAGGAGCAGCAACCGAAGAGCAAGACCCCGCTGGCAATCGCCGCCGGCGTGGTGCTGCTGATCGCGGCCGGAGCGGGCGCGTACATGTTCGTCGGCCGCAAGTCCGCTGCCGTTGCCGCGACGACGACCAGCACCGCGAACGCACAGCTCATCAAGCCCGCCATCCCGGCGCCGGTGCAGATGCCGGAGCCGATCGTGGCCACGACCACCGCGACGACGTCGACGTCCGATCCCGACGCGCAGAAGAAGGCGTTCGAGGACGCGGTAAAGGCCAAGCTGCAGGCCGAGATGATGAAGCTCCAGAACGATTACATGACGGAGCTGAAGAAAACGCAGTCGAAGAACGCGCCCGTCGCCGCGCCGGTCGTCTCCGCGCCCGCGGCCGAAGAGCGTCCCACGATCTCGGCCGCGCAGCTCGATCAGCAGCGCCGCGAAGCCGCGCGTCAGGAAGAAGAGTCCCGCCCAACCGTCCCCGCCCCCGTGCAGACGCAGAGCGCCGCACCTCAGGTGGTCCAGCAGCAGGAGCCGGCCGCTTCCGCACCCGCACCCGTGCGCCAGACCTCCACGGTTCGGGAAGGGGACGTCGTCGACATCGGCGCACTCGACGCGCTCCCGCGCCCGACCCGCCCGATCAACGCGATCTACCCGCCCATGGCCCGCACGCAGCGCATCTCGGCGACGGTCGTCGTCAGCGCGCTGATCGACGAGAACGGCGAGGTGCAGCAGGTGAAGGTGCTCAAAGGCGTCGGCCGCTTCGGCATGGACGAGTCCGCGACCCGCGCCCTCAAAAGCGCCCGCTTCTCGCCTCCGATGAAGGACGGGAAACGCGTGAAGACCTGGTACCCCCAGACCATCGCCTTCAAGCCATAGTTCGCTCGCTTTCCGCCCCGGCGTTCGGAGAACCAACGGGAGGCCTCCGGACATCTGAGCCTCCGTGTCAAGTCAGGCGGCAGCCGTGGCGAGAGATGAGCCTCGCAGGGCGAGCTGCTTGAGGTAGCGAGTTTCGTCGTAGGCGGTGCGACTCTTCCAGCAGGCGTAAAGGATGC
>DASVSV010000161.1:0-5898 GCA_036387915.1 Thermoanaerobaculia bacterium
CGGGCCGCCGCACTCCATATTTACATCCCGAAGCGCACGCCTAGCGCGATGCGGCGAGAGGCGGACGGGTAGCCGAGGACTTCTTCGTATTCGACGTCGGTGAGGTTCTCCACGCGGAGATAGGGTGTGAAGCGGCCGAGGTCGAGTTGTACGTTGGCGTCGAAGGTCGTGTAGGAGTCGTTGTTGGTGCGGGAGAACGGCGCGATGGGGAGCACGTCGGCGCGTTCGCCGGTGTAGAGCACGACGAAATTCGTGTCGACGATGCCGGCGCGGTAGCCGACGAAGAGAGAGCCGGAGTGTGCCGGGCGGCGGAGCAGCGGGCGGTCCGCGCCTTTCTCCTCCGTGTCCGTGTACGTGTACGACAGGGCGGCGCGGACGTCGCGCGTGACGTCGCGCTGCAGCGCGAGCTCGAGGCCGCGCGCGCTGGCGGCGCCGACGTTCTGGAAGATGAACGTTGCCGAGTCGAACACGATCAGCTCGTCGTAGTCGCTCTGGAAGAGCGTCGCCGAGAGGCCGGAGCCGTGGTCGTAGCCGACCTCGAAACTGCGGCTGCTCTCCGCCTCGAGGTCCGGATTGCCGGCGAACGGGAAGTAGAGCTCACCGACGGCCGGCGCGCGGAACGCCTCGCCGAACGCGGCGCGGACCTTGTGGCTGCCGCCGACCCACGCCAGGGCGATGCGCGGCGAGAGCTCGCTGCCGAACGTCTCGTAATCGTCCCAGCGCAGGCCCGCGCTGAATTCGAGGCGCGACGCCGTGCCGAGCTCGCGGGTCAGGCGATCCTCGACGAATAGCGAGCGCTCGGTGCGCTCGCCGCCCGTGAAGTTCGGACCGAAGTTCGTGATGTCGTCGACTTCCGCATGCTCGTATTCGCCGCCCGCGACGATGGTGCCGAACGACGTGGTGGTGCGCGTGGTCACGCGCGCGCGGCGGGTCGTGCTCTCCGTCGACGTGCGCACGAGGCCGAAGCCGTCGTCGGGATCGGCGAACGTGTCGTCGCGGCGGCTCTCGGCCAGGGTCACGTCGTAGGAGAAGCGGCCGAGGTTCTGGCCGAAGGGAAGGGCGAGCTGGCGCTCGCTGCCGTCCTGGCGGCGGTTCGGACTCGGCACGAGCGCGTCGCCGGCGGCGCTCAGATTCGTGGGGATGCCGAGGTCGTAGGTGGTGTGGCGCGCGGAGAGGCCGGCGAAGAACGTCGGCGTGGCGTTCCAGTGCACGGCGGCGCCGGCGCTGTTCTGCGAAAAGTCGTCGTTGAACGCGAAGCCCTCGTCCTCACGCGACTCGAACGAGCCGCTGAAGTTCGCGGACGTGCCGGCGTACGTGCCGCTGACGCTCCCGTTGCGCAGACCGTGATCGCCCCCTTCGGCCAGCGCGCGGAAGCCGCTGCGCTTCGAGGTCGTCAACACGTTGACCACGCCGGCCACGGCGTCGGAGCCGTAGAGCGCGGAGTACGGACCGCGCACCACTTCCACCTGCTCCACGCCAACGGTCGAGAAGCGCCCCCAGTCATAGCCGGAAAAGTACGGGTTCGTGATCTCGATGCCGTTCCAGAGGACGAGGGTGTGGTTCGAGTTGGAGCCGCGCGTGAAGAGCGACGTCGCGCGTCCCGGCGAGCCGGTGCGGCTCATGTGCACGCCTGGAACTTCGCGCAGGACCTCGGCCACGTCGCGCGCGGCGCGGCTGTCGATCTCCTCGCGCGTGATCACGGTGACGGCGGCCGGCGTGTCGTCGACCTTCTCCGGCAGCGCGGACGCGGTGACGACGATCTCCTCCTGCACCTGCGCGAGCAGCGGAAATGTAGCGACAATAATGAGGAATGAAAAAACGAGACGAGTATGCATGACGACTCCTTCCCTCCGAAAGGCCGACAAAAATAGGTGTCGTTCGCGACGGCCGGTCTCCTGGCTTCCGGGTCGTCCTTCCCACGCCCCCTTCCCGCTGTTCGCAGTGGGGGTCCCTCAGGACCAAGGCGTGGGTCGTCTCCGGTTACAGTGGCGGGGGCCGCGCCGGCATCACACCGGCTTCCCGTTCACCGTCTCGAACGTGAATTGAAAAAGAACAGGGACGCGGATTCTAGCGCATCGCGGGCGGTTGGCTGCTGGCCGCAATGGCTTACGTAACGCGAGCGACAACCCCTCATCCGCCTTCGGCACCTTCTCCCCTCACGAGGGGAGAAGGGCAACAAGGGAAGCGTCTCGCGAGAGCCCTTATTCGTTGCCCCTCTCCCCGCGGTGAGCGGGGAGAGGGTGCCCGAAGGGCGGGTGAGGGGTCGTGGCGCTTGCGCTGAGTCACGGTCTTTTCAGGAACTTCTCGTAGAGCAGGGTGTGGCGCGAGTCCATGGGGATCTCGTCGCCGTTGATGAAGACGCGGCGGACGTTGGTGCGGATCTCCAGCGGGTCGCCGTCCGTGAGGATCACCGTCGCGTTCTTCCCCACTTCCAGCGAGCCGAGGCGGTCGGCGACGCCCCAGATGCGGGCGGGGTAGATCGTCACGGCCTTGAGGGCTTCGTCTTTCGGGAGACCGAACGCGGCCGCCGAGGCGGCGTGGTACGGCAGGTTGCGTGTGTTGTGCGCGTCCGTGGTCTGGATGGCGAACGGGATCCCGGCGTCGTGCAGCGTCTTCGCGTTCGTGAAGAGCAGGTCGTACGGATCGTCCTCGCGCTGCGGGAGCGAGAGGATCGGGCCGAGGAGGACCGGGATGTTGCGGCGCTTCACCTCGTCGACCACGCGGCCGACGTCCTGGGCGCCGGCGAGGATCACCTTCAGCTTGAACTCGTCGGCGAACGCGAGCGCGGCGCGGATGTCGCGCGCGAGGTTCGCGTGCATGACCACCGGCGTGCGTCCTTCGACGACCGGCACCAGCGCCTCGAGAATCAGGTCGCGGTCGAAACGCTGGACGTTGCGATCCTGCGTCCGCGCGTTCGCGGCGCGCGCGTAAGCCTGCGCGTCGCGCAGCACGTCGCGCAGCTTGTCGACGTCCCTCGTGTACGTCTTGCGCAGCTCCTTCTCCGCTTCCTCGTCCGAGGGCTGATCGCTGAAGGACGCGCTGCGGAGACGGGGAAACTGAATGTGCATCGCCGCGGGCGACTTCACGATCATCTCCGGCGGCGTCCAGCCGGTCAGATGAACGAGCGCGCTCTGTCCCGAGATGATCCCCCCCTCGGGCGTGCTGACGACGTGCGTCACCCCGTTCACGCGCGTGACCGGCACCAGCTCGCTGTGCGGGTTGATCGCCACGGCGGCCATCGAGTTCGGATTGAAATCGCCCAGCTCCGCCGTGTCGACCGTGCCGGGCACGGAGCTCACCTCCACCAGGCCGACATTCGAGCCCGAGTCGATCATGCCGGGATAGACGAAGAGGCCCGTGCCGTCGATGACCGTCGCGTTCGCGGGAACGGCGGCGTTCGCGCCGATCGCGGCGATTTTGCCGTCGGTGAGGACGATGGTGCCGTTCGCAATCGGCGCGCTCGTCACCGGGACGATGGTCGCGTTACGGATCGCGATCGTGCCTTTACGGCCGGTGTTGTTGAGGATCGTCGACTGCGCGAAAAGGCTCGACGACAGCAGCAGTGCGAATGCGAGCGACTTACGCATCGGTCTTCTCCTTCGGCGTCTCTTTCGGCGCGTCTTTCGGCGTGTCCTTCGACGTGTCCTTCTTCGCGGCGGCCGCGTCGTCGGCTTCCTTCTTCAGACGCTGCTCCTTCTCGCGGCGATTGGCCTCGCGCTGCTGGAGGTCCTGGGCGCGGTCGAAGACCACTTCGCCTTCGATGAACGTCGTCTCCACGCGCGAGTAGGTCGAGAGCGGATGGCCGGTCCAGATCACGACGTCGGCGTCCTTGCCAACTTCGATCGAGCCGAGGCGTTTGTCGAGGCGAAGCTGGCGCGCCGCATTGATGGTGCAGAGTTTCAGCGCCTCTTCCTCGGTGATGCCGCCGTACTTCATCGCCTTCGCGGCATCGTGATTGAGGTGCCGCGCCAGCTCGTCGGAGTCGGAGTTGACGGAGGTCAGCACGCCGTCGCGCACCATCAGGGCCACGTTGTACGGCGTAGCGTCATAGGCCTCGGCCTTGTAGCCCCACCAGTCGATGAACGTGCCGGCGCCGGCGCCGTGCTTCGCCATCTCGCGGCCGATCTTGTAACCCTCGAGCACGTGCTGCAGCACGTGCACCTTGAATCCGAGCTCGTCGCCGAGGTTGAGCAGCATGAGCATCTCGTCGGAGCGGTAACCGTGCGCGTGGATGTCGATCTTGCCGCGGAGGATGTCGGCCATGGTCTCCATGAGCAGGTCGCGGCGCGGCGGCATCGCCGCTTCGTTGCCCTTCCGCTTGGCCTCGTACTCCTCCCACGCGGCCAGATAGTCGCGGGCGTCGACGAACGACTTGCGGATCACTTCCTCCACGCCCATGCGCGTGGCCGGATACTGCCGCTGCACCCCCTCGGGCGGCCGGAAGTTCGCCGACTTTGGATTTTCGCCCAGGGCGAATTTGATCGTGCGCGGGGCGTCGGCGACGATCCATTCGTGGACCGGGCGGCCCCACTTCCACTTCACGATCTGACTCTGGCCGCCGATCGCGTTGGCCGAGCCGTGCAGGATCAGCGCGGCGGTCGTGCCGCCGGCGAGCTGGCGGTACGCGGAGATGTCGTCGTTGGTGAGCGCGTCCTGGACGCGCACCATGCCGGTGTTCGCCATCGAGATCTCGTTGACGCTCCCCTCGACGGCGGTGTGGCTGTGCGTGTCGATGATGCCGGGCATCACGAACTTGCCGGTCGCGTCGATCACGCGCGCGTTGGCAGGCGCGGAAATGTCGCGGCCGACCGCGGCGATCTTGGAGCCGCGGAGCAGCACCGAGCCGTTCTCGATCACGCCGTTGGTGATGGTGAGCACGGTGGCGTTGCGAATCAGTGTCACGCGCTCCTGCGCGACGAGCGGAGATGTGTTGCATGCGAGTGCGAACCCGAGGAACCCGAGGAACGCCGAGGAACGCCGAGGAACTATGATCATCTGGACCTGCTCCCGCTGAACTCGAAGTTGCCGATGGTGGTGCTGACGGTGCCGTTCATCGAGTCGCCGGCCAGCGTGCCGCGGAACACCCAGTCGCTGGCCTCGCCCTGCTCCGCGCCGCCGGCGTTGGCGGAGATGGCGAACTCGATGGCCGTGCCGTCCAGCGTGCCGCTGGTGATGTCGCCCGAGCCGCGCTCGCCCGCGAAGGTGCCGGTCACGCGGCCGTCCTCCGCGCGCAGCGTCACCTGGATCGAAACGTTGCCCTGCGGCGTGCGGACGGTGAGCGCCCACGTCCCGTCGATGGCGGACGTCGACGGCGCGGTGTCGGTGGTCTTCTTGTCGTCCGCGGGCAGACGGATCTCGCGTCCGTCGACGAACACGCGCGTCACCTTCGAGCCTTTGTCGAAGAGCGGCTTGTCGCTGACGATGACGTTCGCGATCTTGCCGCGCTCGAGCGACCCGAGCTGACGGTCGACGCCGAAGATGCGCGCCGGCGTGAGCGTCGTCGCGCGCAGCGCGTCGTCGGCGGAGAGCCCGTTCTCGATGGCCTTGCGGATGCCGGGGAAAAAGTCGCCGGCCTTTCCGGGACCGCTGACCAGCGCGAACTGCACGCCCGCTTTCGCGAGTACGGCGGGCGTGGTCGGCGCGAGCTGGCGGTCGCGGATCACGCGCAGCGGCTGATCCTCGCGATCCTCCTTGTCGGTCGGCGCGGTGGCCCACTTCACGGAGACGAGCACCGGCACGTCCTTCAGCTCGGGCGCCATGTCGTACGCCTGCCGCGCGCCGGAGATGACGTAGCGGAGGTTGAACTCGCGCGCCAGCGCCTGCGCGCGGCGGACCATCGTCGAGGTGCTGGCGTTGAAGACGACCGGCATCTCGCGAGCGAGCACGGGCCGCAACGCT
>DASVSV010000162.1:0-5249 GCA_036387915.1 Thermoanaerobaculia bacterium
CCCTGCGTCAGCACGCTCGCGGAGAGCGTGGAAACGTAGGGCGTGGCTTCAGCCCGCCCCCCTCGCCGGCGCTCCCCGTCGTTTTCGGAACGTGGCATAACAGTGGAAATCCACGTCCGCCAGAGGACTTGACGAACTGGCGGACTTATGATTCGGACCTATTACTCGCTGCTCTCCCTGCTCATCGCTTCCGCCGCTTTCGCCAACACGCAGCTCGTGCTCGAGCGCGGGGTGCATGTCGAGCACGCTGCCGAGTACACCGGGGTCGTCGACCTGGCCATCGTGCCCGGCTTCGACAACGCGAAGGTCACGGTCGCGGTCGACGGCCAGAAGATCGCCACGAATCTGCTGCCGCCGTACCACGTCAATGTCGACTTCGGTCCGACTGCCATCGAACACAAGATTACGATCACCGCCACGTCTCCGCGCGGCAAGCGCGCGCAATGGAGCGAGACCATCAACCGCGGCAATCTGCCGCTGAGCGTCGCGGTGAAGCAGCTCGAGGGGCGCACGTTCGAGGCGCAGACGACCTCGCCGAAAGACGATCCGATCGAGGCCGTGCAGCTCTGGGACAACGGCCAGCTCGTCACGACCCTCACGGCCGCGCCGTATCGCTTCGAAGTGCCGGATTCCGTGCTGGCCGCGGGATTCGTGCAGGTCACGGCGCGCGCGAAGTCTGGGGAAGAGGCGGCGGACTTCTGGTCGCCGGATGGCGCCATCGTCTCCGAGGAGATGCAGGTGCGGACGATCCCGATCTTCGTGTCGGTCGTCGACCGCGACGGCCACACGCGCGACGACGTCGACCGCGCGCAGTTCCGCATCATCGACAACGAATCCGAGGCGAAGATCATCGAGTTCGGCAAGGCGTTCGACCAGCCGATCTCCATCGCCCTGTTGCTGGACGGCTCGGCCAGCATGACCTATTCGATGCAGCACGCCACGAAGGCCGCGGCCGATTTCGTCGAGAAGGCCCTGAAGGACGGCGACCGCTGCAGCGTCACCGCGATCCAGGACGTGCCGCGCCGCAAGCAGACGCTGACGGAGGACCGCGCGGCGATCGCCAAAGCAGTCGCCGCCATCGCGCCGGCGGGACGGACCGCACTCTACGACGCGGTCATCAGCGCCATCCGCGAGCTGCGCGACGAGAAGAACCGCCGCGCCATCGTGGTCATGACGGACGGCGGCGACACGTCGTCGAACTACGGCTACGAGGACGCGCACAAGATGGCCCGCGAGGCCGCCATCCCGATCTACTTCATCGCCTACGAGGGCACCGACGAAGCGCGCGACCTGGAGCGGCTGCGCTTCCTGGCCGCCGAGACGGGCGGCTTTGTCGCCACGGCCACACAGCAGAACCTGCTCGCAAAGTACGAGGCCATCGAGAAGGACCTGCGCGCGCAGTTCGCCATCAAGTACCAGGTGTCGGATTTCGGGAAGTCGAATGAGTACCGGCGCGTCCGGGTCGTGCTCGACTCGCCGAAGCTCCAGGCCCGGACGATCAAAGGCTACTTCACGCCGTGACCGAAGTTCACTCTGAGCGGAGCGAAGAGCCGACGGAGCCCCCGCGACGCACGTGGCACGCGTCACGCGGGGGCTCCATTGATGCTTCGGCGCTACGCGCCTCAGCATAGACTTCGCGTCCCGAATGGATCGTCACGAACCCCTGATCGCCGAACTGCGCGCGCGCGTCCAACGCGCGGCGTTCTTCCGCAAGCTCACTGAAGAGACCCGTCTCGACGTCACCGGCGCGACGGTCGAGGCGCGCGCGCTGGTCATTGCCGCGCTGCAGGACAAGCAGCGCCGACGCGTGGCCATCATCACGCCCGGTGACGCGGTCGCCGATTTCGAGAACGCGCTGCGCATCTTTCATCACGATCCGCAGTGCGTCTCCGTCTATCCCTCCCCTTCCCTTTCTCCCTACCAGGACGTCGCCCCCGCCCTCGGCGTCGTGCGCGAAGAGATCCGCGCCCTCGGCATGCTCATCGACGGCGCCGCGGACATGCTGGTCATCCCGACGCGCGCGCTGTTCCAGCGGCTGCCGCGCGCCGAGGACTTTCGTGCGCGCATCATCCGGATGGCGGAAGGGGACGACCTCGACATGCGCGAGCTGCTGCAGCAGCTCGTCGAGAACGGGTTCGTGCGCACGGACCTCGTCGGCGAGGCGGGCGAGTTCGCATTCCGCGGCGGCATCCTCGACCTCTTCCCTCCGAATACCGGCCAGCCTGTGCGCGTCGAATTGTTCGGCGACACCATCGACTCGCTGCGCTGGTTCGACGTCGAGACGCAGCGCTCCGGCGACGCCAGCGGCCCCGTCACCATCTACCCGATCACGCAGTTCCCGATCACGAAAGAGACGCGGTCGAAGCTGGCCAGGCGCATCTCGCTCGACTTCATGGACCCGCACTTTCGCCGCGACGTCGCGGACAAGATCGAGAAGCTGCAGGAGAGCGGCAGCTTCTCCGGCATCGAGCATTACGTGCCGGTGGCGATCGAGAGCGTCACGTTCGCCGACTACATCCGCGACTGGGACCTGATCCTCATCGAGCCGGACCAGATCACCACCACCATTGCCAAGTACGAGTCGCTGCTGCGCAACGAATACGAGCTCGCGGCGGAGAAGGGGCGCGCCGTTTACGCGCCGGAGAAGCTCGTCGCGCCGGGCGCGGACGTGCTCGAATTCGTCGGCAACGCGCGCCTGGCCTTCAGCGAGTTGCACATGGCCGACACCGTTCCTCGGAGTGCCTCGGAGTTCCTCGGAGTTCCTCGGCAGGAGCGACCGACCACCACGCCGCGGGCCTCCGAGGAACTCCGAGGCACTCCGAGGCACTCCGAGGAACGGCGCGGCCGGGTGGAAGAGCTGCGCCTGCACGCGCGCCCCACCGATCGCTACAACAACCGCCTCAGCGAGTTCCCCGCGGAAGTGCTGCGCAACGAATTGCAGCAGCTCTTCTTCACCGCCACCAAAGGCGGCCGCGAAAAGATCGAGCGGCTGCTGAAAGAGTTCGACGTCCCGTTCTCCGAGAACAGGATCGGCACCGACCTGACCATCACGCCGGGCCACATCGCACGCGGCTTCATCTTCGAAGACCTCGGTCTGGTCGCGTACTCCGAATGGGACCTCTTCGAGCCGCCGACGTCGACGCGCATCGGCGGCCGCAAACGCAAGTCGGACGCGTTCGTCTCCGACCTGCGCGACCTCAAGGCCGGCGACTACATCGTCCACGTCGACCACGGCGTCGGCAAGTTCCTCGGACTGCAGCGCATCCCGTTCGGCGACAACGAGCGCGAGGTGATGCAGATCGAGTACTCCGGCGGCGGCAAGCTGCTGATGCCGATGGAGAACCTCAACCTCATCCAGCGCTACACCGCGGGTGAGGAGGCGCAGCCGCAGCTCGACAAGCTCGGCGGCACGTCGTGGGGCCGCAAGAAGGCCTCGGTCAAAAAAGCGATGCGCGACATGGCCGACGAGTTGCTCAAGCTCTACGCCACGCGGCGCATGGTGCACGGCCACTCGTTCCAGAAGGACTCGCCTTGGCAGTTCGACTTCGAGGACGCGTTCGAGTTCGACGAGACCGAAGACCAGATGTCGGCCATCGAGGACGTGAAGAGCGACATGGAATCGCGCAAGCCGATGGACCGCCTGCTGTGCGGCGACGTCGGTTACGGCAAGACCGAAGTGGCCATGCGCGCCGCGTTCAAAGCAGTCATGGACGGCAAACAGGTGGCGGTACTCGCGCCGACGACCGTGCTCACCTTCCAGCACTACCGCACCTTCCTGCGCCGCTTCGCGTCGTTCCCGGTGACCATCGAGCTGCTGACGCGCTACTACTCCGCGAAAGAGCTGAAAGAGATCCTCAAGAAAGTGGAGACGGGCGAGATCGACGTGGTCGTCGGCACGCACCGCCTCCTCTCGAAAGACGTCGCCTGGAAGGACCTCGGCCTGCTGATCATCGACGAAGAGCAGCGCTTCGGCGTCGCGCAGAAGGAACGTTTAAAGTCGATGAAGAAGAGCGTCGACGTGCTGGCCATGTCGGCGACGCCCATTCCGCGCACGCTGCACATGTCGCTGGTCGGCATCCGCGACATCTCCGTGATCGAGACGCCGCCGAAGGATCGCCTGGCCATCCAGACCGCGGTCGTGCCGTTCGACGACGACTTCATTCGCGAGGCCATCGAGTTCGAGGTCGGCCGCGGCGGACAGGTGTTCTTCGTCCATAACCGTGTCGAGTCGATCTACGCGATGAAGGAGTTTCTCGAGCGCATCGTGCCGGGACTGCGCGTGATCGTCGGCCACGGACAGATGGACGAGCGCGAGCTGGAGAAGGCCATGCTCGCGTTCATCAATCGCGAGTTCGACGTGCTGCTGGCCACGACGATCATCGAGAACGGCATCGACATCCCGGCCTGCAACACGATCCTCATCAATCACGCGGAGCGCTTCGGCCTGTCGCAGCTCTACCAGTTGCGTGGCCGCGTCGGACGCAGCGACCGTCTCGCGTTCTGCTATCTGCTGGTGCCGAGCGATCGCGTGCTGAGCAACGACGCGCGCAAACGTCTGGCGGCCATCCAGGAGTTCTCCGATCTCGGCGCCGGCTTCCGCATCGCCGCGCGCGACCTCGAGATCCGCGGCGCGGGCAACATCCTCGGCGGCGAGCAGTCGGGACAGATCGCGGCGGTCGGCTTCGAGATGTACACGAAGTTGCTCGAGGAAACGGTCCGCGAGATGAAGGGCGAGAAGATCGAGGAGGAAGTCGAGACCTCGATGAACCTCGGCGTCGACATCTACATCCCGCGCGATTACATCACCGAGGAAAACCTGCGCATGACCTTCTACAAGAAGATCGCGTCGGCCTCCACGGACGAGCGGCTGGAAGACATCCGCAACGAGATGCGCGACCGCTTCGGCGCCGTGCCGCCGAACGTCGACGCGCTGCTGCACTTCGTGCGCGTGAAGTGGTTCGCCAGGCAGCTCGGCGTGCTGTCGGTCGTCCGCGAAGGCTCGCGCGGCGTGATGAAACTGACGGCGACGGCGAAGGTCGATCCCAACAAGCTGCTGGTCTTCCTCAGCGAACATCCCGACGCCAAGTTCTCCCCGAACGGCGTGCTCTCGTTCCCGCTGCGCGAGTCGGGCATGCAAGTGATCGACGCGGTCGAAGGCGTATTGCGCACGCTCGCCGCGTGACGCGCCATTGCGTGTGATGTTTGTCATCCCGAGCGTGAGTCGAGGGACCAGGGCGGGCGGGGGTGCG
>DASVSV010000163.1:0-11989 GCA_036387915.1 Thermoanaerobaculia bacterium
TTATGGAGTGCGGCGGCCTGGCCGCCGCTTTGTTACCAATGCGGCGCTAAGGCTGCCGCACTGCATGAACGTTCGCGTGATGTGGAGCGTGTGCCCGAAATCGCATCATCTCCATCACGCCCACGCAGCGCTGTAGTCGCCGCGTTCATCGCCGCATTGGTAACAAAGCGGCGGCCAGGCCGCCGCACTCCATAAAAAGCGCTGCGGGTCGGTTCGTCAGAACCGCGCCATTTCCATCACGCCCTCGCGAGCGGTCT
This sequence comes from Thermoanaerobaculia bacterium, assembly GCA_036387915.1. Taxonomy (GTDB): domain Bacteria; phylum Acidobacteriota; class Thermoanaerobaculia; order Gp7-AA8; family Gp7-AA8; genus QHVT01. The sequence continues at coordinate 258 of DASVSV010000163.1, forward strand.
TCGTGGCGGGTGGCTCCATCGGCGGGAGCGTCCAGGCTTCCAGCCAGTCGCCTTCCGACGATGGGATCAGCAGACGGTTGCGCTTGCGGTCGAAGCCGATGCCGCGCGGTGAGGGCTTCCGTGCGAACAGCGGCCGCAGCACGCCCGCGCGGCCGACGTGCAGCGCGTCGTCGTAGTGGCTGGAGACGATGATCGCGCCGTTCGGCAGGACCACGATCCCGTCGTATGCGCCGGGGCCGCGCAGCACGGCCGTCGTGCCGGTGCCGCGGTTCCAGGCCAGCACCTCGTTGCCGTACGACTGCGCGATCAGGAAGCGCGTGCCGTCCCAGGCGATCCCGCTCGGGGAGCGGAGCTCTTCGCCCTGGAAGGCCACCTCGATGTCGTCCTTCGAGACCACGCGGAAGATGCGGCCGTCGCCCTGGCGCAGCCGTTCCTTCTCGCCGCGGATGCGCACGTCCATGTCCGTGACGTAGATCGCGTCGTCGGGGCCGAGGGCCAGGTCTTCGAGGTAGACCGCGCCGTGGGAGGTCAGCTCGATGTTGGCCAGCGCCTCGCCGGTCATGCGGTCGAACGCGCGCAGCATGTCGATGTCGGCCACCCAGAGCTCGCGGCCGCGGATGACCATCCCTTTCGGCGCGTTGAGTCCGTCGATGAACGCGCGATTCACCACTTTCCCATCGGGACTGATGCGCGAGATGAAGCCCTGGCCGTCCTTCGTCGCGGCGGCGCCGTCGACGTTCGAGACAAAGTAGACGTCCTGTTCTTCGTCGTGGATCACCGACTCCGGCGCGCGGAGGTCGCCGACGCGGAACGCCTGCGACAGCACCGGATTCGGTCCGAAATCGGCGCCGCTCGACGTCATCGCACGGGGCAGCGAGTTGCCGTACGTCACGCGATAGACGACGCCGGTCTCCTCGTCGCTGAAGAGCAGCGCGCCGTCGTGCGCGGAGGCCAGTCCGCTGATCGCTTTGGGTGCGGTGACGAAGTCCTCCACCGCCACCGGCTTGTCTTTGTCGAAGCGGATGCGCACCAGCTTCTCGCCGCTGACCGAGAACGCATCGTGACGATACGCCTCGGGGAACTGCGCGCCGCGATAGAAGGCGAAGCCGTTCGCGCGCGAGGGGAGCTCCAGCGCCGCGGCCTCACTCGACTTGCAGAGTTTTTCCTTCGACAGACCTTCCGGACGAGCATCGTTTGCGGCCGGCTTTTTGCCGGCGCAGAACGGCCAGCCGTAATTGAGGCCGTCGCCGATGCGATTCAGCTCGCCGCCGCCGGCGCCCCACAACTCGCCGCTGCCCGGGTGCCAGTCGATCGCGGCGGTTTCGCCGAGGCCGCGGGCGAAGATGCGGCGATTGGCGCCGTCGGCGTCGAGCTGGAGGAGCGTGGCGTGCTCGGGATGCGTCTCCACGCAATCGCTGCACGAGCTGCCGACGGCGACGTAGAGCTTTCCGTCGCTGCCGAAGCCGATAGCGCGGTCGGGGTGGCGTCCGCCGTCGGGGAGATTCTCGATTACGTCCACCGGCTCGCCGAACGAGCCGTCGGGGAGGCGCTCCGCCGCGACGATGCGGTTCACGCCGGAGACGTAGAGCGTGCCGCCGCGCATGGCCAGGCCATACGCGTGCTCGACGGAAGCCACCGCGGTGCGCATCTGATCGGCAAGTCCGTCGCCGTCCGTGTCACGCAACGCGACGACGTCGTTCATGGCCGGACGGCTGACCAGTACGGTGCCGTCTTCGAGTGCGAGGATGGCTCGGGGACGCTCGAGACCGCGCGCGAAAACTTCGACGTGAAATCCCGCTGGGGCGTTCACCGAGAGGAGAAGAGAGAGGAGGAGATTCGGGAGCATTTTCGTTCGCCGCCGAAGACTCCAAAGCGCAAGTTATATGCCGTTACGGTGTGCGTAACGGATCGCGGCGGCGGTCGGCGGGATCGTCTTCTTCCCCGCCGAAGTCGCCGTCAGCGACCTCGGGCACCTCGTCTTCGCTGCGGCGGTAACCGGTCGGTGGACGATCGTCATGGCCACCCAGCGGCACGCCCCGTCCTTCACCGCCGTCGACGCTGCCAACGTTCTTTTTCTTGCGCTCGAACATGCACGGGAAAGACTGCAAAGGACGTGACCGGCCGGAGCTGTTGCGCCCGGCGCAAAGGCGGCGGGCATCTCCTTTGATAGTCGCGGCTCGGAGGCTTTACACGTCATGCAAAAGACTGCACTCATCGTCATCACTCTTTCCACGGTTCTCCTGGGCGCGTGCGCCACGACCGACGCCAACATGCCGGCCACGCCGAACGTCGACGGCCACATCGCCGGAATCACGCTCGCCGCGAACGAGGGGGAGATCCAGCAGGGGAACGCCGCTTCGACCCGGGCCACGAACGCGGACGTGCGCTCCTTCGCGCAGATGATGGTCACGGACCACACCAACGCGCTGAACGCCGCCCGCGACACCGCCGCCCGCGCCGGGATCACGCCGATGGACAACGACACCACGGCCGCGCTCCGCAGCACCTCGCCGCAGGTGATCACCAACCTCGGCACGTATACCGGCGCCGACTACGACCGCCAGTACATGGATTACCAGATCTCCCTGCACCAGTGGCTGCTCACCGGCCTCGACACGCAGATCATCCCGCTGGCGCACAACGGCGAGCTGCGGTCCTTGCTGCAGACGCAACGAGCCTCGGTGGCCGCGCACCTGGAACAGGCGCGCTCTCTCCGGGGACGTCTGTAATCGCCGGAGTCTGACGAGCGCCGGCTTTCGGAGCGCCGCGTTAACGGAGCGCCGGCTTCCCAGCCGGCGCGGACCGCTGCCTTCCAAGGCGGCCGGCTGAAAGCCAGCGGACCGCGCCGGCTGGAAGCCAGCGCTCCGTCAGCCGGCGCTCCTTTTTCCGGCGTTTTCCTGCCTGCAGGAAAACATTGCCGATCCCGCCGCGGTGCGGTCCATGCTGGACCGGATCGAGGCTCGTGCCCGCACCGTCAGGTCGAATTCCGGCAGCTCACCGACCATCGTCAGGAGAGTTCCGCCCTCACGCGGAGGGCGTTGCGTGAGACGAAAGCGACTTTCCGCCACGCGGAAGCGAAATCCGACGGACCAGTTTGCGCCAAACGTAAAAGACGTGCACGACGTTTGCAGTTAATGAAAATCGTCGGCGTTGCCATCCACCACCGGGCCGCCAAGCTAACAACGTCGACGCTTTCCCCCTTGTTGTGGGGGTGACCAGTGGAACGGCGAAGCCGCTGGTCACCCCCAATTTTTTTTGGCGTAGCTTCAGCTCGTACGCGCCTAACGCTTTGGGAGAGAGCCGGCCCCGCCTTCGGCACCTCTCCCGGCCTCGCGGGCCGAAGGGCAACGAAGTTCATTTCTCGGGGTGAGCTGTGTGTGTTGCCCGTCCCCCCTCGTGAGGGGGAGACGGTGCCCGAAGGGCGGGTGAAGAGTGATTCGCGCGGAAATGCTCGCGCGTATGGGTCAGCAGCGACGCCGCGTCACACGCGCTTCTTGACGCGCTTCCGCACCGTCTCGAGCTCTTCACGCAGAAAGTCCACCTGCGCGAGCAGCTCGTCGACCTGCTGCGTGACGTCGCGTACGGCGGCGCCGCGGGCACGTCCGCGCGGCGAGCGCCGCTCGGCGGCCAGGTCGCGCCAGAGCTCGGCGCGTTTCCTCGTCTCCAGCATGGCGATGCGGTGCGCGAGCGGATCCACGTTCCTCGCGCTGTCATCGTTCTCGTCCAGCATGTCGCTGGCCGACACGTCCAGTACTTTGGCCAGGGTGAGGAAAATGCCGAGGTCGACGGACTGCTTGTCGTTCTCGATCCGCGACAGCGTGGCCACGCTGATCTTCGCTTTTCCGGCTACGTCAGCAAGCGACCGGCCCTGGGCCTGCCGCAGTTCTCGAATGCGCTCTCCGATCATGGTTGACATCCTCGCCCCATTCTGCTCGCGCGTCAACGAAAGATCCCCACTCGTTGACGAGAGTTTGCATCTTATGCAAAAACTGGATCAGTATACGCGCGCTGCGCCGTTGCAGCAGCGGCGGAGTGCGTTCTGCAGTTCGTCCAGCGCAAACGGCTTCGACAGTACCGCGCCGACGGCACCCATCGCCGCGTGTCCGGCCCACCGTTTCTCAGGCATGGTGGTGATGACGATCACGTGCGGCAACATGTCGGGCCGCTCGCGCTCGAGGAATGCAAGCACGTCCGTTCCGTCCAGTTCCGGCAGGATCAGGTCGAGGATCACCGCGTCGAAGGTATGGCTCCGGAGCAGTGCCAGCGCGCTCGGCCCGTCATCCGCGGCGACCGCCTGCCGCGGCAGGCGCCGCACGATGGACGTCAACAGATAGCGGATGGCCGCGTCGCCATCCGCGATGAGAACCTCACCTTGTGTCTCCATTGGGACCCGTGTTGCGTGACGTGCAAAAGAGTAACACCATTCTTGCGCCATTCGTCGTGTGGCTCTGTTCTTGCCGCCCCATTCGCCATGGCTCATTCGCCGGGGCCGTCCATCGCCGAGTCGCTCCGCGAGTATGGCCGCGGGCTGGCCGGCGGCCTGATTTTCAGTCTGCCGCTCCTCTATACGATGGAAGTCTGGTGGGAGGGCTTCAACGCGCAGCCGCTGCGATTGCTGCTCTACGTCCTCGCCACGTTCCTGCTCCTCCTCGGCTACAACCGCTTCGCCGGCCTGCGGCGCGACGCAAGCTGGACGGAGGTCGCCATCGACTCGGTCGAGGAGCTCGGCCTCGGCGTCGTGACCGCGGCTGTCATGCTCTACGCCATCGGCCGCATCGGCCCGCACACGACGCTGTCCGAGACCATTGGCCAGATCGTCGTCGAGGCGGGGATCGTGGCCATCGGATTCTCGGTCGGCACCGCGCAACTCGGCAGCGGCAACGACGAGGAGGAGAGCGGCATGGCCGAGGATGACGACGGCATAGCCGAGGATGACAGCGGCCAGGTGCACTTCGGCGGGCAGCTCGTGGTCACGTTCTGCGGCGCGGTGCTCTTCGCCGCGAACGTCGCGCCGACCGAGGAGATCCTGGTCATTGCGATCGAGACGGGGCCGCTGCGACTGCTGCTCCTCGCCCTGATCTCGCTCGGCCTCGGCGCGCTCATTCTCTACTTCACCGACTTTGCGCGCGCGTCGCGCTACTCGCCGATCGAGACCAAGCGGCAGGCGTTCCGCGGCACGATCATCACCTACGCGATCGCACTCGGCGCGTCGGCCGCGATTCTCTGGTTCTTCGGCCGCTTCGACGACCAGGCCGCGTCGATCGTCGTCAGCGAGATCGTGGTCCTCGGCTTCCCCGCCACCCTCGGCGCCTCGGCAGGAAGGCTGTTGCTGCAGTCATGACACGCCCGCACAAGAACCGCCTCGAGTGGAGCGTCTTCGCCGTCAGCGCGATCGTGGTCGTGGCTGTCCTCGCATACCTCGGCTGGTGCGCGATTCACGATCAGCAGACGCCCCCCGACCTGCGCATCTTCACCGGCGCCGCCGTCGCGGCCGCGGACACATACCGCGTCCCGATCGTGGTCCGCAACGACGGTGAATCGACTGCCGAGTCGGTCCGCATCGAAGTGCTCCTGATGCGCGCCAACGAAGAAATCGAGCGCGCCGACCTCGAGCTCCCCTTCGTCCCCCGCCAGTCGGAGAGGGAAGCCTGGGTCACCTTCCGCCACGACCCCCGCTGCTGCACGCTGCAATCCCGCGCGGTGGGGTACGAGACGCCGTAATCCCGCGGAGCGTTATGGAGTGCGGCGGCCTGGCCGCCGCTTTCACATTCGGGAGCAACCCTGCCATTTGGGTGCGTCTCGGCAATACCGGTCGCGAATACGAATGCGGCGGCCACGCCGCCGCACTCCATAGACGCTCCGCGAAAGACGCTCCGCGAAACGTTACCGCTCGCCCAATCCTTCGACGAACCGCTCCAGCAATCCCGCGAGCTGCTTCCGCTCGCGCGGGGGGAGGGCCTCGACCGCTTCGAGGATTTTCTCGCGCGCGGGTGGGGGGGATTTGCGGAGCATGGTGCGGCCTTTGGCGGTGAGGCGGAGCTCGACGTGGCGGCGGTCTTCCTTGTTCGCCGTGCGGGTGACGTAGCCGGCGTCGATGAGGCGGTGCACGACGACGGAGGCCGAGCTCTGGTCCGTGGCCGTGCGCTCGGCGAGGGCGTTCAGCGAGAGCATTTCGTCCTGCTCGAGCGCGTGCAGGACGAGCATCTGCGCGGCGCTGATCCCGTACTTGGCCTGCGCCTCGCGGTCGAAGAGCCGCAGCGCCCGTGCGAGCTGGCGGATCGCACCGAGAATGCGCTGTCCCTCGTCGTCACCCGCCGCCCGTTTCGTCCGCGTCGCCATCGGCGGGCGCATCGTATAGTGGGCGCATGCCGATCATCAACGCCATCCTCGGCCGCTGACGGATCGTCGGAGCGCGGAGGAACGGGGCGCCGGTTTTCAACCGGCGCGGACCGCTGGCTTCCAAGCCGGCCGCCACGGCCGCGATAGACTTTCATCCCATGCGAATCCTGGCGGGTGACGTCGGCGGTACGAAGACGCTGCTGCGGTGCGTCGAGGCGGGAGGCGAGGTCTCGGCGGAGCAGCGTTACGAGAGCGGCGACTACGCCACGTTCGACGATCTCTTTCGCGCCTTCGTCCCGCTCGTCCCGGGCGGCGTCGACGCGGCGTGTTTCGCCGTCGCCGGTCCGGTGATCGGTGCGCGGGCGGAGGTCACGAACCTCGGCTGGGTGATGGAGGCCAGCGAGCTGTCGCGGGCGTTCTCGATTCCGCACGTCACGCTCATCAACGACTTTTCGGCGATCGCGCTCGGCGTCCCGCTGTTGCGCGATGGCGACCTGATCTCGCTGCACCGCGGCCAGCGTGACACGACCGCACCCATCGCCATTCTCGGCGCCGGCACAGGCCTCGGCGAAGCGATCCTGACGTATCACGGCGGGCTCTATCACGTGGTGCCGACCGAGGGAGGGCATGCGGACTTTGCGCCGCAGGATGCCGAGCAGGCGCGCCTCTTCCTCTTCCTGCACGAGCAGCTCGGGCACGTGAGCTGGGAGCGGCTCGTCTCCGGCATGGGTCTGGTCAACATCTTTACCTTCCTCGGCGGCAGCAACACCACGGCGGCCGACGTCGCGGAGCGGGCCGGCAACGGCGACCCGCGCGCCGTGCGGGCGTTCGAGATCTTCGTCGACATCTATGGTGCCGAGGCGGGGAACATGGCGCTGCGCGTCCTCGCGCGCGGCGGAGTGTTCCTGGCCGGCGGCATCGCGGCGAAGAACCTCTCCTGGTTCACCGACGGCAAGTTCGTCGAAGCCTTCGTCCGCAAGGGGCGTTTCCGCGACCTGATGGAAACCATCCCGGTCGATCTGATCGTGAATCAGACCGTCGGACTCATCGGGGCGGTGGAAGCGGCGCGCAGGTCGATCGGGAAATAGAGGAAAGAGAAAAGAGGAAGGAGGAAAGAGGCCCCCGCCCGGGAGACCCGCGTTCCCGCGGCCTTACCTTTCCTCTTTCCTCTTTCCTCTTTCCTCCCCAGGAATCGTCCCAAGCGCGCCGCCGTTGAGGGTCGCGCGAAGGAGCATTTGATCAAATGGGTTTATCGGTAGGTATCGTGGGCTTGCCCAACGTCGGCAAGTCGACGATCTTCAACGCGCTGACGGCGGCGGGCGCGCAGAGCGCCAACTATCCTTTCTGCACCATCGAGCCGAACGTCGGCATTGTCCCGGTCGTCGACAAGCGCCTGGTCGAGATCGCGGGGCTGGCTTCCAGCAAGCAGATCGTCTTCACCGACCTCAAAGTGGTCGACATCGCCGGCCTCGTGCGCGGCGCGTCGAAGGGCGAAGGCCTCGGCAATCAGTTCCTGGCGAACATCCGCGAGACGGACGCCATCCTGCACGTCGTGCGCTGCTTCGAGGACCCGAACGTCGTGCACGTGGAGGGAAGCGTCGACCCGCGGCGCGACGTCGAAGTGATCGAGACGGAGCTCCTGCTGGCCGACCTCGACGCGCTGTCGAAGCGCCACGACCGCATCGGCCGCCTGGCGCGCGTCGGGCAGAAGGAGTACGTCGCCCAGGCCGAGGCGCTGACGAAGGCCATCGCCGCGGCGGACAAGGGGACGCCGCTGCGCGCGGCCGGCCTCTCCGACGACGAACAGGGGCTGCTCGCGGAACTGAACCTCATCACCCTCAAGCCGGTGCTCTACGTCGCCAACGTGGCCGAGGACGATCTCGGCAAGGAGCCGCCGCTGCTGCAGCAGGTGCGCGCGGTCGCGGCGGAGAAGAAGGGCGACGTGGTGGTCATCTGCGGCGAACTGGAGGCGCAGATCTCCACGCTGCCGGCCGACGAGCGCGGCGAGTTCCTCCACGACATGGGCCTCGAAGAGCCGGGCCTGGATGTCCTCATTCGTGCGGCATACAAACTGCTGGACCTCGAAACGTTCTTCACCGCCGGCCCGAAAGAGGCGCGCGCGTGGACGATCCACCGCGGCTCGAAAGCGCCGCAGGCGGCGGGGAAGATTCACAGTGATTTCGAGCGCGGCTTCATCCGGGCCGAGACGATCGGCTTCGACGATTACATCGCCTACAAGGGCGAGCAGGCAGCGAAGGCGGCCGGCCGGATGCGCAGCGAAGGGAAGGAGTACGAGGTCCAGGACGGCGACGTGATCCTGTTCCGCTTCAACGTTTGATCACTCAGGTACGAGGCATGAGGGATGAGGGATGAGTCCCGCCCACCCTGGCTCGTGCCTCACTCATACCTCGTCCCTCGTACCTCATACCTCGTACCTGACTACCTCGTACCTCAAACCTGATTCCATGTCCGCGTTTACGTTGCAATCTTCCGAAGGGCTGCCCATCCGCGGTGAGATCGACGCCGCGGAGAAGCCGCGCGCGCTGGTGGTCGTGGTGCACGGGTTCAAGGGCTTCAAGGACTGGGGCTTCTTTCCCTGGACGGCGCAGCGGCTGATGCAGCATCGCCTCGCGGTCTGCCGCTTCAACATGTCGCGCTCCGGGATCGGCGACGACCCGGAGTCGTTCGACCGGCTCGATCTCTTCGAGCACGACACGTATTCGACGCAGCTCCGCGATCTCGACGTCGTCGTGCGTCACGCGCAGCGCGAGTTCCCGGGCCTGCCGACGTTCGTCTTCGGCCATTCCCGCGGCGGCGGCATCGCCATCCTCGGCGCGCAGGACGTCCCGAACCTGCACGGCGTGGTGGCCTGGAGCCCGATCTCGCGCGTCGACCGCTGGGACGACGCGGTGAAGCGCGACTGGCGCAAACGCGGCGTGCTGGAAGTCGAGAACGCGCGCACGAAGCAGGTCATGCGCATGGCGCCGGTGATGCTCGACGACTATGAAGCCAACGCCGAACGGCTCGACGTCCTCGCCGCCGCGTCGCGTCTGACCGTGCCGCTGCTGGTGATCCACGGCGGCCGCGATGAGAGCGTGGCCGTGGACGAAGGTCGTGCAATCGCTGCCCGCGCGCCCTTAGGCTCGATCGCCGTCCTCGGCCGGGCCAGCCATACGTTCAACGCCATCCATCCGCTGATCCACGTCCCGTTCGAGCTGCTCGCGGCCGCCGAACTGACCGCGCACTTCGTCAACGCGTACGCGTAAGCGCGCAAGAGAAACGACCGGGAGGCCGGAGGCCTCCACGTCGGTTTTCTCGTCGGCGCTACATGCGCACTTGTGCGCCGAGCTCGATGACCTGGTTGGCGGGCAGCGCGAAGAAGCTGGACGCGCTCGTGGCGTTGCGCGTCATCCAGACGAAGAGGTGCTCGCGCCAGATGGCCATGCCGGGATGCTTGGTCGGGATCAGCGTTTCGCGGCCGAGGAAGTAGCTCGTCGACATCGAGTCAAAAGAGACCGGGCCGGTGAGGTTGGCGAGCACGTCGGGCAGGTCGGGGTCCTCCATGAAGCCGAAGCGGAGGAGGAGGCGGTAGACGCCATGGCCGAGGTCGATCCACTCGACGCGTTCGGTCTCGGAGAGGTGCGACGTCTCCTCAGAGACGACGCTGAGCAGCACCACGCGCTCGTGCACGACTTTGTTGTGCTTGATGTTGTGCAGCAGCGCGGTGGGGATGCCTTCCTGCTGCCGGGTCATGAACACCGCCGTGCCGCGCACGCGCTGGATGCGGCCGCCGCTGAGCTGCAGCATGAACGCGTCGGTCGCGAGCTGACTCTCCGCGAGCCGCGCGGCGAGGATGCGCCGGCCGGTGTACCAGGTCGTCATCACCGTGAAGATCAGCACGCCCACCGTCAGCGGGAACCAGCCGCCGTCCATCACCTTGACGATGTTCGCGCCGAAGAAGGCCAGGTCGACGATCAGGAACGGCACCGCGAACGAGAGCACGGCGATGCGGCTCCAGCCCCAGCGCTCGCGGGCGATGACGGCGAAGAGTGCGGTGGTGATGCCCATCGTTGCCGTGACGGCGACGCCGTACGCGCCGGCGAGATTGGTCGCGGCGCGGAAGCCGATCACGAGGGCGATGGCGCAGATCATCAGCAGCCAGTTCACCGAGGGGATGTAGATCTGGCCGATCTCGCGGGCGGAGGTGTGCTGGATCTTCACGCGCGGCAGATAGCCGAGTTGCACGGCCTGACGCGTCAGCGAGAACGCGCCGGAGATGACGGCCTGCGACGCGACGGCGGCGGCGACGGTCGAGAGGATCACCAGCGGCCATAACGCCCAGCGCGGCGCCATCAGGAAGAACGGATCGCTCGCGGCGGATGGCCTCTGCAGCAGCAGCGCGCCTTGTCCGTAGTAATTGAGGAGCAGCGCGGGGAAGACGGCCGAGAACCAGGCGATGCGGATCGGGCGCGCGCCGAAGTGACCCATGTCCGCGTACAACGCTTCGCCGCCGGTGACGACCAGGAACACCGCGCCGAGAACGAGGAAGCCCGCGACCTGGTGCGCGAGCATGAACTTCACCGCCCACCACGGATTGATCGCGGCCAGCACGTGCGGCACGCGCACCAGGTTGTAGATGCCGAGCGCGGAGAGGACGGCGAACCAGACCAGCATCAGCGGGCCGAAGAGCGTCCCCACGCGCGCGGTGCCGAACTTCTGCACGGCGAACAGGGCGACGAGAGCGATCGCGGTCAGCGGCACGATCCACGGCTCGAGCACCGGCGTCACGACGCGCACGCCTTCGAACGCGCTGAGCATCGTGATGGCGGGCGTGATCATGCCGTCGCCGTACAGCAGCGCGGAGCCGAAGAGGCCGAGCGCGATGAGCACGCCGCGTCCGCCGGAGGCGCGCGGCCTGACCAGCGACATCAGCGCGAGGATGCCCCCTTCGCCGCGGTTGTCGGCACGCAGGACGAAGATCAAGTACTTGACTGAAATCACCAGGATCAGCGACCACGTGATCAGCGACAGGATGCCCAGCACGTTGTCATGCGTCGGCGCGAGCTGATGGCCGTGATGGACCATGAAGCATTCCTTGAGCGCGTACAGCGGACTGGTGCCGATGTCGCCGTAAACGACGCCGAGAGCACCGAGGGAAAGCGTGAGGAGATAGCGGCGGGAGGTTGGCGTTTGTTCCATCGAGGTCGATGGCGAAGGTAGCAGCGGGATTGACGTTGATTTCGGATCTTTACGAACTCTTTAGGCCCGCGAGAAAGGAGGAAAGAGGAAGGAGGAAAGAGGCCCCCGCCCCGGGAGCGCTTATGGAGTGCGGCGGCCTGGCCGCCGCTTTCGTATTCGCGAGCCGTACTGCCGAGACGCACCCGGATGGCAGG
>DASVSV010000164.1:0-9225 GCA_036387915.1 Thermoanaerobaculia bacterium
CGATTTTCTTCGCCGAGTAAAACCCCACGCCACCGAGCGCGCCCGCCGCGAGACAGCGCGCATGCTTCGGCCTCGTCTTGGTGAGCTTCGCGTGCACGAGGCAGCCCGCCCACGTGACGAGCGACGTCGACGCCACGTTCAGCGCGGCGATCTTCTGGCGATCGGCGGCACGCACCGGAAGCGCGACGATCAGGAGCAGCGCGATGAGTCGCATAGAGAGGACGGAGTTCCTCGGAGTTCCTCGGGTCGTTCCTCGGAGTTCCTCGGCGTAAGGCGTCCGAGACACTCCGAGGAACTCCGAGGAACGAGGTGCTCCGAGGAACTCGCCGAGGCTCAGAAAAGCGCAGGCTCCTGATACGTGCCGAAGACATCGCGGAAGGCGTCCGAGATCTCCCCTACCGTCGCGTACACCTTCACCGCGTCGATGAGCGGAGGCATCGTGTTCACGTTCTCGTCGGCGGCGGCGTTGCGCAGCGCCTGCAGCGCGTCCTGCACCTTCTGCTGGTCGCGCTCCGCGCGGACCTTGTTGAGGCCCGCGATCTGCTCGGCCGTGACCGACTCGTCGATGTAGAGCGCGTCGTACGGCTCTTCCTGCTCCATCTTGAACGCGTTCACGCCGACGACCACCTTCTCCGCCGAGTCGACGGAGCGCTGGAAGGCATACGACGCGTCCCAGATCTCGCGCTGCGGGAAGCCGGCTTCCACCGCCTCCACCATCCCGCCGAACTGGTCGATCTTCTCAAAGTACTCGAAGCAGCCGCGCTCCATCCGATTCGTCAGCTCCTCGATGAAGTACGAGCCGCCGAGCGGGTCGACGGTGTTCGTCACGCCCGACTCGTGGGCGATGATCTGCTGCGTGCGCAGCGCGATGCGCGCCGCGTTCTCGGTCGGGAGGGCCAGCGTCTCGTCGAGGGAGTTCGTGTGCAGCGACTGCGTGCCGCCCATGACCGCGGCCAGCGCCTGGATGGTGACGCGGACGATGTTGTTGTACGGCTGCTGCGCGGTCAGCGACGCGCCGGCGGTCTGGGTGTGGAAGCGGAGCTGCCACGAGCGCGGGTCCTTCGCGCCGTAACGCTCGCGCATGACCTTGGCCCAGATGCGGCGAGCGGCGCGGAACTTGGCCACCTCTTCGAAGAGGTCGTTGTGCGAGTTGAAGAAGAAGGAGAGACGCGGCGCGAACTCGTCGACATCCAGGCCGGCGCGGATGCCGTACTCGACGTACTCCATACCGTCGCGCAGCGTGAACGCGAGCTCCTGCAACGCCGTCGATCCGGCCTCGCGGATGTGATAGCCGCTGATCGAGATCGGGTTGTACTTCGGCACGTTCTCCGCGCAGAACTTGAACGTGTCGGTGATCAGCCGCATCGAGGGACGCGGCGGGAAGATGTACTCCTTCTGGGCGATGTACTCCTTGAGGATGTCGTTCTGGAGCGTGCCGCCGATCTTCTTCCAGTCCGCGCCCTGCTTCTCCGCGACGGCGAGATACATCGCCAGCGCGATGGGCGCGGTGGAGTTGATGGTCATCGAGACGGTGACGTCCTCGAGGTTGATCCCGTCGAAGAGCACTTCCATGTCGGTGAGCGTGTCGATCGCGACGCCGCACTTGCCGACTTCGCCGGCGCTGTAGTGATGGTCGGAGTCGTAGCCGTACAGCGTCGGCAGATGGAACGCCGTCGAGAGACCGGTCTGTCCCTGCGAGAGCAGGTACTTGAAGCGCTCGTTGGTCTGCCTGGCGGTGCCGAAGCCGGCGAACTGGCGCATGGTCCAGAGGCGGCCGCGATAGCCGGTCGGATGCAGGCCGCGCGTGTACGGGAACTCACCCGGATACGCGATCTCGTGAAAGTCCTGGTCGGCGATCGAGAGCGGCGTGGCCATCGGATTGACGTCCATCCCGCTGACGGTGGTGAAGTCTTTCTTCCAGAACGGCTTCTTCTGGAGGACGGGGCCGAGGGTCTTCTCGCGCCACTGCGTCTCCTGCTTCTGCACCGTCGCCAAAGCCTCGGGCGCGAAGAGCGACAACTGCTCCGGCTGCGACTGCGGAATGCGCGGCGCGTCGATGCTGCTGCCGCGGGTGATCTCCGATTCGATTCGGCTCATAAGTTCTCCGGCTTCAACTGGGACTTTATCCGGCGCGCAGACGCGGGATCTCCGGTGCACGCTCGACGCCGGTCGCATGGACGCGCCGGTGTCACCCGAGATCCCGCGTCTGTGCGCGGGATAAACTGCAACCACTCAACTATATGACGGCCTGACCTTCGCGAGGAACGCGCCAAGTCCCTTCTGCGGCTCGCCGATCGCGAAGAGGCGCGCGAACCCGGCGCGCTCGAGGCGGTCTCCGCCGCGTGCGCGGATCAGCGCGGCCGCGGCGTCGAGAGCGATAACGCTGCGATGCCGCGTCCATTCCTCCAGCCAGCGCCGCGGATCCTTGTCGCTGACCTCGTCGACGATGTCCCGCGGATGCGCCCCGCCGAGGTGCCACTGGAGCGCTTTCCGTCCTAGCCGCCACGCGACCGCCGCGTGCGCTTCGGCGATGTCGATCTCGAGCGTTGCGCCGTCAGCGATGACGGCGTAGTCGGCAAAGAGCAGTGCCGCCGCCGCGAGGCCGCACACCGCCCCGTCTGCAAAGGCGACGACGAGATCGGTGCGGCCGAGGAGCTCCTCGAGCCCGCGGGCGTCGAGCGCGCGGAGCTCCGCGGGCGCGAGGAAGAGCATCAGCGGAAGATCGAGAAGACTTTGTTCATCACGCCGTCTTCATGCTTGCCCAGCTGGTCGAGCTCCCCTGCATCGAGGAAGACGCCGCCGCAGTTCGCGCACTGGTCGACCTTGACGCCGTGAAACTCGATCTCCTGCAGGTCCATCCCGCACTTCGGACACTTCATCCAGTGGGCCTGCTTGAGCCGGTCCTTCTCTTCAGTGGCCATCTTGGCGGACTGCTCCGCCGCCCACTTCTTGCGCCGCTCCACTTCCTGCCGCGCAAAGTACTCGTCTTCGGCCTTACTGGGCTTGTCGTAGCCATCACTCATTCGCGTACCTCCGTTTGTGCTGCGCGGATTCTAACGAAGTTGCGCCAGGCGCAGGGACGTGTGCGCGGAGATGCGGTGGAAGATGTCGTCGCGGGTGAGGAGGGTGGCGTTGAGATCGAGGGCGCACTGGGCGACGTGCGCGTCGGGAATGGTGACGTTGATGCCTTTCCCTCGCAGCATCCGCCGCAGATCGGCGACATCCAGCCAGTGCCCGAGCGGCGTCGGATGAATCGGGAACTCCTGCAGGAACCAGCCGACGACTTCCCGGTAGCGCGGTGTGAGGTCGCCCGACAGAACCTCTGCGATCGCAAGTGGCGACAGCACCAGTCGAGCCTCACCGGCGGCAGCCTCGACTTCCTCGATGACTTCCCCGGCGAGATAGTCGATCCAGACGGAACTATCGACGATTACGACCGCGCGCTTCATCGATGTCCAGTTTGATCTGGACCTTCCCTCTCAACGCGATGAGCTTCTCGTACGCACGCTTTGCGCGGCGCATCCTGACGTCCTCTGGCAGCGCCTGAAACTCCGGCCACGTGATCGGCCCGAACTCGCCCGGCGCCGCTTCCGTCGCAGCTACTTCCCTGGCCTTCAGCTTTCCCATGCGAACGATGCTACCTCGGTCTCGGCGCAAATGGGAGCGCCGAGACTTGACAACGCACCGTCTACGAGGATGATCGGAACATGGGACGGGAAACGACCATCACGCTCGATGAAGATGTTGCGGCGAAGCTCGATCGCGAGGCACAGCGGACGGGCGTGACACCTGACGAGATCGTAAACGCCACTTTAAGACGCACGCTGCCCGAAGCGGAGATCCAGCCGCGCCCGTTTCGGGTGCGGGCGCGCAACCTCGGACCAATGACGGGGCTCGACGCCGATTGCACCGAGCGCCTTCTCAACCAGCTCGAAGGACCTTACTGGAAGTGATCGTCGTCGATGTAAACGTGTTGATCTTTGCGTACAACAAAGATGCGCCTCAACACGGGGCGGCACGGGGACTGGCTGGAACGAGCATTGTCCGGCTCTGAAGTGATCGGCCTTCCATGGGCCGTAATTCATGGATTCCTTCGCATCACCACCAATACACCGGCCGTACGTCCTCCATTTCTCATGCATGACGCACTGGCGATCGTGGACGAGTGGTTCACGTCCGCGGTTGTAACTCTCGTCGAACCGGGACCTCGCTACTGGCAAGTCTTCCGGCAGCTCGCCACGGAACGACATGTCGACGGACCCCTCGTCTCCGACGCACATATCGCCGCGCTGGCGATTGAAAATCACGCGAGTGTGTGCACGACAGACCGGGACTTCCGGCGCTTTGCAGACGTGCGTGTGATCAACCCTCTCGCGAGCTGACCTTCTTCGCCACCATCAACAAACCCGGCCCGAACGGCAGCCACGCAAACAGCCCGTCCAAGGCAAACACGGCGCGGACGAGCCGTACGAGCAATCGTGCCCGGCCCGCTTTGGCGACGGAGCGCAGCGCCGCGTCTTCGTCGACGTTGCGGCGGGCGCGGCGTTTGTTCATGGGGAGGAGGAAGAGGGTGTCGTAGGTGAGGACGACGGGGAAGCCCCAGTATCTCGCCTTCTCGATGCGCAGCGCCGGGAACATGCTCGTGAGCTCGACGCGGGAGTAGCGGCGGCGGTGCTCGTAATAGTCGTCGGAAGCGCTCCAGAGGCTTTGCAGCGCGGGCACGGTGGCGATGCAGGTACCGCCATCGGCGAGGACGCGGGAGATCTCGCCGGCGGCGGAGGCGTCGTCGTCGAGATGCTCGAGCGTCTCGCCGGTGGTGACGCCGTCGAAGGCGCCGGTGCGGAAGGGCATGCGGGTCATGTCACCCACGACGACGGGGACGCTGGTATTGCGGCGAACGTGCAGGGCCGCATCGAACGAGTAGTCGATGCCGAAGACACGGTAGCCGCGCTGCTGCATGCGCACGGAGAGCTGTCCCAGCCCCACCGCGCCGTCGAGCACGCGGCCGCCGCGCGGGAGCTTTTCGACTTCGCGGAGGATCATGCCGAGACGGTGCTCGTGGCGCGGGCCGAACATCTCCGGCTGCGTGCCCCAGGCGTGGGTCGAGGTCTCGCTCACAGGCCGCGCAGGATCTCACAAACGAAAAACCCGCGCGAGTTGCCCGCGCGGGTTTCGAATGGGCGAAAGCGTGTGGGTGACGCGTCTATTGCGGCAGGGCGAACGCGGACAGACTGTCGTACGAGCCGCACGCATTGGAGATCCGCACCCAGTACGACGACGGGTCGTTCACCGCGGACGTCGTGAACGTCGCCGAGTTCGCGTTCGCAACCGGCGAGCCGGTCATGCCGCGGAAGCCCGAGTACCACTGATAGGTGAACGGTCCGGAGCCGAGCGGCGCGACGGTGAACTTCGCGGTCGAGCCGCGGGTCACGCTCTGCGTCAGCGGCTGGCCGGTGCCGAGGAGCGCGGGTGGATTGCAGTCGACGACGACGACGATGCTCGTGAACTCGGAGGCGTCCGCGGTCGCGGTCTGGATGGTGACGGGGTGCGAGCCGCTGGGCGTGTTCGGGCCGAGGACGATCTTCATGTTGGTGTACTGCTGGCCGTCGGCGCCGGTGTAGACCGGAGAAAAGGTGATGTTCGCCCCCTCGAGGCCCGTCGCGGTGATGGTGTACGGAATGGTGTCGAAGACGTAGTAGATCGGCAGCGCGATCTCGAGCGGCGTGCCGTAGAAGGCCTCGACCGCCGTGACGCGCGGGACGATGACGGGCGCGGTGGTACCGGTGATGCCGCCCTGCTCGATGAAGACCGCGGAGTCGAGGATCGCGTCGGCGGTGTCGGCGATGGCGATCTTCACGTGATGGACGACGTTCGGCTCGACGATGGCGAAGGCAGCCATCGGCACGGTGAAGCCGTCGAACTGCGTCGCGTCGCCCGACTCGTTGTCTCGGTAGAGGTTCGTGTTGCGGAGGTGGTTGATGGTGTTGATCGTCACCGGCTGGCTGGAGCCGGGCGTCAGGGCGATGTTGGAGCCGTCGACGTAGAACGCGAAGACGTCGTTGTATTCGTCGTCCACGTACTCGCGATACTCCTCCGACGCGAAGACGTAGTTGATGATGAAGACCGGCGTCCTGGTGACGACGTCGAACTCGAGGATGACCGCGTCGAAGGTGCTGCGCGGCGCGACGATGGAGTTGAGCTGGGCGTCGCCTTCCGCGCCGAGCCCTTTGCCGGAGCCGCTGGTGGTGTTCGGACCGGCGGCGTCGGCGATGTCGCCGGTGCTGAGCACGATGCCACTGGAGACCCCCAGCCCCCCCTCGGCGAAAGTGCCGATGGCCGCACCGTTCCCGGTGATTTTGACGTTGGTGATCGTGGCGCCGGGGCCGCTCACGGCGGCCGCGACTTCGTCGGCCGTCAAACCCTGAGTGATGCTCTTCGTCGTGAGAGCGAAGGCCGGGACCGACAACAGCAACATTGCGAAAACGCACACCCGCATCCGATTCGACATGACTCCACCTCCCAGGTTCGCGGAAATTGCCGGACAGAACGATAGCCGACGTGCGGAGAAAAGGCTATTGGGGCGTCTTCGCGGGCGGAGATTGCTCGCCTGCCGGGATGGCGGCAGAGACGGGCTTCGCTTTCGAAAGCGACACGCAGAGCTTCCGGAGCTGCGAGAGACGCTTGAGCCTCATGGTGATTGCGCGATCGGAATAATCGACTGCACTCATTCACCCTCCAGGTGTTCGATGTCGAGAAGATCCTGCTTGCTCGACCGAAAGCGCTTCAAAGCAATCAGTCCGTCCCGCGAAACAACGGTGATGCGGCGCTCACGCCAGAGAAGATTCTGACGTGTAGTCCAGGCTTCTTCCGTCGCAGGAGTGACGAGCAGGAGGTCGAGCGTCATCACGTCGCCGTCGGTGCCATCGATTTTGCTGACGCGACGAATCTGCATGGCTCCGTCATTGAAGCGCATGGGCTGCGCCTTGATGAGGTAGCCCAGAGACGCGACGGCATCCTCGACCGCTCCCACATGTTCCGGCGGGATGAACAGGTCAATGTCTTCCGTCGCACGCGTGAAGCCGTGTACGGACATGGCGATCCCGCCGCAGAGCGCGTATGGGAGCCCACGCGACTCGAGCGTGTCGACGATGACTGAGAGCTCCTCGTACAGATCCAGCACGTGATCAGTCTACGCGCCCAGAATCTCCTGCAGGGCGGCGGGGGCGTGGCTGAGGGCTTCATTCAACTTGTCGGGGTCCTTGCCGCCGGCTTGGGCCAGGTCGGCTTTGCCGCCGCCTTTGCCGCCGACGATGGGGGCCAGTTTGCCGATCAGCGTGTTGGCCTGAACGCGGCCGAGGAGGTCTTTGGTGACCGCTGTGAGCAGGGTCACTTTGCCGTCGGTGGCGCTGCCGAGAACGACCACGCCGCTTTTGATTTTGGAGCGGAGCTCGTCGGCGAAGTTGCGGAGGTCGCCGCCGCTAAGATCGTCGACGCGGCGGGCGATGAGCTTGACGCCGCTGATGTCCTGCGAGTCGTCGGACGATTTCGACGCCGACGATCCGCCGCCGGTGGCGACGCGGACCTTCAGCGCCTTCAGCTCTTTCTCGAGCTGCTTCTGCTTTTCCTGCAGCGAGCGGACGTATGCGGGCAGGTCGTCGAGCGAGATGTTCGCGGATGCGGCAAGGGTGTGCGCGGTGTCGTCGAGCTTCTGGAAGAGGGCCAGCGCGCCGCGGCCGGTGACCGCTTCCATGCGGCGCACTCCGGCGGCGAGCGAGCGGTCGGAGACGATCTTGAAGATGCCGATGTCGCCGGTGCGGTTGACGTGACAGCCGCCGCAGAACTCGCGCGAGAAATCGCCCGCGGAGACGATGCGCACCATCTCGCCGTACTTTTCGCCGAACATGGCCACCGCGCCGCTCTTCTTCGCTTCCTCGATCGGGACGACGGTCTTCGTCACCTCGAGGTTCGCGCGCACGCGGTCGTTCACCGCGTCCTCGACCGCGCGGAGCTGCTCGTCGGTGAGCGGCTGGTGATGCGTGTAATCGAAGCGCAGGCGATCGGGCGCAACCAGCGAGCCGGCCTGCTGGACCGTCGGTCCGAGGATGTCCTTCAGCGCCTTGTGCAGCAGGTGCGTGGCGGTGTGATTGGCGGTCGTGTCGAGACGCACCGGCGCCGGTACGGACGCGCGCACATGCGCGCCCACAGCGAGCGAGCCTTCATCGACGCGGACTCGCGACACCGGCAGCTCGCCGAATGGCTTCTGCGTGTCCAGCACCGTCCCTCTCCCACCTTGCCACTCCAGCGTACCGACATCGCCGATCTGACCGCCAGACTCCGCGTAGAACGGCGTTGGCGACAGGACGACGTCACCCTCGCTGCCGTGATGGAGCGCGTCGCGCTCCTCGCCGGCCACGACGATGGAGCGGACGACGGAGTCGACGTCCGAGTACTGTTCGTATCCGACGAACTCCACCGGCCCGACTTTTTCGGCGATGGCGGCGAAGGTCGCCGCGTCCGCGCTGAGCGCGAACTTCGACGAGGCCTTCGCCTTCGCGCGGGCCGCGTTCATGTTCTCCTCGAAGCCGGCGCGATCGAGGGTCACGCCCTCTTCTTCCGCCATCTCGGTGATGAGGTCGATGGGGATGCCGTAGGTGTCGTAGAGGCGGAAGATCTCCGCGCCGCCGAGGGTGGTCTCGCCGCGGTGACGGACATCGTCGAGCACCTGACCGACCCGCTCCATGCCCGTGGTCAGCGTCCGCGAGAAGCGCTCCTCCTCCGACTCCAGCGTCTTCACGATGGCCTCGCGGCGCGAAAGTAGCTCGGGATAGGCGTCACCCATCGCCGCGAGCACGGAGTCGACGAGATGCGTCAGCAGCACGGCGTTCGGCAGCTTGCGGCCGAAGCGGATGGCGCGGCGGATGATGCGGCGCAGTACGTAGCCGCGCCCTTCGTTCGACGGGATGACGCCGTCGCTGATGAGGAACGTCGACGCGCGCGCGTGATCGCAGAGGACGCGCACCGCGGTGTCGAGGTCGTCCTCCATGTTGCCGCGATACGTGTAGCCGCCCACTTCCTCGACGCGGCGGATGATCGGCGTGAAGAGGTCGGTGTCGTAGTTGGTGCCGGCCTTCTGCAGGACCAGCGAGATGCGCTCGAGTCCCATGCCCGTGTCGACCGAGGGCGCCGGCAGCGGATGGAGCACGCCTTCCTCGTCGCGGTCGTACT
>DASVSV010000165.1:0-31991 GCA_036387915.1 Thermoanaerobaculia bacterium
GCAGGTTTGCTCCACGCTTCTTTCAGGCCCCACCTCGCGGTGAGTCTCGCCCTTGCGCTTCGCTAGTCCTTCACCTCCATCAGGTTGGACAGAAGACTTTCACTTCCGAGCTGTCGAGCATGCTCGGCACACCTATTTTCTGGAGCCGCCTACGGCGGCAGACTTGTCCCGCGTAACGAGCTTCGGGTTCCTGGAGTCAACTACGGGGGCAGACTTGTGCCGCGTAACGAGCTTCGGGTTCCTGGAGTCAACTACGGCGGCAGACTTGTCCCGCGTAGCGGGCTTCGGGTTCCTGGAGTCAACTACGGGGGCAGACTTGCCCGCGTAGCGGGCTTCAGGAAATAGCCCCCGGCTTCAGCCGGGGGAATGCGTTGACGTTCATCCAGCCCGCGTAGCGGGCGACAGTAATGCACCCGTTTCTTTCCTCAGGCGCGGCGCGATACGCCGTCACTCGCTCAGGATGACGAACCATGGGGTGTCCGCGCGGGATCAACTAACTCGGCGACGGTGGATCGGGCGGCGCGGGAGGATCGGGCGCCTCCGGCGTTTCCGAAGCTCCCCCACCCCTGGCCTTCTCCCGCGCATTGCGGAAGGCGGTCTCGATCTCGTTCCAGGCGCGCTCGAAGCCCGATTTGAGCTCCGTGGCCGCGGGCGAGCCGGTCTTCTGCAATCCGACCAGTACGTCCTTCGCGTGCACGAGCGTGTGGCGGAGCGTGCCGGTGATCTCGGTCAGGTCGCCGCGCGCGCTCTCCAGCGACTCCTTCGCGCGCTCCTTGAACTTATCGACGTCGATGCCCCAGTCCTCGAGCGACTTCTTCGATTCGTCTGACATGTCCTTAGCGTACCGGAACAGGTGCATGGTCGGGTACCACGGACTGTCGTCGCGGTCGTCCATCCAGCGCCAGTCGCACTGGCGCGGCAGCAGCGTCCAGACCGGGACGCCCAGGGCGCCGGCCAGGTGCGCGGCCATCGTGTCCACGGTGATGACGAGCGGCAGCGCGCGCATCAGCCGCGCGGCCTGCAGCGGCGTCTCCGCGCCGGGACTGTCGCGGTGCAGCGGATAGAAACGCATCCCTTCGAGCAACGGCGCGAGGACTTCGAACTCGATCGATCGCTTGGGATCCCAATCGCCGGCCTGCCAGACCACGCCGATGCCCGGCTCCACGTCCGCCGGCTCGACGTGCAGGTACGGTGGTCGAGGAATGGTTTCGGGCGTCACGCGGAAGACGTGCGCGAGCTCCATGATCTCGACGTCGACGTCGTACTCGACCTCGGGGACGCCGTCGTGCAGTGGCAGGAACGTCGCGCCCGTGCGCATCGTCTGCAGCAGCGGAATGAGCGACGGCTGCGCCCACACCGTCACCTCGGACGCGATCTCTTCGACCAGCGGGATGAAGCGTGCGAACTGAATCGTGTCCCCGAGGCCGTGGTAGCAGCGGATCAGGACGCGGCGGCCGGCGAGCGGTGTGCCGTCCCAGATCGATTGCTCGTGGCGGGGAACGTCCCAGCGCGGGACGCGGGTGCGGAGGATTTCGTCGCTGATCGCCCACGCCGCGGCGAAATCGCCGCGGCGCATGTGAGCGAACCAGTCCATCACGGAGGGCCTTGCGTCGTCGTGGAGGTATCGGTCGCGGGCGGCGGCGGATCCTCATCCGGTTCGGGCTCCGGCTCCGTAGTCGTCGTAGGCGGCGGCTGTTGCGGCGGCGGAGTCGTCACCGGTGGCGGTTGCTGCGGCTGGAACACGCCGCCGGTGAGCGTCGAGTCGGGCGGGAGCGGCGGCGGCACGGCGGTGTCGGTCCTGGTCGCGGTGTCGGTGACGATCAGGTTGCCGAACTCGTCGTACATCGGCACGACCGTGCTCGGCGCCATCGTCGTCGCGCCGGAGTGCGGCTGGCAGGGCTGCGACGGCTCGGTGCCGCTCTTGAACGCGCCGCGCGCGATGGCGTTGCGCGGGCAGAACGGCGTGGCCAGGCCGCCGGTGGTCTTGTCGAACTCGGCGACCGTCACGCCGGACGGCGCGGCAAAGTCCGAGTTCGGCTCGCCCGCCGTGACGGCGACCATGTAGCGCGCCCACATCGGCACGGCGGCGTCGGAGCCGGAGAGGCCGGTCGGATCGTTGTCGTCGAAGCCAACCCACGTCAGGGCCAGCGTCTTCGGCGTGAAGCCGATGAACCACGCGTCGCGTTTGTCGTTCGTCGTGCCGGTCTTGCCCGCGGCGATCTTGCGGAAGCCCATGCCGCGCGACGCGGCGGCGGTGCCGCGGTCGACGACGCCTTTCATCACGTGCGTGAGCAGATAAACGTCGCGCTGCGGGAAGACCTGTACCGGCGCGGCCTTGCCGGCGCCTTCCATCGTCCTGCCGCGGTCGTCGGTGACGTAACGGATTGCGCGAGGGGCGATCCGCGCGCCCTGGCGGGCAATCGTGCTGTAGGCCTCGGCCATCTGGATCGGCGGAATGCCGGCCGCGCCGAGGAGGATCGACGGATTGCCTTCGTCGAGGTCTTCGGTGACGCCGAGCGTACGGGCGGTCTTGAGAATGGGCTCGACGCCCGTGGCCAGTCCGATGCGGACCGACGCGGAGTTGAGCGACTGCTCGAGCGCCGTCTGCACCGTCACGTTCCCCATGTAGCGGCCGTCGTAATTGCGCGGCGACCAGTCCTCGGACCACCGCCGCTTGAGGACGAAACGGGTATCGGACACGAGCGTCGCCGGAGTGATGTTCTGGTTCGAGAGACTCGGCTCGAACGCCGTCAGATAGACGAACGGTTTGAAGAGCGAGCCGACGAGACGCTTCGACTTCAGCACGCGGTTGAACTGGCTGCGCTCGTAGTTGCGGCCGCCGACCAGCGCGCGGATCTCGCCCGTCGGAACGTCGAGATGGACGATCGCGCCCTGCAGGCCGGGATCGTGATTGCGAAGGCGGCGGCTGGAGCGCTCGAGGTTGCGCAGGCTCAGCTCGAGCACGCGCGCCGCGTTGTCCTGCGCGCCGAGGTCGATGGCGGTGTAGATGCGGAGACCGCGGCCCTGGATGTCGGCGATGCCGTAGTCGGTCTCGAGCTCCTGGATGACGCGGTCGACGTAGTACGGAATGGACGTGAGGCCGCTCTTCTGCCGGAACGGTTTCTTCGGCAGCTTGGCCGAGCGCGCCTCCTCGTACTGCGCCTGCGTGATCTTCTTTTCCTTGAGCATCAACTGCAGCACGGTGTTGCGCCGCTTCATCGACGTCTCGGGGTTGTTGAACGGCGAGTTGTTGTTCGGGCTGCGGATCATGCCGGCCAGCACGGCGGCCTCGTGGATCTTCAGCTCCGAGACCGGCTTGCCGAAGTAGAAGCGCGACGCTTCGCCGACGCCGAGGATGGAGATGGAGCGGTTGCGGCCGAGATAGATGTCGTTGAGGTACGCCTCGAGGATCTCGCGCTTGGAGTAGCGCGCGTCGAGGACCACGGCCATGAACGCTTCGATGATCTTGCGTTTGTAGGTGCGCTCGCTGGTGAGGAAGTAGTTCTTCACGAGCTGCTGCGTCAGCGTCGAGGCGCCTTCGGCGACGCCGCCTGCTTTGACGTTGCGGAACACGGCACGGACGATGCCGAACGGATCGACGCCGGGATGCCGCCAGAAGCGCACGTCCTCGGTCACGACGACGGCGTCCTGCAGATGTTTCGGCACCTGGTCGAGCGTGACCGGGCTGCGGTTTTCCAGCTCTTCGCTGAGCACGGAGGTCAGCAATTCGGGCTCGAGGGCGGCGCGCTCGAGCGGCCGCGCCTCGCGGAGCGAGACCACCGACTCGATCTGCGAGCGGCCGATGGTCATCCGCAGCGGCGTGGCCGGATAGTCTTCGCCCTGACGGTTGAAGCGGCGTGTGTAGATGTCGATCGTGCCGCCGTCGCGCTTGAACTCGCCCGGCTGCGCGAGCCGCGGTGCCTCGCGATAGCCGAGGCGGTCGAGCTTCTCGAGCAGGTCGTCCATCTGCAGCGCGTTGCCGGGCTGCAGGGGCACGAAGTCGGCGTAGATGCGCGTCGGCAACCGCAGCCGCCGCACCTGGAACCGTCCCACGGACTCGCGGTAGATCCAGATGCCGAGCAGCAGCAACAACACGAAGAACCCCGCCACGGTCCAGCGAATGACGCGGAACACGGTGCGGCGCGTCGGCCTGCGCCGACGGGCGGGCGGGGTGGCGGGGGGCGGCGAAGTAACGGGCGGCTCTGTGGACATCAGACGCGGCCGTTGGAGTGCAATGGGGGTGCCGCCGTCAGCGGTGGTTCTCGAGCCAGACGGACACTGCTTCCGACAGGTCGGCAAACGTCAGCTCATCGACGTCGAGGCGTAACTCGGTGCAGAGCGCCGGCAGATCGTCGCGAAATCGCTGGTAGCGTTCGTAGATGACGCCACCGCCCGGGATCGTCGTCACACCAGATTCGGCACGCAGCCAGTCCCGCACTCGTGCGACGGCTGTTTTCGGACTGTTTCCATGCCGATGAATGTCCTGACCGCCGATGTCCGAGAGGAACTTCTGGAACCGGTACTGCTCCGAATCAAAGATCAGAAACGACTTGCGGCCATGGGCGCGGCTGAATGCCTTGCAGCCGATGTCGACGCCGAGCTCCAGCGGCATATTGAACCGGGGAAGCGCCGTGACCTCATCGAGCTCGGTCCGAGAAAGGTCGTGAATGGAGAAGCGGCAGCGCCGGATCAGATCGATGATCTTGTGCAGGCGGATCTCGCTGGAATCGAGGCGCTCTCGTGCGGAACGCGGATGAAAACCGGCGTCGAAGACCGCGAAGACAACGGCCTCGAAAATCGGCGCATATGCCGCGTCGAACGGGCAGTTGATGAAGACGTTGCGGTCGAACTTTGGATCGGTCGCCGCCACTGCTATTTCTTCGGCGTGGCGAGCGCGCCTCGCGCCGCGAGTACTTTCTTGACGGCTGCTTCGATTCTTTCGAACGGAATCGACGTCGGCTCCGCAGATCGATAGACCGGCGGACCGTTCTTTGGGTTCTTCCTCGGAACCGCCCTCGAGCGGTTGATCGTGTCCGTTTTCATTGCCGCTTTCCGCTTGGTCGTCGCCATATCCAGATGGTACGCCTACTGCGCAACCAGTACCAGATTCCGCCCCTTCCCCGCGCCGTCCCTGCGGTATGAATGGAAGATCGAGCCGTCGCAGCGGGTGCAGAGCCCGGAGTCGGAGATCTTCGTGATGCCGCGGGCGCGGAGGATGTCGATCGTGAACGCGACCAGGTCGACGTGCGGTTTGGGGCGGGAGCGGTCGAGGAAGCGGGCGTCGAACTGGGTCGCGACCTCTTCGCCGACTTCGAAGCAGCAGGCGCGGATCGAGGGGCCGAGGTAGGCGTGAGTCGTGGCGGGATCGAGCGGTGCGGCGTCGAGCGCGTTCGCGGTGATGCGGGCGACGGCGCCGCGCCAGCCGGAGTGCACGTTCGCGATCGCGCCGTGGGCCGTGTCGAGCAGCGAGACCGGCAGACAGTCCGCGACCTTGATGCCGAGGGAGACGTTCTTCTCCGCGGACCAGAGCGCGTCGCATGCGTCGCATTCGCGCCACGACTGCTCGCGTTGCGCGCGCGTGACCGTGGCGCTGTGCACCTGCACGCACGTCGTCAGCGACGTCTCGAGGCCGAAGCGCGAGCGGACGAGCGAGGTCAGCTCCTCCGGCACGATGCGGCCCGGATAGTCGCGCGTCGTCGAGAAGACGGCGAAGCCGGGCGGGAGGGACGGCGGGACGGCGATGCGCCCGATCGGAGAGGTCTCGATGTTCCACATGCGCGCGCAACTCTATACTCGCCGCATGCGCAAGATCCTCCTCGCCTCGCTGTTGTTCTGCGCGTGCGCGCACTACGACGTCGTCATCCGCAACGGCACGATCTACGACGGCAGCGGTGGCGCGCCGATCGCCGGCGACGTGGCCATCAAGAACGACCGCATCGCGAAGATCGGCACCGTCACCGCGAAGGGCAAACGCGAGATCGACGCGAACGGCATGGCCGTCGCGCCGGGCTTCATCAACATGCTGAGCTGGGCCACCAACTCGCTCATCGTCGACGGGCGCGGCATGGCCGACGTGAAGCAGGGCGTGACGCTGGAAGTGTTCGGCGAAGGTTGGTCGATGGGACCGCTCAGCGAGACCATGAAGCAGGAGCTGCTGCGCGACCAGGGCGACGTGAAGTACGCCGTCGACTGGACGACGCTCCGCGAATACCTCGACTCGCTCGTGCGCCGCGGCGTCTCCGTGAACGTGGCCTCGTTCGTCGGCGCCACCACCGTGCGCATGCACGTCCTCGGCGAAGCCGATCGCGCGCCGACTGCCGAGGAGCTCGAACGGATGCGTGCCCTCGTCCGCCAGGCGATGGAAGACGGCGCCCTCGGCGTCGGCTCGGCGCTCATCTACGCGCCGGCGTTCTACGCGAAAACGCCGGAGCTCATCGAGTTGAACAAAGCCGCGGCGCCGTACGGCGGCATGTACATCTCCCACATGCGCAGCGAAGGCAATCGCCTCGAGGAAGCGGTCGACGAGCTGATCACGATCGCGCGCGAAGCGGGCGTGGCCGCGGAGATCTATCACCTCAAAGCCGCGGGCGAGACGAACTGGCCGAAGATGCGCAGCGTCCTCGCGAAAATCGAAGCCGCACGCGCGCAGGGGCTGCGCATCACCGCCGACATGTACACCTACACCGCCGGCGCGACCGGCCTCGACGCGGCCATGCCGCCCTGGGTGCAGGAAGGCGGCTACGCCGAATGGCGCAAGCGCCTCAGCGATCCGGCCACGCGCGCGAAAGTGATCGCGGAGATGCGCATGCCGACGGACGCCTGGGAGAACCTGATGCGTCTCGCCGGCGACCCGGAGCGGGTGCGGCTGATCGGCTTCAAGAGCGAGCAGCTCAAGCCGCTGACCGGCAAGACGCTCGCCGAAGTGGCGAGGATGCGCAACGTCTCGCCCGAAGACGCCGCCATCGACCTGGTGATCGAGGACGGCAGCCGCGTCGAGACGGTCTACTTCCTCATGTCCGAGGACAACCTGCGCCTGCAGATCCAACAGCCGTGGATGAGCTTCGGCTCCGATGCCGGCGCGTCGGCGCCCGAGGGCGTGTTCCTCAAGTCGTCCACGCACCCGCGCGAGTACGGCAACTTCGCCAACCTCCTCGGGCGTTACGTGCGCGACGAGAAACTGATCCCGCTCGAAGAAGCGGTGCGCCGCCTCACCTCACTCCCCGCCACGAACCTCGGCATCGCCAATCGTGGCGCGCTGAAGAACGGCTACTTTGCCGACGTGGTGATCTTCGATCCGGGCGCCATCGCCGCGCACTCCACCTACGACAACCCTCGGCAGTACGCGACGGGAGTGCAGCACGTGTTCGTCAACGGAACGCAGGTGCTCCAGGATGGCGAGCACACGAACGCGAAGCCGGGCCGCGTCGTCCTTAAAGCGCGCGGACTTCGGCGATCCGGTGCCGGAGCTGCTCCGTGATCGCGAGGCCGCGCAGCAGCGAGGCCGTCTTCTCGAACTCGTGCACCATGTGGTCGACGGCCTCGGGGCCGTTGCCGTTCATGATGCCGTCGAGAGCGTGCAGGAAGTGTTTCTCGATGGTCTTGTGGGCGGAGTCGCCGATGAACTCCTCGGCCACGGCGCGGATGCGCGCGGCCAGGTCGACTAGCTCGCCATTTTCCTGATCGGCGTCTCGATCAATTTTTTTTTTTAGCTGGACCAGTTCGCCCGTGATCATGCCGTAGAGGATCTTGGCGACGTCGAATGACGAGAGGTTCAGCTCGCGGCCGATCTCCACGATCGAGCGGCGGCCGTCGATGCGCGTGATCAGCATCCACTCCTGCGGGTTCAGCGTGACCTGCTCGTGACGGTTCTCGCGGGCCAGCAGCTCGGGGACGTACTCGACCGACGGGATCTTTTTCGAGAGCACACGCCACTCGTCGAGGCGGCGCGCGGCTTCCATCAGCAGGTTCGTGTTCGACTTGGTGATGGTCTGGCGGTCCGAATCCTCGCCGGGGCTGAACTGGAAGTCGCCGTGATTCCAGATGGCCAGCGAGTAAATCGCTTCCTCGCCGACGAGGTCGCCGATGGTGGCGTGCACCATCTGCCCGTTCTTCAGGTAGATGAAGCCGCGGTCGGCATCGCGCGTCAGCGTGAACTTGCCGGTCTTGCCCGACACGCTCACCAACTGAATGATGTCAGGCAGAGGTAGTTCTTTTAGTGAGCCCTGGAAAGCCATGTGATGTCGGACGGATTCCTCGGAAGACTAACCCACCGCTCAGGTGAGGTCAAGAACGTGTGAACTTCCATCGTCGCGGCGCTCGATTGCGCTCAAAATCCACAAACCAAAGGCCATACCGGCGATCACTCCGGTAGCGACGCGCAGCGGATTGGTGCTCTCGCGCAGACCGGTCAGCTGCGTCAGCCCGTCCAGAGCGAGCGGCGTGATGGCGATGAACGCCACGGTACGCATGACGCGCTCGCGCAGCAGCGGGATGGCCCGGAACGCCAGGATGCCGAAGAGCATCCCTCCGTAAATCCCCACACAGCGGGCGCAGAGCGGCATCGGCGTGGCGAAGAGCTCGAGGCAACGCTCCGGCTTGCCATGACACATGACGCGGAACAGCAGACGCCACTGCGCCGACGCGCCCGCCGCGATGGCCCACGTGCACCACGTGGCGGCGCCGAGGAAGATCGCCGGCAGCGCGGCGACGA
This sequence comes from Thermoanaerobaculia bacterium, assembly GCA_036387915.1. Lineage (GTDB taxonomy): Bacteria > Acidobacteriota > Thermoanaerobaculia > Gp7-AA8 > Gp7-AA8 > QHVT01. The sequence continues at coordinate 8,711 of DASVSV010000165.1, forward strand.
ACGCCAGCACGATTTTCGTGTCGCGCTTCATGCCTTTCGCGTGGCGAGGCGATAGACCTGTCCGAAAGCGTGCGCGCTGATGAGGAAGGCCCAGAACGCGGTGAAGATCACGCCGATGCAGAGCAGCATGACGCCGAACCCGCCGACTGTCCGCGCGATCAGATAGACGCAGAACGCGAGCAGGTAGTTGCCGATGTTCATCTTGATGAACGACCAGATCCGCCCGAACTCGAACGCCGCGCCGAAGCGCTGCTCGACGGTGGCAAACAGCAGGCAGCCCGGCATGAAGAACATCACCGCGAGCGCGATCGGCACGATGAGGCAGGAGAGACAGCCCGCGAGACTGCTGCCGAGAAAGGCCACGCCTTCGTTGTCGACGGAGCTGAGGATCCCGGCCGGAATCATGACCGCGAAGGCGATGAAGATCAGCGGCAGCGCCAGGACGAACGCGACGCCGAACAGGCGCAGCCCTTCGTTGAAGTAATCGCCGAGGTTGTCCCAGTCCGGCAGCGGCCGCTCGTGTCCGGCGATCACGTTGCGCGTGGTTTTCGCGACGTAGCCGAGGATGAAGAACCAGCCGATGATGAGGAAGCCGGCCAGATAGAAGAGTCCGCCGATGAGGATCTTCTGCAGCCACTCCGGGTCGTCGAATACATACGTGAACGGTTTTCCGAAGTCGAACTGCGGCTTCGCCGGACCCGAGGGAGGAAGCGGCGGTGGCGGAGGCGGCGGTTCGCTCGGCGGCGGGAGTACCGGCGGAGGCGGCGGTGTGTACGGCACTTCGCTCATACCGATGAGTTTACCCCGCGAAACTTGGAAGAAACGCGATTCGTCTCAGCTTGTAGGCAACGCTTGCAGGAACCCATCGATCTTGTCGCGGTAGCGGAGGAAGAGAGGAAGGCCGGCGGCCTGAGCCTCTCGAGCCTCGTTTCCATCGTCTTCCACGCCGCGCTGATCATCTGGTTCATCAGTTCCTACAAGCCGGTCACCAATGTCGCGAAGAGCGAGCCGCCGATCCAGCGCTACGTCGAGTTCCTGAAGCAGAACCCGCAGGAGTTCATCGAGGCGCCCGGTCCCGAGGCCATGCGGCGCGCGCCGCTCACCGCGCCGCTGTCGGACAAGAATCGCCGGGCCAGCATGCCCGAGCCGACCGGACTGCGTCCCACGACGCGTCCCGGTGACGGCTCCGGTTTGCACGTCCCCTCCTCCAATCCCGCGCCGCGCGGGCCGCGACCGTCAGGCGCTTCCCCGGCCGCACCGCAGCAGCAGCTCACCGAAGCTTCTCCTTCGACGACTCCCTCGACGCGGACCCCGCTCGACGAAACGTTCATCTATCGCGAGCCGGTGAAGGCATCCGCCGCGGCCGGCACCGTCGACTGGCGCAGCGCGATCCGTGACGCGGGCCGCGCCGCGGCGGGCAGCGGAGGCGACGGCCTCGACCTCGGCCGCACAGGCGGCGAGGAAGGCTTCGCCGCGGAACAGGGACCGCTCTCGTTCGAGACGCAGTGGTACGACTGGGGCGATTACGCGCAGTCGATGGTCAGCAAGATCCGCGTGAACTGGTACTCGAACATGCCGCAGATCATCCGCACCGGGATGAAGGGCGTGGTCACGATCCGCTTCACGATCCATCGCGACGGGCGCATCAGCGACATCACCATCCTGAAGAGCTCCGCGGTGCCGCCGTACGACCTCGCCGCGCGCAAGGCCATCGACCTCTCCTCCCCGCTCAAGCCGCTGCCGAAGGACTTCCCGAATGCGACGGAGCGGGTGACGTGCATCTTCTACTACAACACCGAAGTCCCGGCGGGTTAGGGCTCGAGCCTCACAGTCTCATAGGCTCATAGAACCCTGTGAGACTATGCGACTCTGAGCCTGTGAGCCTCGTCATGCCCCGCGAAGTCGTCATCAAGAAGCCGGTCACGGTCCTCCTGCTGCTGATCACCACCCTGACGATCGTCACGGTCACGGTCTGGATGGGCGGCAAGTCGTACGAGAACTTCGACCCGATCCCCTTCGACGACCTGCGCCACCTCGCCAAACGCGTCGAGAACCGTCCCATCTCCACGCACATCCTCGCGGTGATCATCGTGCCGATGATTGCGAACGTGCTGCTGTTCGTGCCGTGGGGCTTCCTGACGTTCATCACGCTCTACACGATCGACCGGCCGACGCTGCAGACGTACATCCTCACCATCCTGCTCGGCTTCTCCTTCACCCTCGGCATCGAGGCCTGGCAGTACTTTCTCCCGTCCCGTGTCGCGGACGTGAGCGACGTCATCTGGAACACGAGCGGCACGATCCTCGGTGCCCTGCTCGGCCACGCCCGGCTGCGCGTCCGCTTCGAATTCGAGTAACCTGAGGGCACTCGAAAACGATGCTCCCCGAGGTCCAGTCTCTCGAATCGTCGCTCAAGCAGATCCTCTACTCCTGCGTCGAGCACGTGCAGGCGACGAAAGCCGCCCTCTACCTCTCCGCCTCGCGCGACCTCAACGAGAAGCGGTACGAGCTCGTCACGCACTACCAGTACAACCCGGCGGACCGCAAAGTCGTCACCGGGAATGACGATCTCGTCGACCGTCTGGCCGTGAAGCGCACGCCGTTCTACGTGAACGGGCTCGGCGCGGATCAGCGCTTCGCGGAGATCCTGTTCCGGCAGGGGAACGACCGCATGCTGGCCGCGCCGCTCTTCTCGCGTGGACGGCTGATCGGCTTCATCGACATGCGCGACAAGGCCGGACGCAAGCCGTTCGAGTCGCTCGACGTGCAGGCCGCGGAGAAGATCGTCCAGGACATGCTGGGCGTGCTGGCGAAGAACAACCTCTTCGGACTGGCGCCCGTTGGGCTGGTCGAAGATCCGTCGGTCCGACCCGAGACGGCCGCGTCGCGGCCGCTCGCCAGCACTGTATCGAACATGGTCATGCCGAGCGCGCCGCTGCAGGCCGGCGCCGTCTTCTCGCCGGATGCCGCGCGCGCAATCGAGGCGGCGCGGCAGTACATGTCGCGGCGGCAGCTCAATCGCGAGACCGTCACCACGCGCGTGCTCAGCGAGGCCGATCTCGAGCCGATCCGCGTGATCATGCCCGCGGTGCTGGCCATCCCGGGCGCGGTCCTCGGCGCGTTCAGCGCCATCGGACATCCGAACAACCCGCAGCTCATCGTGGCGTCGTACATCGTCAACGAGGCAGCCATGGAACGCCTGCAAGCGCATCTCGAGGCGTGGCTGAAGCGCACCAATCAAACGCGCCTTTTGATGCGTCCGCAGATCGTCTACCCGTTCGGTACACCGCCCGCGGAGCTCGTCATTCCCGGGCCGACGTTCAGCGCGCCAGTGAACGTTTTCGCCGTCGAAGGGCTGGTGCTCTCCGTCGCCTTCGACAAGCAGCCGGACGCGGTCGCGCAGCGCGCGCTGAAGATGCTCCTCCGCCAGCTCGAGCAGACCGTCGAGTCGACGATCTCCGCGGCCACCGGCCGCAGCGAGCGCGCGCTGATCGCGGAGCGTCTGCTCGAGCCCGACTTTCAGAAGCTGCCCGGCCTGGCCGAGCATTCGCGCGAGGTGTCGATCGTCGCGCAGCGGCTGGCCCGCGCGCTGGAGCTGCCGCCGTCGCAGGCGGAGACGGTGCGCATCGCGGCGCTCGTGCACGACGTCGGCCTGCGCCTGCTCGACTACGACCGCCTCTACAAACGGCCCAGCCTCACGGCCGAGGAGATGCGCGGACTGGCCGAGCACCCGGTGGTGGGCGCCGCGCTCGTGGAGCCGCTCCTCGGCGCCGACGTCGCGCAGGCCGTGCTCCGCCATCACGAGCGCGTCGACGGCAAAGGCTACCCGAGCCGCCTCAACGGCCAGCAGATCCCGCTCGCCGCGCGCATCATCCAGATCGCGGACGCGTGGGTGGCGATGACCTCGCGCTCGACCTATCAGGTGCCGGTCCCCCGCGAACAGGCTGTCCAACGCCTGCGCGACGGAGCGGGGACGCAGTTCGACGCCGCGGTGGTGGAACGCTTCCTCCGCAGCCTCTCGGAAATCGCAAATTGAGTAGAAGTTTATCCCGCGCGTAGACGCGGGATCTCCGGTGCCCCCTGGAGCCGCGTCGCATGTGCGCTGCCGGTGTAACCGGAGATCCCGCGTCTACGCGCGGGATAAACTCGAGCGACTGAAGCAGGAAATCGCCCGGTAAACCTTCCGGTTCCCCTCTCGTACATTCACCCGAAGTCCAGCCATTGCTTCAACAAGGAGAAACTCTCGATGCGGAAAACCCTCGTTCTCGCGGCAGCGCTGCTGTTCGCCGTCTCTTCATTTGCGGCCGATCTGACGGTCGACGACATCCTGGCCAAAAACGCCGAAGCGCGTGGCGGCATGGACAAGCTGCGCGCCGTGAAGTCGCTGCGCCTCAGCGGCAAGATGGCCATGATGGGCATGGAAGCCCCCATCACCCTCTCCCAGGCCCGCCCCGACAAGATGCGCATGGAGTTCACGCTCCAGGGCATGACCGGCATCCAGGCCTACGACGGCACCACCGGCTGGATGGTCATGCCGTTCATGGGCAAGAAGGACGCGGAAGCGATGACCGGCGACATGCTCAAGGAAGTGAAGGAGCAGGCTGACATCGACGGTCCGTTCGTCGACTACGCGAAGAAGGGCCACAAGGTCGAGCTCCTCGGCAAGGCCGACGTCGAAGGCACGCCCGCGTACAAGGTCCGCCTCCTGACCAAGGACGGCACCGACTCGACCGTCTACTTCGACACCGAGACCTTCCTCCAGGTCAAGATCGAGGCGAAGCGGAAGATGCAGGGCCAGGAGTTCGAGAGCCAGACCACCTTCGGCAACTACCAGGAAGTCGAAGGCCTGCTGATCCCCTTCTCCATCGAGATGTCCTCGAAGGCCGCGCCGGCCCAGAAGCAGAGCATCACCGTCGAGAAAGTCGAGATCAACCCGGCCCTCGACGACGCCGCGTTCAAGATGCCGGCCGCCGCACCGAAAGCGGAGACGAAGCAGTAAACGCATGCGCAAGGTCTTCTTCGCACTCGCATTCGCGCTGACGGCTGCCGCACAAGACGACCTCAAACTCGATTCCTCCACGCTGGGCGGGTTGCGCGCACGCGCAATCGGCCCGGCGGTCATGGGAGGACGCATCGCCGCCATCGACGGCACCGCCGGCTCGCCCGCCACGGTCTACGTCGGCGCGGCGGGCGGCGGAGTCTGGAAGTCGACCGATCACGGCACGATTTTCAAGCCGGTCTTCGACGACCACATCCAGTCCATCGGCGCCGTCACCGTCGACAAGTCCAACCCGAACAACGTCTGGGTCGGCACCGGCGAGTCGTGGGTCCGCAACAGCGTCTCGGTCGGCGACGGCGTCTACAAGTCGACCGACGCCGGCGCCACCTGGACCAACGCCGGCCTGGGCGGCACGGAGCACATCGCCCGCATCGCCGTCGACCCGAAAAAGTCCGACACCGTCTTCGTCTGCGCCACCGGTACGCTCTGGAGCCCGAACGAAGAGCGCGGCGTCTTCCGCACCACCGACGGCGGCAAGACGTGGAAGAAAGTCCTCTACGTGGACACCAACACCGGCTGCGCCGACATCAGCATGGACCCGGGCGAGCCGCAGATCCTCTACGCCGGCATGTGGCAGTTCCGCCGGCAGCCCGACTTCTTCACCTCCGGCGGTCCGGGCAGCGCGCTTTACAAGAGCGTCGACGGCGGCGAGACCTGGGCGAAGCTGAAGAACGGCTTGCCCGCGGGCCAATACGGACGCATCGCCGTCGCGGTGGCACCGTCGCGTCCGAGCACGGTCTACGCGCTCGTCGAGGCAAAGAAGACCGCGCTCTATCGCTCCGACGACCTCGGCGAACACTGGCGCGAGGTCAACGACTCGTTCAACGTCCAGGTGCGCCCGTTCTACTTCGCGCACGTGGTCGTCGACCCGAAGGACCACAACCGCGTCTACAAGCCCGGCTACTCGCTGACGTTCAGCGACGACGGCGGCAAGACGTTCAGCAACTCCGGCGTCGGCGGCAGCAGCGTCCACGCCGACCATCACGCGCTCTGGATCCACCCCAACGATCCTTCGATGATGATCGCCGGCACGGACGGCGGCGCGTATCAGTCGTTCGACCGCGCGCAGCGCTGGCGGCATCTCAACGTGCTGCCGGTCTCGCAGTTCTACCACGTCAATTTCGACATGGACACGCCGTACAACGTCTACGGCGGACTGCAGGACAACGGTACGTGGATGGGTCCCTCGCAGGCACCCGGCGGCATCTCCAACCACGACTGGCGCGTCCTCGGCGGCGGCGACGGATTCGCCGTGGCGACGGACTCCGTCGATCCCGACGTCGTCTATCTCGAGTCGCAGGGCGGACGGCTCGTGCGCACGCGCCGCTCGACCAGCGAGTCGAAGGAAATTTATCCGTACGCCACGAAGGCCGAGGCCAAGCTGCGCTTCAACTGGAACACGCCGATCTACACCAGCCCGACGCAGAAGGGCGTGGTCTACGTCGGCGCGCAGTCGCTGATGCGCTCGCGCGACAGCGGCGAATCGTGGGAGCGCATCTCTCCGGATTTGACGACCAACGACCAGAAATCGCAGCGGCAGCTCCAGTCGGGCGGTTTGTCGATCGACAACTCCAGCGCCGAGAACTACACGACCATCATCACCATCTCCGAGTCGCCGAAGAATCCGGCCGTGCTCTGGGTCGGCACCGACGACGGCAACGTGCAGGTCACGCGCGACGGCGGCAAGACCTGGACGAACGTCGTCACAAACGTGACTGGTGTGCCGGCCAGGACGTGGGTCTCCCGCGTCGAGGCGTCGCACTTTGACGAGAACACGGCGTACGTGACGTTCGACGGCCATCGCACCGGCGACATGAAGCCGTACGTCCATCGCACGCGCGACGGCGGCAAGAGCTGGGAGTCGCTGGCGACGAACGACATTCGCGGCTTCGCGCACGTCGTCCGCGAAGACCTCGTCAACCCGAACCTGCTCTTCCTCGGCACCGAGTACGGCCTGTACATGTCGCTCGACGCCGGCAGGAACTGGGCGCATTTCCGCGAGAACTTCCCGCCGGTGCCGGTGTACGACGTCAAGCTGCATCCGCGCGACGGCGACGCCATCATCGGCACGCACGGCCGCGGCATCTGGATCGTCGACGACCTCGCGCCGCTGCGCGCGCTCACTCCGGACGCGCTGCAGCAGGACGTGGTCATGCTCCCCTCGCGCGCGTCGGTCCTGAAGATCCCCGCGTTCGGCGGACGCTCGGAAGGCGACACCCTCTACGAATCGGGCTCGATGGGCGACGTGGCTTCGATCACGTACTACCTCAAGAAGCGCCACATCGTCGGCGACTCGAAAGTCGAGGTTTACGACGCCGACGGCAAGCTGATGGCCACGCTCCCCGCGGGCAAGCGCCGCGGCATCAACCGCGTCGACTGGGCCATGCGCATGCCGCCGCCGAAGATGCCCACCGGCAGCGCGATCATCTTCTCCGGCGGCTCGATGGTCGGACCGCGCGCACCGGCCGGCACGTACACGGTGAAGTTCCTGAAGGGGAAGGAAACGTACACGTCGAAGCTCGAGCTCGTGTCCGACGACCGCGCCAGATACACGGCCGAAGACCGCGCGCTGCAGCAGAAGAGCGTGCGCCGCCTCTACGAGATGATCGGCGAGTTCACCGCCCTCACGGAACAAGTGGACAAGCTGCGCGCCGAAGCGAAGACGCCTGCGGCGAAGAAGAAGCTCGAAGACCTCTACGCGTCGCTGACCTCCACCCGCGAAGGCGGCTGGCTCTCCGGCGAGGAACAGCTCCGCGAGCGCCTGGGCATGCTCTACGGCGCGATCAATCTCTACGACGGCCGCCCCACCGACTCACAGCTCGCCGAAATCGAAGTGGTCGCCGAAGAACTGGAAAAGAAGAAGGCGCAACTGCCTCGTTGAAAAGCTCGAGACGCGTCTCGAACCGTTCCTTGCCGTCCATGGCGAGGAACGGTTCACCGCCGCGCTCGCCGGCCTGGCCATCAGTGATTCACCGTCTGAAGAGGATCGAAGGTCTTATCTACCAAGCGCGGCATCGTGTTCCCCGCGAACACTTCGAGCTTCAAGCGCGTCAGCTTTCTGACGTGCTCCGATGTTGCTATAGTCGATGCATGTCCACCGCGCCCATTCTCGCGCCTCAGGATCGGTCGCATGACCCCGATCAGCGGGTGATTCTCGGCGGCATCGACTGGTGGCAGTTCGAAGCCTTCCTGGCGATCCGCGGCGATCGTGCCGGCGTCCGGGTGACCTATCTCGAGGGAGATCTCGAAATCATGAGCCCATCACAGAGCCATGAGATGCTGGCGAAACTAATCGCTCGTCTGCTCGAGGCGTACGCCGACGAGAAGGGACTCGTTTTCGAGGGCTACAAGTCAATGACCATGCGCAACGCTCCAAAGCTGCGCGGGATCGAGCCCGACGAGTGCTATGCGGTCGGCGCACCGAAAGACTCTCCTGATCTGGCCGTGGAAGTGATGTGGACTCACGGCGGGATCGACAAGCTGGACGTCTATCGCGGACTCGGTGTGAGAGAGGTCTGGATCTGGAAAAAGGGCGAGCTCAAAGCCTACGAGCTCCGCGGCGGCGCTTATGTCGAGATCTCGCAAAGCGTCGTGATTCCGGCCCTTTCCCCGTCGTTCATCGCCGGGTTTCTCGATTGCGAGACACAGACCGAGGCGGTCCGGAAGATGCGGGCTGCGCTGCGGCAATAAACCATCCCGCCATGAAATGACCGTATCCACCCGCATCCGTCGCACGGCGGAGATCGCCGTCGCGGTCACCTGCGATAGGATTTCACGATGCGCGCGGCGGAGTTTCTGGACGGACTGCTAGAGCCGAAGAGTACCGAGCAGGCACTTCGCGAGCTGACCGCGATGACGGCGGGCGAGAAGGCGGACGTTCGGAACGAGACGCTGGCGCGTCTCATTGCGGGTGACATTCAGGCCTTGCTGGCGTTGACGATCCTGGCAGTGGTGGGGCTCGAAGGGATCGAGCCCGATCTCCTCCGGCTGCTGCGCTCCCCCGGCGCATCGTTGGAGGCGCGCGCCGCCGCGGTGATCCTTCTGCGCCGCACCGGCTTCGATGTCGTGCAGGAGCTCGATTCCCTCGATCGCCAGAGCCGAATGGATCTGATCGAGGAGGTGCTCGCCGTCGACAATGCGATTCGCGTCGCGGCGCAGAAGGACACGCCTTTCGAGGCCATCGCTGCAGCTGATCCCGAAGACGACGAGGTCGACATCGATGAAGTCGTCGACGACCTGCTGGAGGCGTTTCTCGCCTCGCCGGAAGCCGCAGAAGCAGCGGATGCAGACGAGCTGCGGCTCTGGGTCGACGCATTCGTCCGCTACGGCGTCGTGTACGGCCTGGGAAGTCCCGACTGCTGGGATTCCGGTTCGGTCGACGAGCTCGTGACCGAGATCCTGCCGCGCAAGATCACGATCGAAAGTGCAGCCGACGCCGCCCCGGCCGTGCCGGCGTTCCGCACCTTCTTTCGCTGGGCGTCGCGTGTCGCCTCCGTTCCGCTCGCGGGGGAGATCGACGCGTTCCTCCAGCAGGTCGAGCCGGAGTTCGCCGCAATGATGATGGACGAACGCCGCTTCGGTCCGGCCAAGTCCTTCGCACTCGCAGGCACCGCCGCCGGCTTCGATATGTCCACCGAGGACGGGATGCGCGCGTTTCAGCAACAGTGGAACGAGCAGCAGGCTCTCCCACGCCCCTTCACCTCGAACACGAAAACTGATGCGGCGAAGAAGCGTAAAGCGAAGATGGCGAAGCTGTCGCGAAGGAAGAATCGGCGCAGGAAATAGGGGCAGGGCTCGGCCTCATGCGCGCGGCTATTGGGGCGACCCGAGCGCACAATTGCCCTGAAGAGAGCAACGTTGAAGTCTTTTCTCGAGAGCCTGAAATCGCTCCCCCGTCCTGCCTGGGTGTTGTTCGGCGGGACGTTCATCAACCGCTTCGGAACCTTCGTGATGCCGTTCCTTGCCATCTACATGGCCAGGAACGGTTTCACCGCCGCGCAGGCCGGACTGGCCATCAGCTCCTACGGCGGCGGCCACGTCGTCGCCTCGATGCTCGGCGGGCATCTGGCCGACCGCATCGGCCGCCGCCACACCATCGCATTGTCGATGTTCTGCTCCGCCGCGGCGATGCTGGCCCTGTCGCAGGCGCGTGCCTTTCCGACCATCGTCGTGCTCGCGTTCGTGACCGGCACGTGCGCCGAGCTCTATCGCCCCGCGGCCGCCGCGCTGCTCACCGACCTCGTGCCGCCGGAGAAGCGCATGCTCGCCTTCGGCCTCTACCGCTTCGCCATCAACCTCGGCTTCGCCGCCGGTCCGGCCACCGCCGGCTTCCTGGCCAACAAGTCGTTCTTCTACCTCTTCGCCGGCGACGCGATCACGTCGTTCCTCTACGGCGTCGTCGCGCTCGTGGCGTTACCGCACGGCGTGCGCTCCACAACGAGCGACGAAACGAAAGACGAAGGACTGCGCGTCGCGCTGCGGCATCGCGTGTTCGTCTACTTTCTCGCGGCCACGCTCTGCCTGACGTGGGTCGAGTTCCAGCTTCACTCCACCTTCCCGCTGCACATCGCGCAGAGCGGCTACTCGCCGTCGACATACGGCATGCTCATCTCGCTGAACGGACTCCTGATCATCGTCTTCGAGCTGCTCATCACCGCGTGGACGCAGCGCATGCCGCCGCAGCCGCTGATCGCCATCGGCTACGCATTGACGGGCATCGGCATCGCCCTGACCGGCCTGGCGACGAACATCCAACTGCTCGCTGCTACGGTCGTGATCTGGACGATCGCGGAGATGGCCTACGCGCCCGCCAGCGGCGCCTACGTGAGCATCCTGGCGCCGGAGCGTTACCGCGGCCGCTACATGGGTCTCTACCATTCCATGTTCTCGGTCGGGATGGTCCTCGGGCCGGCGATGGGCACGTGGCTCTACGGACGCAACCCCGCATCGCTCTGGTGGACGTGCCTGATCGTGGGACTGGCGGGTGGCGCGCTGGCCCTGGTAAGACCAAAATAACTTATACTGCCGCGCATGTCCCGCAAGCTCCCGGTCCTCCTCGCGCTCGTCCTTTCTGCGTTCACCGCCTCTGCCCGCATCCGCGCCGCGTCGCATCCCGAAGCACGCCCGGACGGCGGCACCGTCAGCGGCACAGTTTCGCGCGTGCAGGGGAACCTGATCGAGATCGCCAACGGCGCGATCGCCATCGACGCGTCGGATGCGAAGATCGTCGCCAGCCGCGGACGCGAGGCCACGGCCGCGGACATCAAGCCGGGCATGCAGCTCTTCGCCGCGTTGCGCGCGTCGAACCCGTCGTCGACTGGCGGACTGCCGGCGGTGCTGATCACCGTCACCGCTCCCGCGGACGCCACGCTCACCGGCGCCATCGTCAATGTCGACGCCGCGAACCGGACCTTCGTCCTGCTCAATGAGACGATCTACGTCGACGACGCGACCAGCTTCGGCGGCTACAAGCGCGAGGCCGGCACGTCGTTCGCCGACCTGCAGCCCAACACGATCGTGCACGTGCAGGGCGACCACGTGAACGGACGTCTGGTCGCGCGCGAAGTGCTCGTCGTCGCCCCCGCGCCGCCGCAGGTCGGCCACGTGCGCGGCACGGTGAAGTCGATCGGCGCCGACTCATGGACGGTCGAGAACGAAGCGAAGTCGATCGTCACGCTGACGGTCAACGCACAGACGAAGATCATCGGCTCGCCGAAAGCCGGCGACACGGTGGAAGTGCTCTACCACGTCGACTCCGCGCACAACTTCGTCGCCGTCTCCATCGTCAAGTTCAACCGCCTCGAGCCGCCGCAGACGACGCAGTTCGTCGGCAAAGTGAAGTCGATCGCCGGCAATGCGTGGGTCGTCACCGTCGAAAACGAAGACCGGAAATTCGTCACCAACGAGCGGACGCTGATCAGCCCCAACATCGTCGTCGGCGACCGCGTGGCAGTGATCGCACTCCGCGACGGCAGCGGTGTCTACACCGCCATCACCGTCCTCGAGCTGCCGTCGCTCTGAACGGGCCCATTTAAAGCCTGCTCAACCTCCACCCGCCCGCGCCAGCTGCGGCTGGCGCAAGTCAGAGCGGCAGCTCGCGCGCTGCCGCACTCCAGAGGCTGCGCGTATGTCGTTGCGTACCGCGGAGCGTTATGGAGTGCGGCGGCCTGGCCGCCGCTTTGATATTCGGGCGCATCCTGCCATTCGGGTGCGTCTCGGCAGGGATGGTCGCGAATACAAAAGCGGCGGCGAAGGGCGCCGCACTCCATAAGGATGCGCGGAACGTCTCAGGAACGCGGCACGATCCATGTCCGCCCCCCGGCGGCGACCGTCTCGGCTTCGAATCCGAACAGCCGGCGCATGACCTCGGCGGTCATGACTTCGGAGGGTGGTGCGTCGAGGGCGAGGGTGCCTTGCTGCATGACCAGCATGCGGTCGCTGTGGGCGGCGGCCCAGTTGAGGTCATGCGCGGCGAAGAGGACGGTGCAGCCGGTGCGGTCGACGACGTCGCGCAGGAGCCTGGAGAACTGCTGCACGTGCGAGAGGTCGAGCGCGGCCAGCGGCTCGTCGAGGACGATCAGGCGCGGCGTCCCGGCGAGCACGCGCGCGAGGAAGACGCGCTTCCGTTCGCCGCCGCTCATCTCGTCGAGATAGCGGTCGCGGAGATGCGCCGCATCGCACAGCTCGAGCGCGCGCTCCGCTTCTTCCCAGTCGCCGGCGCGCTCCCATGAGAAACGCCCGAGGTACGGCGCGCGGCCGGAGACCACCACGTCGAGTGCTCGCATCGGGAAGGCGGGATCGGGATCCTGCGGCAGGTAACCGGTACGTTTCGCGTACTCCTTCGCCGGCCAGTCGGCGAGCTTCTTCTGCTCGAAGAGCACGTCGCCCCCGTGCGGCGCGAGCACGCGCGCGGCCATTTTGAGCAGCGTCGACTTGCCGGAGCCGTTCGGACCGGTGAGGGCGACCAGTTGCCGCTCGCCGAGGGAGAAGGTCACGTCGCGAACGGCGGGCGCGTTGGGGTAAGCGTAGGAGACGGAGCGGACGTCGAGCATCAGCGGGCGCGCCTCAGCAGCGACAGGAAGAAGGGGACCCCAAGGATGGCCGTGAACGCGGCGATGGGGAGCTCCGCGTTCGTGACGATCACGCGCGACAGCAGGTCCGCCGCCACCACGAGAATTGCGCCGCCGAGGGCGCAGAGTGGGAGCAGGAAACGAAAGTCGCGGCGCCAGATCAGGCGGATCAGGTGCGGCACGAGCAGGCCCACGAAGCCGATGATGCCGCTCACCGCCACCGCCGCGCCGGTGATGATCGACGCCGCGCCGAAGCCGATCAGCTTCACGCGCTCGACGTTGACGCCGCGCGCTTTCGCGTCTTCTTCGCCGAATGCGAGCAGACGCAGGTCGTTCGCGAGGAACGCCAGCGCGATGAACGCGACGAGCAGCATCGACGAGAGCATGACCACCTGCGGCCACGTGGCGCCGGCGATGGAGCCCATCATCCATTTCAGCGCCAGGGTGAGATCGGACTCGCGCGAGAGCGCGAAGGCGATGAGGATCACCGCGGAGAAGAAAGCGTTGAGCACGAGTCCGGAGATCAGCAGGCGCGTGGGGTCGGTGTGATCGCGGCGCCGCGCGAGGAGGAAGACCGCGGCCGTCGCGCCGCATGCGCCGAGGAACGCGACCAGCGACACGACGCCGGGAAAGCGTCCGAGGCGCAACGCGGTGGCGATGGCCGCGCCGGATGCGGCGCCGCCGGAGACGCCGAGGATGAACGGATCGGCCAGCGCGTTGCGGAGCAGCGTCTGGAACGTCACGCCGGCGACGGCCAGCGTCGCGCCGATGGCCGCGGCGAGCAGCACGCGCGGAAGGCGCAGCCGCAGCAGGATCGTGCGCGCGGTCTCGTCGTCCCACGACACGCGCGTCGCGCCGAACGAAACGGCGACGGCGATCGTGATCGCGAGGATCGTCGCCAGGATGAGGATGGAGCGGATCAAGCCGCAGAGTGTATCGAAGGCGATGTCGGGCCGTGCAGCTCGAAGACGCGCGACGCGTTCCTTCGACTCTTCGTTCGATGGGAAAGAGGTAAAAGGAAAAAGGTAAAAGGTAAAAGTCGCTTCGCGCTCCGGCCGCGAGCGCGCAGGCTGGCGAAGCCACTTTTACCTTTTACCTTTTACCTTTTACCTTTTTCCTTTACCTGAGTTTCAAGTATCACATTGAGGGCCGCCGCCGCTTCCGCCATGCGCGGGCCGGGGCGCTGGAAGATGTCTTCATCGACGGAAACGACACGGGTCCGCAACCCGGGGAGGCGTTTCAGCAGTGCGTCGACCTGCTCGCGGGTCACGGCGCCGCGCGGGTAGAGCAGGAGGTCGGGCGGTGATGCGAGCAGCGACTCGAGCGAGTACTGCGGCCAGCCATTCAGCGCGACGGCGTTGTGCGCGCCGGTCAGTGCGAAGAGGTCGTCGGTGAACGTGGCCCGTCCGGCGACGTAGAGCGGATCGGTCCAGACGGCGAACAGCACCCGCGGCGCGTTTGCGCGCGTGCGGCGCTGCGCTTCCACCGCGCGCTCGACATTGCGCACCGCATCCTCGGCATCACGCGCATCGAGCATCGTGCCGACCCGGCGCATCGCGGCGGGGATCTCCGCGAGGCGGTCGGTGCGGATGACGAACAGCGGGATGCGGGCGGCGGCCAGTGCGGCGGCGAGGTTGGGATGATTCCCTTCCGTCGACGCGAGCACGAGGTCCGGCTTCAGCGCGACGATCTTCTCGATGTTCGGCTGCAGGCCCCCGACTTTCGGCAGCGACTTCGCGGCGGCCGGAAAGTTCGAGTAGTCGTCCGTACCGACGATCTTCGCTTCCGCGCCGACGGCGTAGAGGATCTCGGTGATGTTGGGGGCGAGTGTGACGACGCGGCGGATCTCGCGCGGCAACGCGACCGCGCGGTCCAGGTCATCTTTTGTCGTAGCGGGGGGAGCTTCGCTGCATGCGAAGCAGAACAGCGCGAGGAGCAGAACGCGTTTAGGCGTCACCGCCCTCGTCGTCTTCCATGTCGTTCGGAACGCCGAGGCGGTTGCAGGCGGCGGCGTACATCTGCTTCGAGGCGTTGATGGCCGACTGCAACTCGGCGATGCGGTCCTTCACCTTCGCCAGCTCTTCCTCGATCTGGTCCTTCAGGTCGTTGACTTCTTCCTTGGTCACCTGAAGCGTGGTCTCGTAAAACTTGCGCTGCTGGTCGGTCAGAACCGGCATCTCACTCCCTCCAATTCGGGCGTCATCATAGCTTGAACTCGACCGGCACAGTGATGGAGGAGCGCACGCGCACTCCGTCCTTCGTGGCCGGCGCAAACGTGGAGCGGCGCATGGCCTGCACGGCCGCTTCGTTGAGGCCGACCGGCGTGTTCACGCCGCGGATGACTTTCACGTCGAGCACGTTGCCGGTCTCGGAGACGAGCACGGAGACGATGACCGTCCCCTGCACGCGCTGGACGCGCGCGAGCGGCGGATAGGTCACGTTCGCACGGCGTGTCAGCCGCGGCGGCGTCAGTCCCTCGGTGCCGAGCGGAACGAGGTCGCCTTCACGGGCGCGCGCCGCCTGCGGCTGCGCCGGAGCGGGACGGGCCGGCTCGGGGTCGGCCTGCACGGGCTGCGGCTGGACGGGCGCCGGTGTGGGCGCGGCCGGCTGCTGCTGCGGCGCGGCCACGGGCGGCGGCTGCTGCGCCGCAACTTCGGCCGGCGCGGGACGAGCCGGGGCCGGCGTGGGAACGACGGCCGCGGGGACGGGCTGCTGCTGTTGCTGCGCGCGCGCCTGCGCTTCGAGACGGGCACGCTCCGCGGCGATGCGGCGGGCCACTTCCTGATCGACGAGCGAAGGATCGAGCGTGGCCGTGGCCGGGGCGGCGGTCAGCGTGGTCGTGGTTGCGGCGACCGGGACCAGGGTCTGCGTGGCCGGCGCCGTCGTGGTGTTCGCGGCAACGGCGGTGGTCGTCTGCGGCGCCGCGGGCGCGTCGCCCTTGCGCATCAGCGCCCAGACCGCGCCGCCGATGACGAGCAGTGCGATCGCGGCGACGGCGATGAGCGCCATCGGCGACTTGCCCTTCTTCGGCTCCTCTTCCCATGTCGCGGGCACGGCGGCCGGGATCGCGGCCGCCGCCGCGGGTGCGGCGGCCATCGCGGCAATCGGCGCGATGACGGTCGGAGCGACGGTCGCGGGCGGCGGTGCGACCGGAACCGGCGCGGGTGCCGACGACTCGAACATCGGATCGGACTCGAACGGCTCCGGCTCCGGCGCGGAAAGGCGATGCATGTAGATGGCGAGGTCGGCGCTGGTCGGCGTCGGCTTGAACGAATAGAGGATGGCGTCGAGATCGCGGGCCATCTCGCCGGCGGTCTGATAGCGGTTGGTCGGATCCTTCTGCAGCGCCTTGATGACGATGCGGTCGATCTCCGGCGTGACCTCGTCGTTGTGCAGCGACGGCGGCTGCACGCGCGCCTCGCGCACCTGCTCGAGGATCGAGAGCTCGTTGTCGCCGGTGAAGAGCTTGCGGTTGGTGAGCATCTCGAACAGCACCGTGGCCAGCGCGAAGATGTCCGAGCGCCGGTCGATGCTGCGGCCCCAGGCCTGCTCGGGCGACATGTACTGCAGCTTGCCTTTGAGCGCGCCGGCCTGCGTGTGCGAGGCCTTCGACGCCGCCTTGGCGATGCCGAAGTCGCACAGCTTGATGTCGCCTTCCTGCGAGACGAGCACGTTCTGCGGCGAGACGTCGCGGTGAACGAGACCCATCTCCTTCTCTTCGAAGTCCTTCTTGCGGTGCGCGTAGTCGAGCGCGGAAGCGAGCTTGGAGGCGATGAAGAGCGCCAGCTCGACGGTCATCGGATGACCGCGGTCCTCGCCGCGGCGGAGGATGGCCTTCAGGTCGTACCCGTCGATGTACTCCATCGCGATGTAGTACGAGCTCTGAATCTTGCCGAGGTCGTAGATGTGGATGATGTTGTTGTGGTTGAGCTGCGCCGCCAGCTTGGCCTCATCGACGAACATCTCGATGAAGTCCTGGTTGTCGGAGAGATGCGGCAGGATCTTCTTGATGGCGACGATCTTCTGGAAGCCTTCCACGCCGCGCATGCGCGCCTTCCAGACCTCGGCCATGCCGCCGGTGGCGATTTTCTCGACGAGCACGTACTGGCCGAACTTCACGCCGTCGGTCGGCTCGTCGGGCTCTTCGACTTTCACCACGCCCGGGGGCGTGAGCACGGGCTGCGAGATGGGCACGCGGTCCGGCTCCGTCCGCGCGGGCGCCGGCGGAACGTAGGCCTGCATCTTCTCGGTGTTGAAGCGCGGGTCTCGGGCCTGCGCCGGCGGCGCGGCGGGTGCCGGCGCGGGCGTGGGGACGTTGGGACGCGGCGTCGTGCCGGTGGACGTCGTGCGGCGCGCGGTCTTCTCGAGGCCCGACAGCGTGTCGGAGAGCATCTTGTCGAGATCGGACGTGCCGCTGGTCTTGGGCTTGGGAGTGACGACGGTGCCGGTGGAGTCGCGGCGCTTCGGCATCATGCCGCCGAGAGTGTCGGAGAGCATTTTGTCGACGTCGCCCGTGCGGTTCGCCGGTTTGCGCGCGGCCGGTTTGTCCTCGTCGACGAGGTCGCCGAAGATCTCGCTGGAGGTCAGCTTGACGGTCGCGTCGCCGCTCGCGGCGACGCCGAGGAGCTGCTGCACTTTGCCGAGGAACTCGGTCTCGGAGTAAGGCTTGGGGAGGATGTCGGAGGCGCCGACGCGCTGCGCGTCCTGGAGAGGACTCTTGCCGTTGTAGCCGGAGACGGTCAGCAGGATGGGAGTCTCCTGCAGCGGCTTGCGTCCGCGGATGGCGCGAATGAGCTCGGTCGTGCTGATCTTCGGGACGACCGAGGAGAGGACGATGAGCCGCGGCTGCCCGCCGTCGAGTGCTTTCATCGCCTCCTCGCCGTCCTTGGCGAAGGTGGTGTTGAACGGCTGGCCGGCGAGCGCCTGCTTCACGCGATCCGTGTAGCGCGGCTCGTACTCCACAACGAGAATGTTTTCAGACATGTTCGCCCAGATCGAATGGTTGGGGATTGATGCGGCAATTCTGGCACAGAGAGAAGGTAAAAGGAAAAAGGTTAAGCAGAGGTAAAAGGAAAAAGGTAAAAGGTTAAAGGTCGCTTCGCGCTTCGGCGACGCGTATGGCGAAGTGACACGTGCGGTTTTCTTTTCCCGTTTTTCGAGAACCGGGATTGCGGGCGGCGAGCGTGCGGGCCGGCGAAGCCACTTTCACCTTTTTCCTTTTTCCTTTTACCTGCGCTTTTCTCGGCCCTTGCTTTTCGCGAACCACTGCCCGATACTGCTCCCGCACCTCGCGCGACGATCTGCGTTAAGGCATTCCGCGCAGGGCGTTGAGAGTTGACTCTCCGCCTCCGACATCGTCGGTTCCCGGGCTCGCAGGTGAAAGCTCATTAGGTCGTTTTGATTGAGTTCACATGACACCAGAAGATCGCACTCCGCGTAAGCGGCGTCGTCGCAGACGCCGCACCGGTGGTGCCGGAGGCGAGGGGCAGCCCTCGTCCAACGGTCATCGTCCGGAACCAGGCAACGAAGCACAGCCCTCCGCGCAGTACCGCGGCGGAGGTGGAGCCCGTGAGGGTGCGGGAGGCGCGGGCCGGCGGCGACGACGGACCCGGCGCGGCCGCGAAGACCGTCCGAGGACGCAGGAGAACGGCAGCGCACCGGCGCCGATCGACGTCGCCCCGGGCGAGCTCGTGCCGGTCAGCGGCGTCCTCTACGTCAAGCCGAACGGCACCGGCATCCTGGTCGACCCGGCCAACAACTATTACCAGCAGCCGGGCGACACCATCGTCCCCCGCACCACCGTCGAGCGCCTGCACCTGCAGGCCGGCCTCCTGATCGGCGGACAGGCGCGGCGCACCGGCAACGGGCTCGAGCTCGTCGGGCTGGAAACGGTGGAAGGGCTGCCTCTCGAGGAGTACCGCGACTCGCGCCGTCCGTTCTCGGAGCTGATCTCGATCGACCCGAACGAGATGTTCAAGCTCGAGACCGAGCCGGAGCGCCTGACGACGCGCGTGCTCGACCTGCTCTCGCCGATCGGGAAAGGGCAGCGCTGCCTCGTCGTCGCGCCGCCGAAGGCCGGCAAGACGACGCTCCTGAAAGACATCGCCCACGGCATCAACATGAATCACCCCGAGGTGATCCTGTTCGTGCTGCTCGTCGACGAGCGTCCCGAGGAAGTCACCGACTTCCGGCGCTCCGTCGAGAAGGGTGAAGTGGTTGCGTCGAGCTCGGACGAGAACGCCGAGAGCCACATCCATCTCGCCGAGATCATCCTCGAGCGCGCACGCCGCCTCGTGGAGACGAAGAAGGACGTGGTCATCCTCTGCGACTCGATCACCCGCATGTCGCGCGCTTACAACAACGAGCAGCGCGGCTCGGGCAAGATCCTCTCCGGCGGCATCGACGCGCGCACGATGGAGAAGCCGCGGCGCTTCTTCGGCGCGGCGCGCAACGCCGAGGACTGGGGCTCGCTGACCATCATCGCCACGGCCCTGGTCGACACCGGCTCGCGCATGGACGAAGTGATCTTCCAGGAGTTCAAGGGCACGGGCAACACGGAGATCGTGCTGGACCGCGGCCTCTTCGAGCGCCGCATCTTCCCGGCCATGAACATCGGGCAGACCGGCACGCGCAAAGAGGAGAAGCTGCTCCCTCCGAACGTGCTGGCGAAGATCGTCACGCTGCGGCGCGCACTGGCCGGAACGGACCCGCTCACGGCGATGAAAATGCTGCTCGAGCGTCTCCAGAAGTTCCCTTCGAACGAAGCGTTTCTGAAGAGTTTCTGACGGCGGCTTCGGCCGCCGTCTTTTTTCACGCCGTTTTGGCTTTGGTCCGCTTTACGGCACGTGCCCCTTGCGGTACCGTGTCGCACACAAACCTTGCTGCGGCACCTTCGTCCGGGGACCGCAAAAATTCAGCTCGTTTCAGATCCATCAGGAGGATTGAATGTCCGATCCGCAGAACCGATTTTCTTTCAGGTTCTTTCTGGTCATGGCCTGCGCACTGCTCGCGCTGGCCCCGGCCGCTTATACCCAGTCGACGACCGGTACGATCACCGGCGCCGCGCTGGCGACCGACGGCAGCGCGCTGCCGGGCGTGACCATCGAGGCAGTGCACACGCCGACCGGTACGCGCTACGACACGGTGACGGGCGGCGACGGCCGCTTCACGATCCCGAACGTTCGCATCGGCGGCCCATACCGGGTCACCGGCACGCTGGAAGGCTTCCGCACCTTCGAGGCCACTGACGTCAACGTCGGCCTCGGAACGCCGACGGAAGTCGGCGTGAGAATGGCGCTCGCGTCGGTGACCGAGGCCATCACGGTCACGGCCACGGTCGACGACATCATCAACCCGAACCGCACCGGCTCCTCCTCGCAGGTGACCGAGGAGCAGATCCAGACGCTGCCGACGGTCAACCGCAGCCTCCAGGATTTCGCGCGCACGAACCCGTACTTCCGCGTCGACCCGACCGACGTCAGCTCGACGCGCGTCAACGTCGCCGGCCGCAACAACCGCTACAACTCGATCCAGATCGACGGCGCGGTCAACAATGACCTCTTCGGTCTCGCCGACACCGGTACGCCGGGCGGCCAGACGGACGCGCAGCCGATCTCGCTCGACGCGATCGAGACGCTGCAGCTCGTCGTCTCCCCGTACGACGTCCGCTACGGCGGCTTCACCGGCGGCGGCATCAACGCCGTCACCCGCTCCGGAACGAACGACTGGCGCGGCTCGGTCTTCGGCTCGATCCGCAACGAGGAGCTGGTCGGCGAGGGCCCGCAGCATTCGCCGCTCGCGCAGTTCACGCAGGACCAGTACGGCGGCCGCTTCGGCGGTCCGATCCTCCGCGACCGTCTGTTCTTCTTCCTCAGCGGCGAGATCAACCGCAAGGACGCGCCGACCGGCGTCTCCGCCGGCGGTGACACCCCGGTGCAGTTCGTGAACGCGGCCCAGGCCGCGCGCGTCGCCGAGGTTCTCCGCACCCGCTACAACTTCGAGGCCGGCTCGCTCAACGACATCCAGATCGCGACGGTCAGCGACAGCTACTTCGCCCGTATGGACTGGAACGCCGGCAGCAACAACCAGGTCACGCTGCGCCACAACTACGTGGACGCCGGCCGCGACGTCCCGGGCACGCGTACGACCAGCCGCTTCACCTTCCCGAACACGAACTACACGCAGACCGACGTCACCAACTCGACGGTCGCGCAGGTGAACAGCATCTTCTCCTCGGACCTCTACAACGAGGCCCGCATCGGCTACCAGACCATCCGCGACCAGCGGGCGGTGCCGGTGATCTTCCCGGCCATCGAGATCGGCGGCGCGGCGCAGAACGCCACCATCGCCGCGGGCACGGAGCGCTTCTCCGGCGCCAACGCGCTCGACCAGGACATCCTCGAGCTCACCGACGACCTGACCTGGACGCGCGGCAACCACACGCTCGTCCTCGGCACGCACAACGAGTTCTTCGAGTTCAAGAACCTGTTCCTCTCCGACACCTACGGCGCCTACTTCTACGGTGCGCTGCCGGGCCAGTCGAACAACATCACCACGGCCATGGCCAACTTCGAGGCCAACACGCCGAGCGAGTACCGCATCAGCTTCGCCACCGGCTCCGACCCGCGCCGTGCGACGGCGTTCGAGGCGGCGCAGCTCGGCTTCTACGTCAATGACTCGTGGCGCGTGAACAACGCCCTGACGCTGTCGATGGGCCTTCGCGCCGACATGCCCCGCTATCCGGACAGCCCGTCGGCCAACCCGATCGTCGCGGCCGCCCTTCCGGGCTACCGCACCGACGTCACTCCGTCCGAGGAGGTGGTCTGGTCCCCGCGCGTCGGCTTCAACTTCAACCCCGGCCTCGGCGGGAACCAGCAGATCCGCGGCGGCGTGGGCATCTTCGCCGGCCGCACCCCGTTCGTCTGGGTGTCCAACGCCTACGCCGGCACGGGCGTCGAGCAGGTCTCGCTGCTCTGCCAGGCTTCGCAGGGCTGCCCGGTCCCGGCCTTCAACCCCGATCCGAACAACCAGCCCCGCAACGTCGGCACGCCCGGCGCGCCGGGCACGCTGGCTGTCGACCTGATCGACCCGGACTTCCAGTTCCCGAGCCTGCTCCGCGCCACCCTCGGCTACGACCGCGACCTCTTCTGGGGCATCCGCACGTCGATCGAGGGCGTCTACTCCAAGACCCAGAAAGACGTCTTCTACTACAACGTCAACAACCAGCAGGTCGGCGTCAACCCGATCGACAACCGTCCAACGTACGCCAAGATCAACAGCACGCAGCTGGCCGACGCGTACCTGCTCTCCAACACCAGCGAGGGTTACGACCGGACCGCGACGATCCAGATCAACCGTCCGTTCAGCAATGGCCTCTCCATCGGAACGTCCTACGCCTGGCAGGATGCGAAGTCGGCCTTCGACGCGACCTCCAGCCGCGCCGTCTCCAACTGGCGCTTCCGCCATACGCAGGGCAACATCTTCGAGGATGACCTCTCGAACTCCGCGTTCGAGGTCGAGCAGCGTCTGAATGCGTACCTCTCGTACGACTTCCGCACCGGCCCGGTCACGCATGGCGTCGGCTTCTTCTACAACATGCAGTCGGGCCGTCCGTTCTCGATGCTGCTCGGCAACGACGCGAACAACGACCGTAACAACGCCAACGACCTGCTGTACGTCCCGGCCGCCGGCCAAGTGGTCTACCAGTTCGCCAACGGCGCCACGACCCGCACGGTCAACGGCGTGACCATCACGGCCGAAGACGCGTTCAAGAGCTTCATGAGCCGCTTCGACTATGACCCGGTCGCGGGCCGCATCACCGACCGCTACGAGTTCCAGGAGCCGTGGACGCGCCAGCTCGACATCCACTACGAGCTCGGCCTGGCCCTCCTCGGCGTCGAGACCAGCGTCACGTTCGACGTGCTGAACGCGATGAACCTGATCGACGACGACTACGGCACGGTGCGCTCCATCGCCAACCAGAACACCACCATCGCCACGTTCCAGGCTACGAACGACCCCACCACCGGCCGCCCGATCTTCCGCGAAGCCGGCACCAACCGCTGGAACGCCGACACGCTCTTCACCACCGGCACGAACGACATCCGTTCCCGCTGGCAGGGCCGCGTCGGACTCCGCGTCACGTTCTAAGTCG
>DASVSV010000166.1:0-6742 GCA_036387915.1 Thermoanaerobaculia bacterium
TTTACGCCTGCTGGAAGAGTCGCACCGCCTACGACGAAACTCGCTACCTCAAGCAGCTCGCCCTGCGAGGCTCATCTCTCGCCACGGCTGCCGCCTGACTTGACACGGAGGCTCAGATGTCCGGAGGCCTCCCGTCGTCCCTTCGTGCGTTCCGCATAGAATGAAATCATGATTCTGGGCGCGGATACGCTCGTTCCTGTCACTGACTCGATCGTGGCCAGCGTGCGGAAAAAGTTCGGGACCACGCCGCTCTTCTGGGGGCGCTACTTCAAGCGGCCCGGCTTCAAAGAGGACTACCAGCCGCAGCTCGAGAATCGCGTTTTCAACGACAACGCCATTCGTCTGCTGCCGATCGCGCGGCAGACCAATCGCGTCGCAGGCACGGCCACGCAGGGGGCCGAAGACGCGCTGCTCAACGTCGACGCCTACACCACGTCGCTGACCCTCGAACACCTCGGCAAAGTCGGCGGCGAGCTGCTCATGTTCCTCGACGTCGAAGGCACGAGCGCCAGCCATCCCAACCTCTCCCTCGAGTACTGGATCGGCTGGTCGTCCGCGCTGGTGTCGTACAGCCGCCGGGTGAGCGGCGGCGACTTCGTCGTCATCCCGGCCGTCTATTGCCGGCAGAATCAGAACCCGACCTGGGACGTCATCGCGCGCGCGGCGCAACTCGGATTTCCGTGCGCGGGTGCGTGGGTGTTCCGCATGCGCAGCGGCGCGTGCGACAAGCCCATTCCCACGGCGTGGGACGCGCCGTTCAACACGCCCTCGGTGACCCTCCCCTGTCCGATCATGCTCCACCAGTTCGCCATCGACTGCGTTTTCCAGGGCGGCGTCGACTTCAACATGGTCAATCCCGATCCCGCTGTCGCGGCGGCGCTCCTGAACCGCCTCGTCTTCCCGTGACGTTTCAGGAACGTCGGTCGTATCCAGACATCCTGCGTCGCGCGGAGATCCTGCTGTCGATGAACGTCGCGCCGTTCGTGCTGCCGGAGTGACCTCCGTACGCTCTCGCCAACGGCCCCGCTGTCATCCCGAGCGTCGAGTCGAGGGACCTGGGCGGGTGGGGGTGCGACGCTCGTTCTCGGGCTCATTCCGCGCGTGCCGTCGACGGACCTCGGCCGTGCGGCGCGGGTGGCGGCGACGCTCGTTCTCGGGCTCATCCTGCGCGTCCCCGCCCGCCAGGTCCCTCGACTCGACGCGCGGGATGACAGGCGGTTTACTCGAGGGTCTTCACGAGCTTCTTCGGCGCGATCGCGCGATAGCTCTCGTCGATCCACGAACGCAGCAGGTCGACGGGAACGTCCGAGACTTTCTCGAAGCGGGCCGTGACCCAGCCGCTCTTGCCGAGGCCGTAGCCGGTGGGCTCCGCGAACGGGAGGTCCGCGGCCATGTCGCGCGACTGCGGAAGTTTCACGGAGAGACTGAGCTCCGCCTTGTCCTTCTCGCCGCCGAGGAAGACGAACGACTTGCCTTTGACCTTGATCGCGCGATGTCCCCACGGATGATCCTCGGTCGCCTCCGGATACTTCATCGCGTAGTCGCGCAGTTCCAGCTCGAGCGATTCTAGCGTCTTCTTCGGCATGCGACGATGATCGCACCGATCTACAAAGTGTGGTGAACCGCGGGTGCGATGAAGGCGGGACGCCTGCTGGACCACCAGCGGCACGCCGGCGGTTCGCTACGCGGCGTAGAGCCGCGAACGCGCACGCTACAATCCTTCGCCAGTGGCTAAGAAAGCGGTGATCTTCTCCTGCACCGAGTGCGGGGCGCAGGCGTCGAAGTGGCTGGGGCGCTGTCCGGACTGCAACGCCTGGAACTCGTACGCGCAGGAAGAGCAGCGGGCCGCGGTCGCGCATGCGACTGCGATGAGCGTCGCCGGCGGGCCGATGCCGATCGACGCGATCGACTTCGACACCGCGCCACGGGTCACCACGCGCATCCCCTCGCTGGACCGCGTCCTCGGCGGCGGTCTCGTGCTCGGGGCGGTGACATTGGTCGGTGGCGAGCCGGGCATCGGCAAGTCGACGCTGCTCCTGCAGGTGGCCGAGGAGCTCGCGCGCGGCGGGCCGGTTTTGTACGTCTCCGGCGAAGAGTCGCCGCGGCAGATCGCGCTCCGCGCGCGCCGCCTCGGCACGATGAACGAGAACATCCGTCTCTACACGGAGACCTCCGTCGAGCGCATCCTGGCCGAGGTCGAGAAGCTGAAGCCCGTGGCGGTGATCGTCGACTCGATCCAGACCGTGCACACGCAGGCCAATCAGTCGATGCCGGGCTCGGTCGGACAGGTGCGTGACTCGGCGGGCACGCTGATGTCCGCGGCGAAGCGCCTCTCGATTCCGGTCTTCCTCATCGGCCACATCACCAAGGAAGGGACGATCGCCGGCCCGAAAACGCTCGAGCACATCGTCGACACGGTCCTCTACTTCGAAGGGGAGAAGTTTCAGAACTACCGCGTCGTGCGCGCGTACAAGAACCGCTTCGGTCCCGCGAACGAAGTGGCCATCTTCGAGATGCACGACAACGGGCTCGAAGAAGTGCCGAATCCTTCCGCCGCGCTGATCTCGCAGCGCAGCCAGTCGCCCGGCTCGGCGATCCTCGCGGCGCTCCAAGGCACGCGGCCGCTGCTGATCGAGGTGCAGGCGCTCGTCTCGCCGACGCATTTCCCGTCGCCGCGGCGGATGGCCATGGGCATCGACGCCAACCGCGTCTCGCTGCTGCTGGCGGTGCTGGAGCGCAAAGGCGCGGGGACGTTCGTGCAGCACGACATCTACGTGAACGTCGCCGGCGGACTGCAGATCGACGAGCCGGCCCTCGACCTCGGCGTGATCGCAGCGGTGCTGTCGTCGCAGCGCAACATCGCCCTGCCGCACGACATGGCGCTCTTCGGCGAAGTGGGGCTGCTCGGCGAGATCCGCAGCGTTTCGCAGCCCGACCTCCGGGCGCGCGAGGCCGCGGCGCTCGGCTTCCGGCGCGTGGTCGTCCCGCAGTCGAATGCGACCGAGATTCGCGCCGACATCGACGTGATCCCGGTCCGCCGCGTCGAGGACATTGCGCCCTACCTCTTTACAAGCTGAACGACTGCCGCTTACACTCCCGCCTGTCGTTCGGCCCCCAGTCCCGGAAAATTTATGATCGTCTCTCATGCACGCAGTGGGCGGGTCTGCAGGATGCTGTTCCTGCTGGGCGCGCTGTCTTTCCTCACCGCCTGCGCGACCACGACCGTGGTCGTCGCCACTCCGCCGCCCCCCGCTCCCGAGGTCGACGACCAGGATTTCAGCGAGCTGATCGCGCAGTTGCGCTCGGACCTGAACCGCTACAACGGCCGTCACACCGAGAAGACGCCGTCGCTCAACGCCAGCGCGGGCACCAAGAAAGAGCGCGACAAGGAGTTCGCGGCGCGTGCGAAGGCTCTCTTCGCCCCGCTGAACGGCGCCTCCTTGAACATGCCCGTGGTCGGCGTGACGCCTCCTGATCTCTACAACAGCTGGGGCGCCGCGCGCGACGGCGGCAGGCGCCTGCACAAAGGCATCGACATCTTCGCGCCGAAAGGGACGGCCATCGTCGCGGTCACGGACGGCATCGTCAGCTACATCGGCGAGCAGCCGAAGGGCGGCCTCTGCCTCTGGCTGACGACTGAGAACGGGACTTCCTTCTACTACGCGCATCTCGACCGCTGGGCCGCCGGCCTCTACGAAGGAATGGAAGTCAGCAGCGGCGACCTCCTCGGCTACGTCGGCAACACCGGCAACGCGAAGACGACGCCGCCGCACCTCCACTTCGGCGTCAACGACAACGACGAGATGGTGAATCCGTATCCGCTGCTGACCAAGGCGGCGGTCGTGAAGCGCGCCCGCGTGAACGTTGAAGGCAGCGGCGCTGCCCTCGGTACGCGCTAGCCGCACAAGGACCGCGGTGCGGCAGGGCTTCCCTATGGAGTGCGGCAGCGCCTTTGTTTCCGGCTGCCGCTTTCGAATTCGGATGCATCCTCGGTGCGCGGGTTACCGTTCTTCGGCGTGCGAATTTGAAAGCGGCGGCCGAAAACAAAAGCGCCGCCGCACTCCATATCGGAGGTCAGAGCAGAGTGGCGGTTAGCTCGCGCAGCGGTTTCATCACGAATTCGCGCACGTGCGCGCGGGGATGCGGGAGCGTCAGCTCCGGCGTGCGCATGCGCTTCGCGCCGTACGCGATGAGGTCGAGGTCGATGACGCGCGGCTCGTTGCGGATGCCGCGGCGCGCGCGTCCGAGACGCTTCTCCAGCGCGAGCAACGCGTAGAGCAGCGCCAGCGGAGGGAGCGTCGTGTGGCCGAGGACGACGGCGTTGAGGTACATCGGCGGGGGCGCGTCGATGGGCTCGGTCTCGAGGAACGCGCTCACGCGCACGACGCGAACAGGTAACTCGCTGATGGCGCGGCGGAGGTGGTACTCGCGATCACCCAGGTTCGAGCCCAGCGCGATGACGACGCTATGAGGGTGACTCGATGTTGATGTCGTTCGTGAGCTCATTGACGTCGTCGTGCGCGCGCGGGAAGTAGTGCCGCAGTTCCTCCCCCGCGCTGTGGATCGCGTGCACGATTCCTTCCGTGAACTCGCGATGCTGGAACGCGATCGTCAGTTTCGCGGCGATCTCGTCCCAGAAACCGGCCGGCACTTTCTCGTCGATGCCTTTGTCACCGAGGATCACGAAGCGCTGCTCCTCGCAGGCGATGAAGAGCAGGACGCCGTTGCGCAGCTCCGTCTTTGTCATGCCCAGGCGCTCGAACGTGCGCTCGGCGACGCTGCGGATCTCGCCGCGCGCCTTCGGCTGAATGTGCACGCGGATCTCGCCGGAAGTCAGCTTCTCCGCGGTGCCGATGGCCGCGACGATGCGCGGCTGGTCGAGTTGCGCGAGGAAGTCCTTCTGATGCATTACCAGCCTCCCGTGGCTCCGCCGCCGCCAAAGCTACCACCGCCGCCCGAGAATCCGCCACCGCCTCCGAAGCCGCCGCCACCGAATCCTCCCCCGAACCCGCCGCCGCCCATCGTGATGCCGCCGCCGGGGAAGATGAACGGGAAGATGCAGCCGCTGCATCCGCTGCGGCGCCGAGAGAACATCGGCACGATCACGAAGAAAATGACGAACAGGATGATGATGATCATCGGCAGCGGGATGTCGCCCGCCGGTTGCTGTCCGCCCTGCCCCTGTCCCGCGCCGCGCGGCTGCAGCGGCGGCACCGGCGCCTCGCCGCCGCGGATCTTCGCGATGAGCGCGTCCGCGCCGGCATTGAGTCCGCCCGCGTAGTCGCCGGCCGCGAAGCGCGGCCCAATGTACTCGCGGATGACGCGCGACGAGAACGCGTCGGTGACGGTGCCTTCGAGTCCGTAACCGACTTCGACGCGCACGAGCTTCTCTTCGACGAAGACGAAGATCACCAGGCCGTTGTCGTATTTCTTCTGGCCGACCTTCCACTGCTCGACCGCGCGGATACTGAATTCCTCGGGTGAGTCGCCCTGCAGCGACGGCAGCGTGTAGATGATGAACTGCGCGCCGCTGGACTGCTCGAAATCCGAGAGCTTGCGGTTGAGCAGATCCTCTTCCGTGCCGCCGAGGATTCCGGCCTGGTCCGTCACCCACTGCGTGGGCGCGGGAGGGACCTCCAGCGCCGCGACCGCGGTCGCGGCGACGAGGAGGATCGCGAGGAGGAAACGCTTCACCGGGTCGCCGTGGTGGCCGTGCCGAAGTCGAAGTTGACCTCGGGTGCCTTCTCACTGCCCGGCGTGCCCTGGAAATACGCCTTCGCCTTGAAGCCGCTCATGTTCGCCACGAGGCTGGCCGGGAATCGACGGATGGCAGTATTGAACTCGCGCGCCGTGTCGTTGTAACGCTGGCGCTCGACGGCGATGCGGTTCTCCGTCCCTTCGAGCTGCGACTGCAACTCGAGGAAGTTCTGGTTCGCCTTCAGCTCCGGATAGCGCTCGACGACCACGAGCAATCGCGAGAGCGCGCCGCTGAGTGCGGCCTGCGCCTGCGCGAACTGCTCCATCTGCGCCGGGTTGCTGGTGATGCCCGGCGCGGCCGCGCCCGGGGGCCCGCCGGTGGCCGGAGCGGCGACCTGTCCGACGCGCGAGCGCGCGTTGACGACCGCTTCGAGCGTCGACTTTTCGAAGTTCGCCGCGCCTTCGACGGTGCGCACGAGATTCGGGATGAGGTCATATCGCCGCTGATACTGGCTCTCGACCTGCGCCCACTGCTGGTTGACGCTCTCTTCGAGTCCGACGAGGTTGTTCCGTACGCTGACGTAATAAGCGCCGAAGAGGATCACCGCGAGGATGAGCACTCCGACGCAACCGAGAAGACCGACGTTCCGCATCGCAAGACTCCCGCTGAGCAGGACGGGCACGTGAGCGCCCGCCCTGCCGCACTGTTAATACTCTTCTTCTTCTTCGTCCGCGTCGTCTTCGCGATCGTCCTCGGCGGCGACGAAGGTGTCTTCACCTTCCTCATCCGCCGCGTCGGGGCTCGCCGCGGCCGGCGTAAATTCTTCTTCCTCCGCGGGCTCTTCCACGACGCGTGCCGCACGGCCGCGCGGTGCCGTGTAAACCGGTGCCTCGTCGGCGTCACGCTGGTCCGCTCCGCACTTGGGGCAGAGGGGCACGGGCTTGCCCAGATCGTAGAACTTCGTGTGGCAGCTATAGCAGGTGTACTTCTTTCCCAGATCAGCCATCTTCTTTACGGATCTCCCCTTCGAAAAAGCGGCGAAAC
>DASVSV010000167.1:0-2442 GCA_036387915.1 Thermoanaerobaculia bacterium
GCCGTTGTGCAGCGGGCCGCGGACGATCAGCGACTTCACGTCGCGGGAGTCGATGAGCGCGGGCACAGTGTCGACAGCGCGGCGGAGCGTGTCGTTGACGATTAACTCGTCGCGTGATGGCAGCTCGTGCGCGGGTGTGAAGAGGAGCCACGGCGCGGGCATCGGCGGCATCTCGCCGCGCAACGCGTCCCAGACGGCGGGCGGGCTCTGGAAGACCCACTGCAGGCGAGGCGCGTCGGCGTTGAGGACTTGAATGAGGCCGTTGTCGAGCAGGACGCGGATCAGCTCGCGCACAGGTGGGCCGTCTTCGTCGCGCCACCATGAAGTGAGGAGGCCGAGGGTGGGGCGGTGCTGTTGCGCGGGGGTGGGCTGCGCGCATTCGATGAGGAAGCCGAAGCGCGGGTCTTCTTCGATCAGGCCGATGCCGAAGAGGAGCATGACCGCGCGGTCGTCGAGCGCCAGTGCCTCGCGCAGGGCGCGGATCGGCAGGTGTCCTTCGATGCCGCGCTCCCACTC
The DNA here is from genome assembly GCA_036387915.1 of Thermoanaerobaculia bacterium. Classification (GTDB taxonomy): domain Bacteria; phylum Acidobacteriota; class Thermoanaerobaculia; order Gp7-AA8; family Gp7-AA8; genus QHVT01. Next base: position 517 of record DASVSV010000167.1, read on the forward strand.
GCGCATGTTGGCGGAGCCGAGCTTCTCGATCTCGTCGAGGTAGGCGCGGATGAACGGGAACTGGTCGAGGACTTCGTCGAGCGAGCCGAGGTTGGTCGACAACTGGTCGACGACGTGGCGGACGGCCTCCAGAAAGCAGAGCCGGAAATGAACGCTAGTCCGCTGCGGGCTAGTCGAAGTGGAAGGCGACATGACGTCCTGCCTCGGGAATCCATCCCGGATCGCGGTCGAGACCGGCCATGCGGATCTCGATGGGGTGCGTTTCGAGCGAGAAAGAGACCTCGACGTGTGCGGGGGTGACGGCGATGCGGCCGTAGCGGCGAATGAGCATGCGCGGCGGCAGCTCGACCGCGGCGAGGAGACGGCGCATGCGCGCCACGAGCGGACGGGAGATGCGGCGCCGCCGGCGATGTGGCGGCGCGAGCTCGTCCAGGAGCTCGAAGAGCGGCTCGTCGTCGAGCTTCGGGAACAGCGCGCGACCAGCCAGCGCGACAAAGTCCCACGGATGGAGGTCGAGCCGCCGCTCGCGGGGATCGCGGTAGTAGCCGAGGGCAATGGCCACGTTCAGCAGGAAGAAGACGCCGGCGTGGCCGGTGGCGTGGGTGGCGGTGAGGAGCGTCGGCGTATGCGAGGGCGTGGAGCGGCGGGCTTTAGCCCGCCGCGGCGCGGGGACGCGTTCGCCTTCTGGTTCGAGGAGGTCGCGCTGGGGAACGCGACGTTGCTCGTTGCTCGTCAGGGGGGATGTTGCGTGCGATGCATGCGCGACGTCGTTGGGTGCGGCCCGTCGCGATTGCGCGGGTTCTGCTTCGTTGCGCGGTTGTTCCGCTGTCGGTTTTATGGAGTGGGGCGAGCTCAGCGCCGCGACTTGGAAAGCGGCGGCCAGGCCGCCGCACTCCATAGAGAAGCGTTGGCTGTCCGCGGTTTCGGGGGCGCGATGGAGGGTCAGCAATGCGATGAGGAAGAGGTGCTGTTCGATCGTCAGGGTGCTCGCCGCCGCGGACGTCGCCAGCTCGGGCGCGTGTGAGGCGGCCAGAAGAGTGACCGCGCGTGCGAGTGCCGGTCGCGTGAAGGAAGGCGCGCTCTCGATGTGGGCGAGGGGAGCGACGATCGCGGCCGCGGCTTTCAGCTCCACGCTGCCGCACAACGTTGCCACGTGCTCCGTCGAGAGCAGTCGCGCGAAGGCGACGGCGTCGCCGGAGCGGGCGAGCAGTTCGATGACGATCGGGAGGTAGCGTGGTTCGCGGGCGAGCTCGCGGACGACGGCGTCGATGGTGAGCGAGGGGAAGGTCTGTGCCCAGTACCAGCTCGCGGGCTCGCCGCGGGCGACGTCGCGTGCGGCGCAGGCGAGGAGCTCCGCGCGGTCGTCGAACAGCACCGCCTCCGCCTCGGCCGGCACGGCCGGCGCGCGCAGTGGACGCACGGCGGCGGAGAACGCGCGGCTGACGGCGACGCGCGCGGCGCGCTCCCACTCCGTCGGACGGGATGCGTGCGACGTGCGCAGGTCGATGGCGCCGGGCAGCGGGTCGCTCATGCGGCGCACGCAGAGGATCGCGTGCGCCGGCATGGCGGCCGGGCGCAGGTCGAGCGGCCGCAGCGCGGCCTGGCCGCGCATCTGCACGGCCAGGGGATCGTCGGCCGCCGCGCGGATGCGCAGCAGGCTGACGGTCGTCGTCATGACACCTCGCCCACTTTGAGCGTGAAGGTGTCGCGCTTGTCGCCCACCTTCACCACGACCTCGACGTCAACGAGCTTGTTCAGGTCGACCTTGAAGTTCATTCGTCCAGCCTGAACGCTGAGGATGTTGCGACTCTGCGCCGTCGACACGTCGCGTGTGGCCGCGACCACTCTCGCGATCGGCGGCGACAACAGCAGGAACAGCTTGGTGGCCTCTTTGCGAACACCGCGCGCGTCGCGAATGGGCCGCCT
>DASVSV010000168.1:0-3220 GCA_036387915.1 Thermoanaerobaculia bacterium
GACTTCGACATCCAGCAGGCGCTGCTCAACGCGCTGCTGTCGCGCTCGCGCGTGACGCCGGCCGGCGCCGCGACGTGGCAGGACCGCGTCGACCTGCGCATCCGCCTCAACGCGCCGGGCACGCTGGCCATCCGCAACAACCTGGCCGAGGTCACGGCGTCCGCGGAGCTCGACGTGACCGGCACGATGGCCAACCCGGTCATCCTCGGCGAGCTGACGCTCGACGAAGGCGGCTCGGTGCGCATCCAGAACGTCGACTATCGCGTCGTGCGCGGCACGATCGCGTTCCAGAATCCGTTCCGCATCGACCCGTTCTTCGACGTCACGATCGAGGGAACGGTCTCCGGCTTCGGCTCGGAAAACGAGAGTGGCCCGTACGAGGTCACGGTGAATCTCACCGGCACGCTCGACCGCATGTCGCCGACCGTGACGAGCGATCCGCCCGCGTCCGACATCACGCTCTTCTCGATCCTCGGTTTCGGCGGCCTGACCGGAGGAACCACGACCGGCGCGCAGCAGGCCGGCCTTGGGGTGATGGGGCAGTCGCTGCTCTACCAGAGCATCGGCTCGCTGATCGGCTCCCGCGTGTTCCCGTTCGTCGACTCGTTCTCGTACGACCCGGGCTCGCTCGATTCCGAGGGAGGCGCCGGGCCGCGCGTGTCGTTCGAGAAGCGGCTGTCGAACGACATCCGCTTCCTGCTGGTCTACAACCTCGACAACCAGCAGAGCCGCCAGGTGCTGGAGTGGCTGGTCAATCGCGACTGGACCATTCGCCTGACGCGCGACGAGGCGGATGAGTACCGGCTCGATGCGCGCTTCCGCCGCCGGTACGACGCGCAGTGGCGTTGGGGCGACGACGAGGAAGAGGACTTTGCGACGTCGGCGACGATGGGCGCGACGCCGGGAGAGCCGGTCCAGCCGGGGGCTGGCAGTACGGCCGGCGGGGCGCCGGCAGCACAGTTGCCGTTGCCGCCGGTGACGACCGTGAACACGCGGGCGGCGGACGGCACGCCGATCGCGCAGATCAACTTCCGCGCGGATGCTCGCTTCGACACCGAGGCCATTGCCAGCGAGGTCACGCTGCAGCCGGGGCAGCCGGTGACGATGCGCGGGCTGCAGTCGTCGATCAAGAACCTCTATCGCACGGGCAACTTCCGCGACGTGCGCGTCGACGCGACGCCGGGCGAGGGCGGCGTCGTGCTGACGTTCGGGCTCTTCCTCAACTACCGCGTCGACCAGATCACGGTCGAAGGGCTGGCGGAGCGGCAGCAGCGCACGCGCGCGCAACGCGAGCTCACCGTCCGCAACGGCGAAGTGCTCTCCCTCGACGCCGTCGACGACAGCGCCACCGCGATCCAGGACATGCTGCGCCGCCACGGCTACCTCGATGCGACCGTCGATCCGGAGACGAACTTCGACCGGCAGCGCAGCACGGCCGACGTGATCTTCCACGTCACCTCCGGGCCCGAGGCGAAGGTCGCGCAGGTCGTCCTCGAAGGAAACACGGCGCCGTTCAGCACCGCGGAGCTGACCGGCCGCATGCGCCACAAGCCCGGCTCGACGTTCATCCTCGGCGAGGCACGCGAGGACGCGAACCGGATCAAGAACTACGCCGTGCGCCGCCACTACCGCCGCGCCGACGTCGACTTCGTCAACCACACCTACGACCCGGCCACGAAAGGCGTGACGCTGCGCTACCGCGTGAACGTCGGCCCGCGCGTGCACGTCACGGTCGAAGGAATCGACCGCGGCGCGGTGCGGCGCTGGCTGCCGTTCGGACGCAATCAGGAGTACAGCGAGGACGCCGTCGACCAGGCCGCCGACAACATCGTGCAGGGACTGCAGGGGCGCGGACACTACGCCGCGTCCGTCGACACGGAGAGCACGCTCGAGAACAACGTCTGGACGACGACCTTCCACGTCCGGGCCGGACCGCGCTACCGGCTGGCGGACGTCACGTTCAGCGGCAACATCGTCATGCCGGAGAAGGAGCTGCATCGCAACGTGGCCACGACCTCGGGCGGCGGGTTCCGTCGCATCCTGTCGTCGCTGTTGCGCCGCCCGACCGGCGTGACCCGCGAGCAGATCGCGGACGACCGCGACGCGCTGGAGTCGTTCTATCGCCTGCAGGGATTCTCCGAGGCTACGGTGGCGGAGCCGGTGGTGAACCTGAACGACGCGGCGGGCACGATGACGGTCGACTTCCCGATCGTCGAAGGCCCGCAGACGCTGCTGGCCAGCGTGCGCACGGAGGGGGTCGACGAAAGCGAGCACGCGCAGGCGCCGAAGCCGCAGTTGCAGGAAGGAGAGCCGCTCAATCCGCAGTTCCTGCACGAGGACGTCGTCGCGCTGCAGTCGTACTACGCGAACGCCGGACACACGGAAGTGCAGGTCACGCCGCGCGTCGACATCACCGACGACAAGACCCGCGCGACGGTGACGTACGTGGTGGCCGAGGGGCCGCATGTCGACATCGGCGAAGTGACGGTGCGCGGCAACACGTACACGGACCGCGACGTCGTGCTGCGCCGCGCCGACCTCGATCCGGGCGATCCGTTCAGCTACACGCGCATGCTCGAGGCGCAGCAGGAGCTCTACCGCCTGGGCATCTTCCAGCGCATCGAGATCCAGCCGGAGCAGGCCGGCACCACGGTCGAGGACCGCGACGTGGTGATCCAGGTGGAGGAAGGGAAGAACCTCACGCTGAGTGGGTCGGTCGGTCTGCGCGTGGAGCGCGGCAATCAGGACATCGAGCTTGAAGATGAAGAGGAAGGCGAAGACCCCGAGGCACCAATCGAAGCGAACGGTGACGGGAGCCCCGAGGTGCACGAGCGCGTCAGCGTCGCCGTCGCGCATCGCAATCTCTTCGGAAGCGGGCGCTATCTCGGGCTCGAGCTCGTCGGTGGCCGCGAGGAACAGGAAGTGTTTCTGACGTTCCGCGAGCCGTTCATCAGCCGCTGGAACGTGCCTTTGCAGGTTCAGCTCTTCCAGACCGACGACAGCACGCGCCCCGGACTGACCATCCGGCAGCGGGGGTTATCGATCGAGACCAGCAAGGTGGCGCGGCAGCGCACGCGCTGGTCGCTGCGGTACGAGTACAAGATCTCGGAGTGCGAGGGCGGACAGGTTTGTCTCAAACTGCAGGACGACGACCCGGTGGAGTCGCTCGATCCCGCGTTGCGCAACATTCAGATCTCGAGCATCACCCCCACGTTCTTCT
>DASVSV010000169.1:0-6914 GCA_036387915.1 Thermoanaerobaculia bacterium
CCGCCGTCGCACGACTGCGCGCGCGCGGCGCGTCGATCGTCGGCAAGGCCAACCTCGACGAGTTCGCGATGGGATCGTCGACGGAGCACTCCGCGTTCGGCGTCACGCGCAATCCGTGGGACCTCGCGCGCGTGGCCGGCGGCTCGTCGGGCGGCTCGGCGGCGGCGGTCGCGGCGCGCATGGTGCCGGCGGCGCTCGGCTCGGAAACGGGCGGTTCGGTGCGGCAGCCGGCGGCGTTCTGCGGCGTGGTGGGACTGAAGCCGACGTACGGGCGCATCAGCCGCTGGGGACTGGTGGCGTTCGCGTCGGGACTCGATCAGATCGGCATCGTCACGAAAACCGCGTGCGATTGCGCCGAGGTGCTGGGGATGATCGCGGGGCACGACCCGCTCGACTCGACTTCGAGCACGGAGCGCGTCGACGACTACGCGGCGGACGTCGAGGCCGGCGTGAAAGGGCTGCGCTTCGGGATCGTCCGCGAAGCCGTGGAGCGGCTCGAGGGTGAGGTGCGCGCGAACTTCGACGCCGCGGTGGCCGTGCTGCGCGGTGGCGGCGCGATCGTCGAGGAAGTCAGCATTCCGACGATCGGGTACGCCATCGCCGTCTACTACATCGTCGCGAACGCGGAGGCGAGCGCGAACCTGTCGCGCTTCGACGGCATCCGTTACGGCCATCGCAGCGAGCGCGCGCGGACGTTGGACGAGGTCTACTTCGACTCGCGCGGCGAGGGCTTCGGCGCGGAGGTGAAGCGGCGGATCATGCTCGGCACGTTCGCGCTCTCGTCCGGCTACTACGACGCGTATTACGGACGCGCACAGCGGGTGCGGGCCAAGCTGCGACACGAGTTCGCGAAGGCGTTCAAGACCTGCGATTACCTGATCACGCCGACGACGCCGGAGCCGGCCTTCCGCATCGGCGAGAAGGCCGACGATCCGCTGTCGATGTACCTCTCGGACATCTTCACCGCGCCAGCCAACCTGGTGGGCATTCCGGCCATCGCCGTCCCCTCGGGCTTCGACGGCGCGGGGCTGCCGCTGTCGCTGCAGATCATGGGGCCGCACTTTGCGGAGCGGTCGCTGTTCCGCGCCGCGGGCTTCTTCGAGCGCGAGACGGAGTATTGGAAGCAGTTGCCGAAGATCCTCGAAGGCGCGTAGTCTTTTCACGGAGGGTTCTCCCATGCGCCGCGTTCTTCCGCTCGCGTTGCTGTTCGTGCTCTGTACGTCCTGTCTCTATCGTCCCGCGTTCGTCGACGGCCGGCCGGTGGCGCAGACCGGCGTCGGCAGTCCGCCGCCGAAAGCGGCGCAGATGCGCGGCGCCGGCAGCGGCATGCAGGTCTGCCGCGAGATCAGCCGCTCGCGCTGCGACTCCGCGCAATGCAAAGGGAAGAATCTCGACCTCGTCACCCTGAGCTGCAGCGGCTCCCAGGTCTCCCGCTGCGAGCTCGGCAAGGGCGGCTGCTGAACGCCCACGCGAGGGAGACGACGAGGGGCCTCCGGCGGGCCGGTGCGACCGGCGGCGCTTAGTGAGCCCAGTCGTCGCGCAAACACGTGTTTGGTGGACAGCACGTGCGTTCAGGCTAGGCCAATCAGCGCCGCCGGTCGTACCGGCCCGCCGGAGGCCTCCCGGTCGTTTTCCTCGTGAGTCGCCTGGCACCGTCCGCGCGGGTGTACAATTTCGGCGTGCGTAGCGGGTGGGTGTGGATTCTCCTGAATCTCCAGGCGGCGGTGCTTTTCGCCGCGACCTCGGCTACGACGCAAGCTCCCATCGCCACCGCTCAGATCTCGCCGCAGTTGCGCGCGACGCTCACCCGGGACTATGAGCTGGACGTGCGCGTGCAGCCGCACGAGGGCGACGCGTGGACGCGGCTGGCGCGGCGGGTGACCGGCGACGCCACGAACTGGGAAGAGATCGCGGCCCTGAACGAGGCCGACGAGAACCTCAAGACGCATCAATCCATCCGCGTGCCGTTCTCGCTTCTGAAGCCCGAGCTGCAGCGCGACATCATCCGCACCCTCTTTCCGAAAGACCAGCGCACGGCCGACGGCTCGTGGAAGCACCTCGTCGTCGGCGCGCGCGGCATCGAAGGGGAATCGCTCTGGAAGATCGCGGAGTGGTTCACCGGCGACGGCGCCAACTACACCCTCATCCGCAAGGCCAATCCTTCCCAGGGACTCTCGACGCGCAAAGGTGACGTGATCCTCGTTCCACAACGTTTGCTCACCGCCGCTTTCGGCGGGGGGCCGGAGGAAGAGAATGCACCGAAGACGGCAGCAGAGGTTCGGAAACCGGACGATGCGACTGAGCGTGCAGCAGCGGATGAAGATGTTCCGGAGGCGGCAGCGGCCGTGGTCCCGGGACCCGCGAGCCTGACGCCGCCTTCCCTCGCATACGCCCGCGCCGGCAGCGAGCCTCACGCCGTCTATCGCCTGCAGAAGGGCGAGGCGCTCTATTCGTCCGTGGCCATCCGTTTCACCGGCCGCATTCACGCGAAAGACGTCGGGGACGTCCTCGATCGCATCACGAAGTTCAACGAGATCGAGGACGTCGCGCGGCTGCCGGTCGGCTATCCGGTGAAGATCCCGATGGACCTGCTGCTCCCCGAGTACCTGCCGCAGGACGACCCGACCCGCGTCGCGCGCGAGACCAATCGCCGCGAGAGCGCCAAGGTCGCCAGGCGCACCCGCGCGGAGGGTCTCGCGGGCGTGCACGTGATCCTCGACGCCGGTCACGGCGGCAACGATCCGGGGACGGAGCACGACGGGGTCTGGGAGTCGACGTACGTTTACGACGTCGCCTGCCGCCTCAAGAAGGTCCTCGAAAAAGAAAACGTCCGCGTCTCGATGATCACGAAGTCGAAGAAGCACGGCTTCACGATCGCGGACCGCAATGTGCTCCCCGAAATTCGCGATCATTACGTGCAGACCACGCCGAAGTACCTTCTCGACGACGCGATCGTGGGGGTGAATTTCCGCTGGTATCTCGCCAACTCGATGTTCCGCCGCGCCATGAACGGCGGCGTGGCGCGCGAGAAGGTGATCTTCATCTCGCTGCACGCGGACTCGCTCCATCCCTCGCTGCGCGGCGCGATGGCGTACGTCCCGGGTGCGAGCTTCGTGACCGGCTCGTACCGCAAGAAGGGGGACATTTACCTGACCCGGGCCGAGGTGCGCGAGCAGCCGACGGTCACACACTCGCGCGCCGACGCGCTGGTGGCCGAAGGCCTGTCGCGGGAGCTGGCGGAGTCGGTGATGGAGTCGTTCGCCAAGAACGGTCTGAAGGTCCATCCATTCGAGCCGGTGCGCGACAACGTCATGCGCGGCAAGCACCCGTGGGTGCCGGCGGTGATCCGTCACAATCAGGTCCCGACCCGCATGCTGCTCGAGGTGGTCAATCTCAACAATCGCAAGGACCGCGAGTTGCTGCAGACCAAGAAGCACCGCCAGCACCTCGCCGACGCGATCTACCGCGGCATCCTCGATTTCTACGCCACCCCTCGCGAACGCGAGCGCGACGACAAGAAGTCGCCCAGCTCCGTCGCCGCCAAGGGCGCTGCGAAGTAGCGCCGCTTCGTTGCGCATTCGACAGGGAACGACGGGAGGCCCCTGGTCGTCCCCCGACTTGACGCGCAACGACAGCGCGACTCTAATCCGCGCCGTCATGCCGCGTTCTTTTGAAGGAGACCTCGATGCGTCGGGGTTGCGTTTCGGTGTCATCGCCTCGCGTTTCAACGACGAGATCGTGTCGGGACTGATCGACGGGGCGGTGTCGTGCCTCACGCGGCACGGCGCGGCCGACGATGCCATCGCGCTCTACCGCGTGCCGGGTGCGTTCGAGATCCCGCAGCTCGCGGCGCAGCTCGCGGGCGTGCACGACGCCCTGGTCACCCTCGGATGTCTGCTGCGCGGGGACACCCCGCACTTTGAATACATCTCCGCGCAGGTCACGAATGAATTGTCGCGCGTCGCTGTCGAGACACGGTTCCCGATCGCGTTCGGAGTGATCACCGTCAACACCCTGGAGCAGGCCGTCGAGCGCTCCTCGGCGGGGACCTCGAACAAGGGCTGGGAGGCCGCGCTGGCGGCCATCGAGATGGCCAACTTGTGGCGCGCCCTTCGCACAGAGGTGTCGTTCTGATGGGTGCCCGCCGCAAAGCACGCGAGCTCGCGTTGCAGATGCTCTTTCAACACGACATGTCCGGGAACCAGCCGGACCAGATCATCGATACGTTCGAGGAACTGCAGAAGTCGAAGCCCAACACTCGCGAGTTCGCGACCAAGATCTTCCGCGGCACCATCAACCACATCTCCGAGCTGGACGAGATGATCCAGAACCAGGCCGAGAACTGGCGCCTCTCGCGGATGGCCGTCGTCGACCGCAACATCATCCGCATGTCCGTCTACGAGTTCCTGCACGAGGACGACACGCCGAAGCTGGTCATCATCGACGAGGCCATCGAGATCGCCAAAAAGTACGGGACCCAGAAATCGAGCCAGTTCATCAACGGCATCCTCGACGGAATCCTGAAACGCTACAATCTCGGCGGTGCTGAAGAACGAGCGGCGAAGGACTGACGGCGGGAGCGGACGAGGATGAGCCTTCTCGGAAGGCTCGAAGACCTCTCCCTGACCGACATCATCCAGATCGTCTACCTGTCGCGCCGTACCGGCGTGCTGGAGATCATCAACGAGAGCGGGCGGCACACGGTCCTCTTCCGTCAGGGCCTCGTGGTCAACGCCGCGTCGCCCGAACATCCCGACCTGGTGTCGTTCCTCGACGCGTCACTGCTCGTGAACGCCGAACAGGCCAGGCTCGTGCGGCAGATGGAGGAGAGCGGCATCCCGGCGGGCACCGCGCTGCTGGAGATGAACGTCCTCTCCAGTGACGACCTCGCGAACGCGGTGCGCCAGCGCATCCTCAACGTCGTCACGCCGCTGCTCGTCAGCAAGGAAGGGGAGTTCAACTTCATCCTCAGCGACTCGATGGGCGCCGCCGACCTGGAGTACGAGCCGGATCAGCTCTTCCGCGAGGGCGGATTCCCGCCGAACAAGCTCCTCGGCACCGGCGAAGGCGAAAAGATCAAGCCTCTGAAGGGACTGGAGGAGTCGCTGAAGGTGGGGAAGGCGCTGCTGCGCGGCTCCGCCCCCGCCGAGACCACCCCCGCCTCCCTCAACCTCGGCCTGGGCCAGCCGCTCGAGCCGCCCACGCCCGCGCCGCAACTGCCCGGCACCGCCGCTACGGCCACCGACAACGTCCTGCCCTTCCCGAGCCGCGACGAGTTCACGCCGATCGACGAGCTGCCCGACGTCGCGCCGCCGCCACCGCGTCCACCCGTCCCCGCCACGCCTCCCTCCGGCCAGTTCAAGGTCGCGGGCGGCTTGTTCGAGGTGGAGTCGCCCGACGCCGCGTATCGCAACGTCGTCCTCTTCGAGCGCAACCCTCTGGTGCGCGTGGCCGCGCGCCGCGCGTTCACGAAGCAGGGCGTGAAGATCTTCCAGTACGGCTCCCTCGAAGACGTGCGCACGTCGATGACGGACCTCTTCCGCTCCAACTCGTTCTTCGTCACGTTCCTCGAGCTGACCTCCGACGACGCCTCCGTGCGCCTCATGCAGCAGGTCAAGCGCAAGAACCCGCGGCTGCCGGTCGTCGTGATCGACGAACACGCCGACCTGCGCCGCCGTCACGATCTCCTGCGCCGCGGCGCGGACCTCTATCTCACCAAGCCTTCGCCCGCGCGCATGCAGCCGGGACTGGTCGAGGAAGAGCTCGCGCTCTTCGCCGACGAGCTGCTGCTGTTCGCCGAGCGCTCGTTCGCGCAGTGGGAACAGCTCACCGGCGGCGGCGTCGAGGCAGGGAAGAAGTTCTACGAGCAGGCCACGAAGGAAACCATCGACCGCTCGTTCGGCCTGCTGCGGCAGCTCATCAACGAGCTGTCGAACCCGAACGACATCGGCGAAGTCTCGGCCACGATCCTCCGCCTGTCCGCGGAGTACCTCGATCGCGGCGCGCTGTTCATGGCCTCCGACGACGCGTTCGTCGGCCTGGGCGGCTTCGGCGTGACGGGCGGCGGCGAGGCGATGAACGCCCGCGTCCGCGATCTCCGCATCGCGCGCACGCAGCCTTCCGTGCTCGCGGACGTGGTCGCGGCCAGCGAGGCCCATCGCGGCAAGATGCGCCGCACCCCCGCCAACATGGAGCTCATCGAGCGCCTGGGCGGCCTGCTGCCGACGGAGGTCGTCGCACTTCCGATCCTGCACGGCAACCGCGCCATTGGTATCCTGTACGGCGATAACGCGGAGCACCGCGCGCCGATCGACAGTATGACCGGCCTGGAGATTTTCCTGTCGCAGGCAGGTTATGCGTTCGGCAACGCGGTATTCGCATCCGAGAGGGCGGGGCGGCACTGACGTCATGAAGATTCTCGTGGTCGAAGATTCCTCGTCGATGCGGGCCTACCTCACCACGATCATCGAGGGGGGGACGGAGAGCTATGACCTCGAGATCGTCGAAGCGGCCAGCGGCTTCGAGGCCCTCAAGACTCTCCCGCACCACAAGTTCGACGCCATCCTGACGGACATCAACATGCCCGACATCAACGGTCTCGAACTGGTGAGCTTCCTCAAGAACCACCCCGTCCACAAGGACATCCCGATCATGGTGATCTCGACCGAATCCACCGTCGAAGACCGCCGCCGCGCCGCCGCCCTCGGCGCCGAGGAGTACCTGGTCAAGCCGTTCGACGCGGCCGATCTGGTGGAGAAGTTGCGGCGGCTGCTCAGGGTTGCCTGAGGCGTTGCCGCGATTCGGGTGAGGGGTTTCTGGTTGCTGATACGCCATCCTCACACCGCCAACCAACGGAACGGCTGCCAAACGTAGGGCGTGGCTTCAGCCCGCCCACCGCGGGGGAGGCGGGCTGA
>DASVSV010000170.1:0-9155 GCA_036387915.1 Thermoanaerobaculia bacterium
GCGCGCGTAGCCAGCACGTGTGCGTCGCCGACGACCGCCGCCAGCTCCGCCTCCGTCCGCACCGGCCGCCGCACGATCTCGAACCGCGCGTCGCCCCGCGCCCGCGCGTCGAGCGATTCGTCGATGTCGGCTGCCACGACCAGCTTCTTCATCTTGTTTTTCGCACTTTATCCTGAGCGATAGCGAAGGATCTCCGGAGCCCTCTGGACGCGCGTGCCTCGTTGCATGCTCTTGCAGGGGGCTCCGGAGATCCTTCGCCGCTTCGCTCCTCAGGATAAAGTATGGGCCGATTGGCTCGTTTCATTCGCAAGCACCGCACGGCCCTCCTCGCGCTCGCGGTGGTCAACTTCGTGTTCTTCTTCCCGGTCGCGTTCATGGGGCGCGTCGTGTCGCCGAACGACGTCTTCCTCAACTTCAGCCCGTGGAACATGGGCCAGCCGCTGGACGTCGTCCGCGCGCAGAACTCGCTGCTCAACGATCCGCCCACCGCGTACTTTACGCTGCTCGCGGCGGCCAAGCAGGACCCGCGCACTTTCCATTGGAATCCATACATCGCCTCCGGTGTCCCCGGCTTCGGCTCGTCCGCCGCGGCGACGCTGACGCCGTTCGCGCTGCTGCCGCTGCTCGTGCCGCTGACGTGGCTCTACACGGCCATGGCGTTCCTCAAGCTGAACGCCTCCTTCGTCTTCGCCTATCTCTGGCTGCGCGAAGAACGTCTCGGACGCCGCGGCGCCGCCATCGGCGCGCTGCTCTTCGCCGCCGCCGGCGTCTACTCCGTGCGCTGGCTCTGGCAGATCACGAACACGACCGTGCTCTATCCCGCGCTGCTCTGGATCGTGCGCCGCACGTTCCACCGCCGCCGCACGCCGGTCGTCGTGACGACGCTCGTCGCCCTCGCATACGCGATCTCCGGCTTCCCCGCCGCCATCGCATACGGCGCGTGGATGACGCTCGCGTATGCGTTGTTCGTGCACTGTTTTCCGGTCCGCCTCGCCGCGCGCGCCGCGTTCGGCGTGCTGCTCGCGTTTCTCATCGCGCTGCCGACTCTGATCCCGTTCATCCAACTGGTGCGGCGTACCGGCTACCTCGAGGTGCGGAAAACGACCAGTCTCGCCGCCGTCTATCCGCTCGCGCACGCGCGCGCCTTCGTGCAGCCCGACCACCTCGGCAATCCCGCGTACAAGAACTGGGTCGGCAATCCGAAGCTCGGAGTCCTCAACAACTACGTCGAGTCGACGCTCTACCTCGGCCTGCTCGCCATTCCTCTGGCCGTTCTCGGCCTCTTCAATCGACGCGCACGCGCGCGCTGGTTCTGGCTCGCCGTGGCCGTGCTGCTGGCCGCGTGCATGTTCGGCGCGCCGCTGATCTCGACGTGGATGGCGAAAGTGCCGGGCTTCAAATACTCCGCGCTGGCGCGCGTCGGGTTGCTGCTGCCGATTCCGATCGCATATCTCGCCGCCGCCGCGCGACTGCGCAGGCAGCTCGTCTACGACGCAATCGCGATTTTGATCGCCTTCGACCTGGCGCTCTTCGCCGGACGCTTCCATCCGTACCTCACGCACGAGCAGGCGCGTGTGGCCACGACGCCGACCGTCGCCTTTCTGCAGAACGAGAAGCCACCGTTCCGCATCGCGCCGATGATGGATTACCTCTGGCCCAACTCGTCGGAGCTGATCCGCGTCGAGGACGTGCGCAGCCATTTCAGTTCCGAGGCTTCGTATCGCAAGCTGCTGCAACGCATCGACCCGAGCTCGTGGAATGGGCAGTCCACCGTGATCACGTTCTTCAGCCCGACCTACAACTTCGACGACCCGCTGAACGCCCTCCTCGGCGTGCGCTGGTTCATCGAGCACAAATACATCGACATCGTGAAGTGGGGGATCTTCAAGGCCACGGTCCCGGGCGTGAAGGAGACCGGCACGATCGCGTTCAAACACGGCTCGACGCTCGAGCGACAGATCCGCGTCGACGCGGAGCCGTTCTGGTCCATCGAGCTGCCCGTCAACATCGAGTCCGGCGCCGGCCGTCTCGAAGTGTCGCTCGCGAAAAACGACGCGGTCGTCTGGTCGCGCGCGTTCACGGCGGAGGAGGCGAACGTGATGAGCAAGGTCTACATCCCGCTCCGCCCCCACGCCCGCCTCGGCGAGACCGTCACGCTGTACATCCGCGCGAAGAACGTGCAGGGCTACGTCCTGCAGGCCGAGAACGCACGCTCTGTTTTCTACGGCCGGGTGACCACGCCGGTGATGTTCGACCGGGAGCTGCCCGAGGGGCGTCTCTTCCGCAACCTCGCCGAACTGCCGCGCTTCCGCGCCGTTTCGAAACTGCGCAAACTCAACGACGACGAATTCCTCGCGGCGCGCGACGTCGACTTTTCGCGGGAGGCCGTGATCACCGACGATCCCGTTCCCGCGCCCTCGTTCCCTCCGTCGACTCCGACGGTCTCGCTCCGGTTCTACGCGCCGCACGAACAGCGCATCCTCACTTCGTCCGCGGCCCCGTTCTACCTCGCATCCTCCGAGAAACTCTCCCCCGAGCTCGCGATCACCATCGACGGCCACGCCGTCCGCCCCATCGAAACCGACATGCTCTTCGCCGGCACCCCCGTCCCCGCCGGCGACCACGAAGTGATCTTCTCGCGCAGAGTCGGGAGGGGGTGGTGGTGGACCGCCTGGCTGGGGCTGGCGCTGTTGGCACTCGCGACGATCCTGGGGCGCCGGCGGCGCGGCGCGGCTGGTAAGCTCGCTCGCGATGTCTAGCGTTCCACCCTGATCCCGTTCGGTTCATTCAGAACTGCGTGCGCGAGCGGAAGATCTTCTGGACGTCGTCACCATGCGCCTCGAGCGCCGGCACATTCGCCGCGACGAGATCCTTGCCGCGTGGAAACGTACGAGCTGGTAGAGGCGTATCCTGAAGACAAGTACCTGCCGAGCTATCTCATCATCGCGGCAGATACGTTTCACGTGCTGTTCGCGACGGACGTCGCAGGCGACAATGTGAGAGTGGTTACCGCCTACCGTCCTGACTGGAGCGAATGGCTGCCGGACCTGAGAACGAGGAGGAAGCACTGATGAAATGCCGGGTTTGCGGCGGTTCCCTTCAGCCGATCGTCACCGACCTTCCGTTCAAGCTCGGAGACCGTGCGATCGTGATCGTGAAGGATCTGCCGGTGCTGCAATGTGAGAGCTGCAGCGAGTATGTGCTGCAGGATCCGACTTTCGCGCGCGTCGAGGAGCTACTGTCGCGCGTAGACACCTCGGCGGAGCTCGAGATCATTCGTTTTGCGGCGTGAGGCGTCGCCCGGGAGGCGGCGCCTCGTGAGCGGCTCAGCTCTTCTTCGAGATGCGGGATCGCGGCGCGGTCAGTTGCTTTGCGGCGACGTGGCGCGGCAGTTGTGCGTCTTCGCGGTGCCAGACGATGCGCCGGCGCGGGAGTGGCACTTCGCGGAAAAGAGAGTTGAGGAATGCTGACGCGGAAGCTCCTTCGCCGCCACGCTTCACGCGCTGTGGGGCGTGTCTGCGGCTTCCGAGAAACTCCCGTATCTGTCGCCCGCTAACGCGGGCTGTTCGGTGGTACGTACCAACCCCCGGCTGAAAGCCGGGGGCTATTTTCTAGAGCCGCCTACGGCGGCAGACTTGCCCGCGTAGCGGGCTTCAGGAAATAGCCCCCGGCTTCAGCCGGGGGAACGCTCGGATTATTTATTCAGCCCGCGTAGCGGGCGACAGACAGGTATGAAGCCGTTTCTTTCCTCAGGCGCGGCGCGACACGCCGTCACTTGCTCAGGATGACAGATCACGTGAAGCCATCGACAAATGAGGAAGCAGAGCCTTCGAGGCGGCGTGGACCGCTGGCTTCCCAGCGGACCGGTCAACGCTTCTTCGCCACGAGGATCACCTGATACGCGAACAACCCTCTCCATGACCGCGTGAGCCAGGTCAGCAGGCGTTCGCCGATGCGCAGCACGAACTCGGGTGTGAACCGTCCGGCGATGAGGCGGATCGGCACCGACGATCCGTGCACGGCCAGGATGCGGAAACCGGCGTTTTCGACTTCGCGGCGGATCGTGCGGACGGTGTAGAAGCGGAGGTGGGTGTGGTCGAGGATGCCGCGGTCGCGGTATTCGAAGATGCCGAAGAGGAGGCCGAGGCGGACGGTGACGTTGGCGATGTTGGGGACGGAGATGAACACGTAGCCGTCGTCGCGCAAGGCATCGCGCACCAGGCCCAGGGCGCGGGCGGGGGAGCGGAGGTGCTCGAGGACGTCGGCCAGGACGATGACGTCGATGCCGCGCGGCAGCTCTTTGACGCGCTCGAGGTCGGCGATGGCCACGGCGTCGAAGCGGCCCAGCAGGTCGCCGACGCAGTCGACGTTGTACTCAAAACCGATGGTGCGGTCGAAGTGCTCGCGGATCGACGAGCCGAGCTCGCCGCCGGCGGCGCCGAGGTCGAGGAGCGTGCCGCCGCGCGGCGCGTGGCGGCGGATCAGCTCGAGCAGGATGCGGTGGCTGCTGCCCTCGAAATCCTTGAACGTGTAGACATTCGGCATGTCAGTAGTTCGAGTAGAGCACGCCGTTGGCGTCCGCGCCGGGCGCTGCGCTCTGCACGTCGATGATGACGGACCGCGGCGCCGCGGCGGTGCCGGTCGTAAAGTCGGAGCTCGGCTGCACCGTGTCCTCGGTCACCGGGCGCCACGTCTTCGAACCGGTCATCGGATCGGCGGGGATGCGGCGGATGTAGTTCGGCACGAGCTCGTCGAGTGAGTACGGGTAGCGGCCGTTGTCTTTGCGAAAGTTGCCGATGGCGCGGCGAATGCTGGTGAGGTTGTCCTTCAACGCCGGCTCTTTAGCGATGTCACGTTGTTCGCGGCACGCGACAGAGACGACGATGAGGATGAGCGCGAGCGCGCGGGAACGGTTCAATCAGAGGCTTCCAATGCTGCCCACGTTCTTCAGCGTCACGGCGATGCCGAAGCTGTAATTCTGCTGCCGGCCGACCCCGCCGTACACTTCATAGCGGCGATACTCGAGGCCGAAACCATAGCACGAGCCCACCCACGCGGTCAGGTAGCGCTGCGACAGAAAACGTCCCTCGGTCGCGTCGAAGTTGAGCTGCACGTCCGCGCGAATCCGTTCGCGCACGAGCGCCGAGCCGCCGCTGACCTGGATCTGGCTGCGGCCGTTGTCGAAGCCGGGGTCGTCGAACGAGGCAAAGTAGGCGAGGCCGAGGTACTTGTCGGCGCGCGTGCCGGTGCCGACCAGGTTCGCGGAGAGACTGACCGAGTCCGCCTGATGCGACACATTGCCGAACTGCGCGTTCGCGTCGACGGTGATCGACTGATACGGATTGAAGCGCAGCGTCGCGTTGAGCGGCGTGAACTGGTGCTCGCCGATGCTGGCGTTGCCGAGGCCCGGAAAGGGATCGGAGAGGGCCACGCTCTGGCGCAATGAGAACGACAGCACCTCGCGCGGACTGCCGCCCTCCGCGGCTTCCTTGCCGATCAGGCGCTGCGTGAGCGAATACTCCACCGAGTCGCGCACGATCGGCAGGAACGGCGTGTCGACCGTGTCGAAGCGCGCGATCTCGTTCTGGTTGTCGACGTTGCTCGTGTAGACGTAGCGCACGCGCGGCTCGATGATGTGCTTGAAGCGCGAGAAGCCGCCCACCGCGCGGTTGAACACCCGCGAGAACGACGGACCGACCACTTCGACCTGCCCCTGCGCGTAAAAGCGCGAGACGCCTTCGTCATCGCGCAGCTCGCGGCGCGTGCAGACCGGGAGTGTCGGATCGGCCTGGCACGCCACGCACTCCGCCGGCGCTTCCGGCGTGTCGCAGACGAGTTGCTGGCTGGCGGAGTAGACCGTCTGCCGCACGGCCAGCTGCGGCTTGACCGAGAACCACTGCGGCGTCTGCACGCGCATCGAAACCGTGGGGAAGATGTCGGTGCGGAAGTAGTCCGCGTTGATCGTGCGCAGGCCCTGCGGGTCGACGCCGCCCGTGCGCAGCCGTGACGACGACGACTCCATCGTGAAGTAGACCGGCGTGCGTCCCACGCGCTGCGGGTACATGCGGAACTGCAGCGACGGCAACTGTTCGTAGCGCTGGCGGGCGGTGACGAAGCGGTTCGGAAGGTCGGGATGCGGCTGCAGCAGCTCGTAGTCGCGCCGGTCGGCCAGCACGTTCAGCGAATACGTGGGGCGGTTCTTCGTCAGGTACGCCGACGAGTAGATGTTCGACTGGGTGAGGACGTTCGGGTCGTCGTCGTAGTCGCGGAAGAAGTCGAGGCGCGAGAAGTCGCGGACGTCGACGACGCCGCGGAAGCCGCCGGGCAGGTTCTCCTGCGCGTGGCGGTATTCGTACTTCCACTCGACGCGCTTCTCCGGCGCGTTGTAGACGGCGCGCGCGCGCAGGTCGCCGATCTTCACGTTCTCCGACGGCACGTAGCGCAGTTCCACGCCCCCGCCGAAGTAGCTCTTCGAGCTGATGTCGCCGTAGATCGTGGCGTCCGCGGACTCGCCGATCGGCAGGAAGTAGCCGTTCTCGAGCCGCGCCCCGAACGTGTCGCTGTAACGCGCGCGCGGAATGAGGAAGCCCTGCGAGCGGTCGCGTTTGGTCGGCCAGATCAGGCGCGGCGTGTAGAAGACGGGCAGGTCGCGGGCGCGCAGCGAGACGTCGCGCATGCGCGCGTAATCGTCCATCGTGATCTCGGCGTGGCCAACGTGGAACGACCATGCCGGACGATCGAGATCGCAGGAGGTGAAGACGCCGTTGGTCATGCGGTACGTGTCTTCGTCCACTTTCTCGATGCGGTCGCCGGAAAAGTACATCGACGGGTCCATCGTGCCGGTGGAGTTGAAGAACGTGCCGGTCTTCGAGGTGAGGTTGTAGACGGCCTGCGACGCGGTGATGCGCGTCGGGCCCTGGTCGATGATGACGTTCCCCTCGGCCGTGACGTCGCGAGTGCGCTGGTTGAAGGTGATTTTGTTCGCGGTGACTTTGATGTCCTGATACTCGATGGCCACGCCGCCGCTCATGATCACGTACTCGTCGTTGACGGCCTCGGTCTCGCCTTTGGGATCGACCGTGACCTTCACTTCGCCGCCGCCCGGCTTTGGACCCGGGATGAGCTGGAACTTCGGCTTCGGCGGCGCCTGCGCGAAAAGGGGGATGGCGGTGAGAACGAGGATCAGCAGGCGGCGACGCATTCGCCGCGCATTCTACCGCGCCAGCTGCTCGCGCTCGGACTGCGCGCGCATGGCCCGGTCGATGCGGGTCATGTTCTGCAGCTCCATGCGCAGCTTGATCACTTCGAGCTGATACAGCCGCGCCACTTCCTCGGAGCGCCGGCGCTGCTGGCGCTTGCGCAGGGCGATCTTGTTGGCGATGCGGACGAACTCGCGATGCGCGGAGGCGTCGTGCCACCCGGCCCGGCCGAGGCGGCGGAACGGGTGGGCGGTGGGGCGGACGTCTTCGTCGAAGATTACGCCCAGCGCCGCTTCGTGGCGCAGCTCGGCGCGGACGACGGGCCATTGCTTGAAGACCGTGAGGATGACGAGCAGCGGGACGAGCGCGGCCGCGGCGATGGCGACGTGACGCTCGGCAATGCGCGAGCGGACGAGGATCGCGGGCAAGGCCGCGGCACCGATCGCCAGCAATGCGGTGACGGCGTCGACGCCGAGCTGGCGCAGCTTGTTGCGCACGTGGGTGAGGCCGAAGGTGATGCCGTAGCCGGCCACAGCGCCGGCGACCACGCACGAGGAGAAGAGCAGCAGCGAGCGATCGCCGTCGAGGATGACCAGCGGGACCGCCGCCGCGGCGCCGGTCATCGCGCCGAGGGTCATGCCGTCGGCGGGCTCGCTCTCGCGGCCCGTGAGGCGGACGTAGAGCGCGGCCAGGGTGAGGATCACGCCGATGGTGACGGCGTTGTTCCAGAAGTGAATCACCGCGCCGGAGATCGCGCCGGCGATGAGCGGCACGCGCGCCTCGCGCCACAACGTGGCGTCGAGCGTCTTGAACCACGATGTCAGGGTCAGTGCCGCGAAGAAGGAGAGGAGGAGCACGAAGGAGAGAACCGGGTCTGTCACGGGAGATCGCGCTCCGGATGCCTGAGAAAGTACATGCGCGAGCGCGCGATGTCGTGGCGGATCTGATTGGTCAGCTCGAGCGCGGAGCGGAACTGCTGCTCGCGGCGCAGCAGCGCGTGAAAGTAGAGACGCACCGTGTCGCCGTAGACGTTGGAGTCGAAGTCGAGGATGTGACTCTCGATCGTGCGCGCGTAGTTTTCGTAGAGCGTCGGCCGCACGCCGATGTTCGTCACCCCTTCGAACGAGCGGTCGAAGCTCTCGAAGCGGCACGTGGTCACGAACACTCCGCCGTCCGGAAAGAGCTCGTTCGACGGATCGACGTTGACTGTGGGAAAGCCCATCTTGCGCCCGAGCTTGCGGCCCGTGGCCACGCGGCCGTCGACAAAGTACGTGCGCCCGAGGGCCATCGTGACGATGTGCAGGGCACCTTTGGCGATGGCGTCGCGGACGATGGAGCTGGAGACGCGGATGCCGCGCATCTTGACGTCGTCGACGCCCATCACCGCGAAGCCGAACTGCCCGCCCGCGGCGGTGAGCCTGGCCAGGTTGCCCTCGCGGCCGGCGCCGAAACAGAAGTCGCGGCCGATGCGCACTTCCTTCACCTGCAGCGCGTTGACGAGGAACTCTTCGATGAAGCGGTCGGCGGTCCAGCGGGAGAACTCGTGCGTGAACGGAACGACCAGCATCGCGTCGACGCCCATCTCGCGCAGCAGCTCTTCTTTCTGCGGCAGGGTGAGGATCTGCTTCGGCACGCGGTCGGGCGCGACGACGGTCAGCGGATGCGGGTGGAAGGTGATGACCGCGGACGGCCGGCCGAGCTCGCGCGCCCGCTCGACGACGCCGCGGACGATCTGCTGATGCCCGACGTGCATGCCGTCGAAATTGCCGATCGTCGCCACGCAGCCGCGCGGGAGATCGGTCTGGCGGAGAGGATCGGCAAAGACCAGCATCGGGGGCGCGAGTGTAGTCGGAGAGTCGCGGAGTCTCAAAGTCGCAAAGTCGTGACGGGGAGTCTCACAGTCTCATAGGCTCACAGTCTCATAGCCCGTGGAGACGACGCCTATGAGCCTGTGAG
>DASVSV010000171.1:0-1649 GCA_036387915.1 Thermoanaerobaculia bacterium
CCCCAGGCCACCGCCTCGCCGTGGGTGATGCCTTCGTAGTGCAGCGCGGCTTCGATGCCGTGGGCGATGGTGTGGCCGTAGTTGAGGAGGCGGCGCAGGTCGGCCTCGCGCTCGTCGGCGGTGACGATCTCCGCCTTCACCCGGATGGCGCGGCGGACGACTTCGTCGTGATCGAGGTCGCCGCGCTCGAACAGCTCGAAGAGCGCCGGATCGGCGATGACTCCTCCCTTCAATGCCTCGTACAGGCCGCTGAGCCGCTCGCGCGGCGGCAGGGTGTCGAGCGTGGAGAGATCGGTGACGATCGCGCGCGGCGGATAGAAGCTGCCGATGAGGTTCTTCCCCTTCGGATGATTGACGGCCAGCTTGCCGCCGATCGAGCTGTCGACATGCGCGAGCAGCGTGGTCGGCACGTGCACGAGGTCGATGCCGCGCAGGAAGATCGACGCCGCGAAGCCGGCCGTGTCGCCGATCATGCCGCCGCCGACGACCACCGCCATCGAGTCGCGCTTCGCACCGCGCTCGAGCAGTTGGGTGATGACGTCGTTCGCGGTGTCGAGGGTCTTGTTCGCCTCCCCTTCGGCGATGGTGATGACCTCCGCGTCCGCAAACGAGGCGGCCACCCGCTCGCCGAAGCGCGCGCGCAGAGCGTCCGAGGTGATGACGAACACGCGGCCCCGGGGGTGGACGAGCGAGGCGACGCGGTCGAGCAGGTCGCGGCCGACGTAGACGGGCGTGTCGTGGATGGTGAGGAAGGGCGTCATGAGTAGTTGAACCGGTTGCTGGTTGCTAGTTGCTGGTGCAGCGTCGCCTACAGGCACCAGCAACTAGCAACCAGCAACCTTCTAAACCCGTTTCACCGCCACTCCCAGCTCGTCCAACTGCTTCGTGTCCACCTCGCTCGGGGCGGCGCACATCAGGTCCTGGGCGCGGGCGGTCTTGGGGAAGGCGATCACGTCGCGCAGCGAGTCGGCGCGGGCCATCATCATGGCGATGCGGTCGACCCCGAAGGCGATGCCGCCGTGCGGCGGGGCGCCGTAGCGGAAGGCGTCGATGAGGAAGCCGAAGCGCTCCTGGGCCTGCTCGTCCGAGATGCCCAGCGCCCGGAACATCTTCTGCTGCACCTCGGGCTGGTTGATGCGGATCGAACCGCCCCCCAGCTCGATGCCGTTCAGCACCAGGTCATACGCCCGCGCCAGCACGTTGCCCGGATTGGATTCCAGAATGTCGAGGTGCTCGAGCCGCGGCGAGGTGAAAGGGTGGTGCCGCGCGAAAAAGCGTCCCGACTCCTCGTCCCACTCGAACAGCGGAAAGTCGGTGACCCAGAGGAACTTCCACGACTCGGTGGGGATGAGTTTCTCTTCGTTGGCGATCTTCAGTCGCAGCGTGCCGAGGATGTCCCAGACTTTGGTGGTCTTCCCGGCGACGATGAGGGCCAGGTCGTTCTCGTTGGCGTTGAGCGTCGAGCGCAGCGAATCGTGCGCGCTCTCGTCGAGGAACTTTTTGATGGACGAGCCGCGCTGCGCGTCGAACTTGACCCAGACCAGTCCCGTCGCGCCGAGCTTCTTCGCCTCTTCGACGACGTCGTCGATGCGCTTGCGCGAAAACGCGGCGCCGTTCGGGACGACGATCGCGCGCACGGTCTCGGCGGC
>DASVSV010000172.1:0-22406 GCA_036387915.1 Thermoanaerobaculia bacterium
GGCCGGTCCGTCGGAGGCCTGGCGGCGCAGCGCCACCTGCTCCAGCGGCTGCTCTCCGCCGCCGCTGAACTGCGGCAGCTCGTTGCTCTCGATGGCGTTGACGTCGAAGACGCCGATGCCGAAGCCGAACAGCGTGATCACGGCATGAGTGGTCCGGTTGTGCGTCACGCGCAGGACGTCGTTCGGGCCGGCCAGGATCTTCTCGAACTTCGCGGGGGTGAGCTCGATCGAGGTGGACGCTGCTTTTGCGTCCGCCGACCAGCGCAGGCCCAGCGTGACGTTCTCGATGGTGATGCGCTGGAGCCGGTACATCGTTCCCGACGCCGGAATCTGCAGGTTGAACTGGTGCAGGCCGGCCGTGCCGACCGCGGTGCTGCTGGAGCCGAACGCGCTGACGATCGTGTCGCGCGTGTACTCCACCGGCTCCGCGTCGCCGACCACGACCTTGATCTTGCGCGGCGTGGCTTCGGCGCGGTCGGTGGTCACGACCTGCGACGGCAGCCCGTTCGTGTACGAGGTGCCCGGGAGCTGCGAGATGATCGCGCCGCCGGACTGCTTGCAGACCGTGTTCGGCATCGTCGGCAGGCAGCCGCCTGACGTCTGCGTGCTGGCCTTGACGAAGTCCTCGACGCGGAACGAGCGGAACGCGCCGAACATGTTGGTCGTGCCGACCGAGAAGATACGGCCGTGGTGGTCGATCTGGAGCGACCAGTAGTCGGTGATGGGGTTGTAAGACTCGCTGTCGCGGCCCGGGGCGATTGCAATCGGCTTGGCTTGCGAGGCGGTGCCGCCCGTCGGCGTGTCGTTCAACGCGCCCGGATCGGAGAGGTCGTACGCGAGGATGCCGCCGTCGAGCGCGGCCACGAACATGAGGTTGTCGTACTGCGCGATCTCGCGCACCGCGCCGAACTCGGCGCCGTCGCGCTGCCGCAGCGTGAAGCGCCCCATCTCGCCGTGCGCGTCGCGTGTCTTGAAGCGGAGGGTCATCGGCTGTGACGCGGGGCCGGTCGGCGACACGCCGCCGCTGGAGTTCTGCTCCCCCGTCTGACCGAGGTTCAGACCATTGCCTGAGCGGTCGTGGATCGTTTCCTTCAGCGTCAGGCGGAAGTCCGCGCCGCGCGCGAGAGGCGCGCCGAGGTTCACGATGATGCGGCGGCCGCTCGCGTCGAGACGGAGCGTCGCGTACTGGAGCAGGTCGATGTCCGGACCGCCGGCCTCGTCTTCCTGCACGAAGTCGACGTGCGTCTTCAGCTCGTCGCTGATCTCTTCGCTCGTCGCGCCGTCGATCTCGATCGACTCATTGAAGACGACCGACACCTCGGACGCCGGATCGACGTCTTTCTCGTCGATCGTCAGGATGATGCGGTCGCCTGGGCTTGTGTTCGGCAGCGTGATCGGCAGCGGCGTGGGACCACGCTGCTCGCCGCTGTTGACGTTCAGCGCGCTCACCCATGTCGCGGCGGTCATGGAACCGGTGCCGGAGATGGTCAGGTTCTTGGCGGTGTCGAGTGCGAGCTCGACGTCGCGAAGCGCCTGCAGCGTATTTCCCGCGGGCGGTGCTTCGACGCTCTCGACGCGGAACGGCGTCGCGTAGACCGGGTGCGGCCCGTTGAAGTCGGTGTTCGGTGCCGAGATGATGGCGCCGGTGCCCGGAGGTCCGACCGGCAGCGCGTCATACGTGTGCTCGAACGCGATGAGGGAGCTCGTCGGATCGATGGCCGTCACGGTGTACTTCGTGCCCGCCGGAACGGGGAAAGCCACGCGCCCCAGGGACTCGGCCATGAACTCGTGGCCGACATACATCGAATGCAGCGTGTCCCAGTGCAGCTCGTGGACCGTGGCGGCGGTGTTGAGGAGCGACCAGGCCATGGTGCCGTGGTCGGGGCGCATCTGCGCGGCGGCGTACTGCCCCGCCTCGATAAAGCGCATCAGGAAGTCGCGCGGGTCGTTGCTGCGGACGATCTCGTTCGTGCTGACGTTGTTCGTGCGGATGTTCGTGACGGTGGCTCCACGCTGCGAGCCGGTGCTGAGCTTCCCGTTCGCGGAAACCAGAGTGTCGACGGCCTGCAGGCGCGGGCCGCGGCTCGACTGCCCGAGGATGGCCAGGAAGAACGGCAGATTCGGGTCGGTGCCGGCGGGTGTCGGGAACGACAGCTCGAGCGGTTTCAGCGCGCGGCCGTCGAACCTCACTTCGATCGACGCACCGATCAGCAACTCCGTGGCGATGCGCGGAACGGCGGCGAAGACGGAGGGCGACGAGGGGCGCACCTCGACGAGAGTCGCTTTGTCGAACGCGCCTTCCGGAACGGTGATGGTGATGTTGTCGGCGCTGGTGAAGGTCGCGGCTCTGCCCTTGGAAACCACGAACGCCTTCCCGTCCTCCGACACGAACGGGGTCAGGGGGAAGAGGGCGGCGAGGGCGCCGGCGTTATTGAGGACGCGGAGGTCGATCTCGTCGGCGATGGTGAGGCGGTCGCGGGGGTCGGTGCCGATGGTGAGGGCGAAGCTGCCGTCGGCGTTGGCGACGACGGAGTAGCGGGTGAAGAAGTCGCGGTTGCGGCGGACCGGCACGGCCAGCCAGCCGGTCTTGAGCGCGCCGGCGAGGCCGGTGATGCGCGAGAGGCCGTTGGCGTCGGGGATGGTGATGTGGATGCGCTCGGGGTGGAGCTCATTGCTCGTGACCACCGAGGCGGTCGTGAAGGAGAACGTGTGCGCCTGGCCGAGGGGCGTGCCGTTCGTGCCGCGCAGCGACGGGGCCACGGCGACGGTGTAGCGCGTGCCGGCGCGGAGCGAGTTGCCCGAGGGCATCGTCCAGCGGACGGCGAGGTTGCCGACCGCGGTGACGGTGCCGGCGACGGTGGTGCCGGTGGTCGTGTCGATGACGCTGAGCGTGGTCGCGTTGACGGACGTCGCGTCGATGCCGGGCGTCAGCGTCACCTCGACCGTGGTCGCGGGATTGACGTTCGTGGCGTTCGCGGCGGGGATCGTCGAGGCGATCTGCGGCGGCTGGGCGACGATGAGCAGGTCGCCCACGTTGACGATCGCGTTGGCGGCGGGCGACGAAGTGTGCGTGTACGACGCGCCGTCGCCGAGGGTGGCGGAGCGCGGGGTGAGCTGGAACGGCGTGGCCGGCGTCGCGGGGACGACGACGTTGAAGATGCCGGTCAGGCGTGAGAGATCGGCGACGCCGAGCGTGGGCGTGGTCACGCGCGCGTCCGCGGCGGCGGGACCGCCGGCGCCGAGGCGGACGATGCCCTTGGCGAAGGCGACCGGTGCGTTCGCGGCGAGCAGCAGGTAGCGCCCTTCGCGGATGATGCCGTCGACCGGCAACTGCTCGCGGTCGATGCTCTTCGTCGTCCACCGCGTGGCGTCGAGCGACTGCATCTCCGCGGCGAGGCGGAAGACGCGCTGGCCGAACGGAGTCTGGTCGAGCAGTTCGACGAGCACGAATTGCGTGCCGAGTGCGGCCTGCTGCGCGGTGAGCGAGAACGTGGCGCGGGCGGGCCTGGTCAGCTCGACGCGCGCGGGCGCGTCGGGCTTGCCGTCGCCGTCGAGATCGGGCGTGGTCGCGGCCTGCTGCAGCGAGAGATTGAGTCCGCCGACGATGGTGAAGCCGGCGACGGGACCGAGCGACTGTGCGTCGGCGATCGACGTCGCGGTGGCGCGGAGCTCGGCCTGCGTGGCGCCGGTCGGGATCTCGACCGAGACCTTCTCGTCGGCGGGAACGCGTCCGCCCTCGGGGCCGACCAGCGTGCCGCGGTCGAGGCGGCCGGGATACGGCAGGATGCGGATGTGGTCGAAGCCGACTTCGAGCGTGACTTCGGCCGCGCGCGGGCTCGGCGCGAGGTTGAACGCGGCGACGCCGAGGTCCCCGGCGAGATTGCGATAGAGGAGCAGGTCGGTGGCGAACGGCGGGTCGAGCTCGCGTCCTCCGTCGACGAGGCGCAGCTCTTCGTCGATGTAAGCCTGCACCGCGGTGCCGCTGGGGAAGAGGTGCGGATCGGTGCCGCGGATATTCAATGTGGCGACCGTGCTCTCGCTCGGGAGGACGACGGCCGGGTCGAGCGGGAAGCTGGTCGCGATCAGCTCGGGGCAGGTCCCGGTCGCGCACGGGTCGACGGCGCCCTGCAGCACGGCGCCGGTGACGGGCGCCGGCGGCGTCTTCAGCTTCGGCGCGCGGTCGGCGTAGACCAGCGCGTATGCGCCGGCGCCGGAGACGTCGAACGTGGCCTTGTTGCTGTTGACGTTGACGACCGGGACGAGCACGCGCCATTCGTCGCGTGAGTCGTCGTAACGCACGGCCGTCAGCGACTGCGCGTGCTGCGTCAGCTCGCTCTGCGGCACGTCGAAGGTCAGGTGCCCGGTGATGGTGTCGCTGGTCGAGATGACCGCGGACGCAAGCGGCGACCAGCCGAGCGGCAACAGGCCGGCCAGCGACTGTGCGCCAGTCGAAGTAATGGTTGCGGTGCCGGTGCCGGCGAGCGTCAGCTCCGCGCGGCGCGCGACCTTGTCGCCGCCGTGCACGAGCGAGGTGCCGCGGCGCGTGAGACGGATGTCGATGGGGATCACGCCCGCGCCGGCGGGGACGATGATCTGGCGCCAGACGGTCGTGTAACCGTTCGCCGACGCCTTGATCGTGTGCGCGCCCTCGGGGAAGCGGTCGCTGTAGCGGCCGCGCGCGTCGGTGATCATCGTGACGGCCTGCGTCGCGGCGGTGGCGTTCGTGGCGATGCCGCGCGCGAAGGCGGCGGCCGGCGCCTCGATGGTGATGGCCGCGCCGGCCAGCGGGCGGCCGGTGGTGGCGTCGTAGACCTCGCCGGTGATGTAGCCGCGTCCGTCGCCGGGCTGCGGCTGTTCGTCGCCGAAGGGGAAGAGCTGCGTGTGCGGAATCTCGAGGTTGCGGCCGGCCGTGTCCTGCACGCCGGTCGTGACCTTCAGCGTGAAGGTGGACTCGAAGAGCGACGGCGACGGCGTGACGACGGCGTTCGCGCCGGTGGCGACGATGGGGCCGCCGGCGGGCGTGCCGTCGGCGCGCTCGAGCAGCACCGTGGTCGCGTTCACCGTCTCCGTCTTCACGTCGCGGTTGAAGACGATGGTCAACGTGTTGACGTTGCGGTCGTAGGTGGCACCGAGGACGCGGGGGCCGGCGCAGTCGACGTTCAGCTTCAGCTCGACGAACGGCGAGAGCGTGCCGTCGCCGCCCATGGTGCGCACGCGGATGACGTGGAAGCCCTGCTGGCCGGAGAGCGGGATCTTGTACGTGAACGTGCCGGTCGGCGTGGCGGTGGTGGTGAAGAAGACCTGGCCGTAGTCGAGGCGCAGGCGCGCGCCCGGCGTGGCCGTACCGGCGACGTCGATGGTGTTGCCGCAGTACGCGCCGGACTTTGTAGTTAGCGTCGGCGCGGTGCCGGGCGCGGTGGTGGCGACGACGAACGACGACTCGTGCGCGGGCGTGAGCGACTGGCCGGCGAGATCCTTCGCGGAGCCGGCCACTTTGATCGTGTAGCGCTCGCCGGCGGTGAGCGTCGTGCCGGGGGCGAAGGTCAGCACGTCCTTGTCGAGATAGACCTTGCCGCCGAGGGCGGTGCCGGCGGAGTTTTCGAGACGGAAGGCGTCGACGGTGGAGGCGCGCTCCATCGCCGCGGAGAAGAGCACCAGCACGACCGCGCCCGGATTGACTTCGATCTCGTTCGCGGGAGGAAAGACCGACAGCACCTTCGGCGCCTCGGCGAGCTTGAAGACGCGCAGCGAGTCGAACGCGCCGTCGTCGCCGCTCGGTTGCGCGACGCGCGCGATGACCGGCGTGAGGCCGCCGGGGAGATTCGAGAACGGGATGTCGGCGCTGAAGGTGTTGCCGCTGATGGTTGCGGCGACGCCGTTGACGTCGACGCTCGAGCCCGCGGCCGCGGTGAACGTCCCTTCGACGCGGAAGGTGTTGCCCTGCGCGCCGCCGTAGTAATGGTTGTCGGCGGGCGAGGTGATGTCGATGAGCGGGAGGTTGGGCGTGTAGCGCACGACCACCTCGGCGCGCGCGATGCGGCCGGTGCGGTCGAGGCCCGTGACGACGACGGTGTTGTCGCCGGTCTGCAGCGGCACGTCGCGGCCGACGAAGCGGCCGGTGGTGTCGCTCCACGCTTCCGGCGTGACCGCGCCAGCGACGCCGGTGACGGCGATCGACGTCGGGACGACGTTCGAGAACGTGCCGCTGACGTCGGTCCTGGAGCGGCCGGTGACGAAGCCGGCGATCGGCGAGCTGATGGCGATGGCCGGAAGCTCCTGCAGGTACGTGACGCGGCGCGACGCGCTGGCGGCACGGCCGCTGGCGTTCTTGGCGTGCGCGACGAGGACGTTCACGCCGTCCTGCAGGCGCACGTCGGTCACGGTCCAGTTGCTGCCGTTGATGGTTGCGGGCTTGCCGTTGACGTCGACGCTGATGGCGCCGTTGCTGAGCGTACCGGTGACGACGATGGTCTCGTCCTGCGAGACCGAGTCCTCGGCCGGCGTGGTGATGGTGATGCTCGGGTCGTTGGTGGCGCGGTAGAGGGTGATGACTTTCGGCTCGCCGGTCGGATTGCCGGCGGCGTCGGTGCAGACGATGGTGACGGTGTTCGCGCCTTCCTGCGGCAGCTCGACCGGGACGCAGAACGAGCCGTTCGACATCTTGGCCGCGACGCCGTTGGCCTTCACGCCGGCGGCGCCGCCGGAGCGGCCGATCAGCTCGACCTTCTGCGCGTTCAGCACCGTGCCGTCGCGCGGGTCGAAGCTCTCGACCTCGAGCAGGCAACCGCCGCCGGCCGACGAGCCGACGTAGAACGTGCGCTCGAGGCGGGCCTGGTTGCCGGCGGCGTCGGTGGCGGTGATGACGGCGGTGTGGCCGCCGGTCGCGGAGATGGTGACGCCGTTCGTGACGGTGTTGCCGTCGACGACCAGCGTGTAGTTCACAGGTTGACCTTTGTCGGTGGCGTCGCCGGTGATGACGGCCCGCGTCGGGAAGTGCGCGCTGTCGGCGAGCGGCGAGCCCGACTCGAGGATGCGCACGCGCGGCGGCGTAAAGTCGGCGATGACGCGCACCGCCGCACTGGTGGTCTTGCCGCCCTCGGTGGCGACGGCGGTGATGGTCCACTCCCCTTCCTGCAGGTCCGCGCCGGAGAGGCGGAACATGCCGGCGGGATCGACGGCGGCGCTCGCGGCGCCGCTGGGCGGCACGGTCACGGCCACGCTCGAATTCGGGCGGAGCACGCGGCCGGTGACGTCGAGTCGCGGACGGTTGGTGACGTGGTTGTCGGGAGGGAACGTGAGCACGATGGCCGGACCGGCGGTGCCGCGCGTGACGTCCGCGCTGTCGCTGCCGGAGTTGCCGGCGGCGTCGGTGCCGGTGGCCACGATGACGTTCTCGCCGATCTCCAGCGGAACGTTCGCCGTCCAGACGTTGTCGCTGCCCTTCGTCGCGGCGACGGTGTTGATGACGACGCGGACCGAGTCGCCCGCGGTGACGCGGACGTCGGTGCGATCGGCGTTGATCGAAGCGCCGTCGGCCGGCGAAAGGATGACGACCTCGGGGCCGCTGCGGTCGATGGTGAACGTGCGCGTGATGCTGCTGCTCTGGTTGAAGGCGGGATCGGTTGCGGTCGCGCTGATGGTGTACTGCCCGTTCTCGCTCACGGTCGTGCCGTTCGTGAACGGCGCGCCGTTGAGCGTGGCGGTGAAGTTCACGCCGTCCTCGAACACGCGCACGCGCGGCTCGACGGTACGGCGGTAGACGGTGCCGTTCACCATCGCCTCGCCGCCTTCGACGATGTCGACGAGCGGCTGCGAGGTGCGGATGCCGATGGTGTACGAGCCGCGGCCGGTGTGTCCGGCCCGGTCGACCACTTCGAGCGCGAGTTCGTTCACGCCGTCGGTGAAGCCGATGTTCGGGATCGTGAACGCGCCGTTCGTCGCGGGGACGGTGATGCCCCTGACGCGCACTTCGACGGCGTCGTCGCTGACGGTGCCGCTCAGCGAGCCCGGAAGCGTGCTGACCTTCGTGCCGCTGGCGGGCGTGAAGGTGAGGAAACGCGGCGGCGTGAGGTCGATGGCGAAGGTGTGCTCGCGCGACGACTCGTTGCCGGCGCAGTCGCGCGCGGTGACGCGGATCGTGTGCGAGCCTTCGGCCGCGATCTCGGTGCCGGAGGTGTAGGCGGTCGTGCCGAGGGTGGCGGTGATGGTGGCGCTGGTCTCGTTGGAACGGACGAACAGCGCCACCGGACGCGGGACCAGCGTCGCGGTGAACGCGCCGCCGCTCTCGCTGAGCTCGATCTGCGGGGCGGTGCGGTCGACCGTGACGGTGACCTGCTCGGTCGCGACGTGGCCGGTGCTGTCGGTCGCTTCGACGAGGATCGACTTCGAGCCCTCCGTGGGGAGGGCGATGGTCGCGGACCACGCGCCGCCGGTGACGACGGCGTTCGTGGTCGTGCCGTCGAGCTTCACGACGACCTTGTCGAGCGCGGGATCGGCCACGGTGCCGCGCAGCTCCAGCGATTCGGCGCGCACGCACGCCGCAACCTCGGCCACGGTGAGCTCCGGTGCACGCGTGTCGAGACGCAGCTTCAGCGTCGCGGTGCCGGTATTGCCGGCGCGGTCGGTGCCGGTGGCGACGAGGGTGTTCTCCCCTTCGTTGAGTGTGAACGGAAGCGTGAAGGTCCTGGCGGCGGTGTCGACCGTCGCGGCGATGCCGTTCACGCTGACCGTGACGGCGTCGTCGCTGCCGCCGATGACGGTGATGTCGCGGCTGCTCAGGACCTGATTGTTCGTGTGCGACGTGAACGTCAGCACGGGCGGCGTCAGGTCGATGGTGAAGGCGATCGGGCCGGCGGTCAGGTCGCCGCCGACGCTGTCGGTGGCGCGCGCGGTCACGCTGTGCGTGCCCTCGACGGAGTACGGCGTCTTCGCGGTGTACGGCTGTCCGTCGAGCTGCATGACCACGGTCGGATCGAGGAAGCCGGTGAACGCGGTGTCGAGGACGACCGCGCGGTTGAAGAGCGAATCCGGATGCAGCGGCGCGGTGCCTTCGAGGATGACCAGGCTGGCCGGCGCGGTCAGGACCACGAACTTCACCGTCTGTTCGGCGCGATTGCCGGCCGCGTCTTCCGCGGTGACGACGAGCGTGTAGAAGGCGTCGACGCTGACGGTCGTGCCGGAGACGAACGGCGCGCCGTTGAGCGTGATGGTGACGCGCGGCGCCGGGTCGATGTCGTCGGTGACGGCGATGACCGGCGTGACCGGCACGCGGAAGAGCGCGCCGTTGACGAGCGGCGTGCCGCCCTGCGTGACGGTGATGACCGGCGCGGTGTTGTCGACGACGAAGCTCACCGGCCCGGCGGTGCCGGCGCAGGAGACGATCGTGACGGAGACGCTGCCGCCGGTGATGTTCTGCGGCAGATTCACGGACAGCTCGGTGGAGGTGATCCAGGTGACGCTCGTCGCCGCCACGCCGCCGATCTGCACGGTGGTCAGGCCGGGGACGAAGCCGGTGCCGAACAGGCGCACTTCGGTGCCCGCGGTGACGGCGCCGGACGGTGAGTACAACCCCGTCACGCGCACCTCGGGGCAGAGGCGCCGCAGCGCGTCGTTGTCTTCGTCGGCGACGTAGATGGCGCCGGCCACGGTCAGTCCTACGGGATCTTTGAACTGCGCGACGGCGCCGTCGCCGTCGACCCAGCCGTTCTTGCCCGTGCCGGCGATGGTGACCATCGTCGCGGGCGTGGTGCGCGGGTCGATGCGGCGGATGAAGTCGTTCTCGGAGTCGGAGACGATGAGGAATCCGCTCTCGTCCACGCCGATGCCGGCCGGACGGTTGAGCACCTTGGCGTTGCCGTCGCCGCTCTCGGCGGGATCGTCGTCGTCGCCCGTGCGCGGGAACGACAGGACGCTCGTGACCTGTCCGCCGGAGATCCTGCGGATGGCGTTGTTCTTCGTGTCGGCGACGTAGAAGTCATTGCCGGCGACGACGATGCCGCGTGGCTCGTTGAAGGTCGCGGCGAGCAGCGCACCGTCGCCGACGGCGGTTCCGCGCTGGCCGTTGCCGGCGAACGTCGTGACCGCGCCGGCGGTGGTGACGCGGCGGATGCGGAAGTTCTTCGGGTCGGTGACGTAGATCGCGCCGTCGGCGCCGACGGTCAGTCCGTGCGGATCGCGGAACTCCGCGGCCGCACCGGTGCCGTCCGCAAAGCCCTGCTTTCCGCTGCCGGCCAGCGTTTTCACTGTTCCGTCGAGGGCAACTTCGCGGATGGCGCTGTTGCCGCTGTCGGAGACGTAGAGCACGCGGCGAGCGGCATCGAAGGTGATGCCGCGCGGATTGTTGAACTCCGCGGCCGCGCCTTTGCCGTTGGTGAAGCCCTGCTTGTTGCCGCCCGCCAGCACGGTCGTCGGACCGGCGGCGGTGACGAGGAGGATGCGGTGATGCTGTTCGTCCGCGACCGCAACCGTCCCCTCGGGCAACACGACCGCGGCACCCCACGGATGCTTGAGCGGCGTGTTCTTCGAGCTCTTGCCGCCCGAGTGCGTCGAGACGATGTACTTCGGCGTCGTCGTCACGGTGAACGGCAGCTCCGCGACCAGGGTCGCGCCGTTGGTGATGCGGACGTTGCCGCTCGCGGCATTCGCCGGCACGACGACCTCGATGTAGCGGTCGTGGCGCTGCACGACCGCGGCGCTCGCACCCGTCGCGAATGCGACGGCCAGAGCCGGGTCGGCCAAGCCGCGTCCGGTGACCATCACCCGTGCGCCCGCGGGCGCCGAGGAGGGAACGAGGTCGCGGACCGATGTTTGCGCGAATGCGCTGACCGAGGTCAGCAACGCGATCAGGAGCAGAGTCTTCTTAGCCGTTTTGGACATGCACAAACCTTTTCAATCGTGAGCGGAGGGAAGGAAATCGCCGGAGCGCGCGTCAGCGCTCCGGCGGCGACTCCTGCTGCCTGCTGTATGCGGGGAGGGTGGACTGCTGCGACCAGACCTGCAGCTCGGCGAATTGCAGCGACGTCGAGGTGCCGGCACGGGCCACGCGGACGTAGCGTCCGGTGCGGTTCACCGGGAACGAGATGTGGGACGTGTTGAACGCGCCGTGGAACCAGGACGAGACGCCCGCCTGGGCGAACGTCGTGGCGAACGACTTCGAGTCAAACGGCGTGTCGGAGACGAACACCCACATATTGGTGGACTGTTCGGGGCAGCAGTCGATGCGCGGCCAGATGTCGACCTTTCCGATCGGCGAGACGGCGCCGAGGTCGAGGTCGTACCAGGGATCGGTCCAGGCGCCGGACTGCGTGTGGTAGATCGTGCCGCCGCTGCCGTGTCCATAGTTGGCGCTGCCGTTCACGGCATACGCGGGGTGCGCGTTCGCATCCCACTGGTTGATGGCCGTCGCGCCGAGGCGCAGACCGCCGGCGTGGTTGACGCGCACCGGTGCGATCGGCGCCCACACCTGCACCTCGGGCAGCGTCAGGTGATCGGTACGCGAGCTCTGGATGCGGACGTAGCGGCCGGTCCGGTTGACGGCGAAGCTGGCCAGCTCATTGACAGTGCCGGGGAAGGCGTACGTCGAGACGCCGGGCTGCGCGAACGTCGTGTCGGGATCCGTGGACGTGAACGGAGTGTCGGAGACGTAGACCCAGACGGCGCTGGTCTGGCCCTGGCAGCAGTCGGTGCGGCCGTGGATGTCGATGATGTCGATCGGATAGACGGCGCCGAGGTCGACCTGCCACCAGGGGCGGTTCTGATTGTTGGTGATGCTGGCGCCCATCGGGCTGTGGAGATTGCCGTCGACCGCGCGGCTGGCGGTGAAGGTGCCGCCGGCGTCACTGTACGTGCTCGACTGCGAGGCGGTCTTGTTGAGGGCCAGGTTGACCCGGGCCAGCTTGCCGGGGCGGTCGAACCAGGCCTGGCCGTCATAGACGGCGAAGGCCATGCCGTTGACGGAGTTGTTCTTCAGGTTGACCGCGCCCACCGGCACCTCGAGACGAACCCACTTCCCGGTCTCAGGCATGGGGCCCATCCGGGTCCGGGTCGGTCCGATGAGGTTCGTCGGCACCAGGTTGTCGCCCCAGTAGGCTTTGTGCTCCCACGTGCCGTCGTACCACTCCAGCATGAGCTGGCGCGGCGGGTTGCACGGGTCGAGGAAGACGTAAGCGAACAGCACGTCTCCGTTCCCGGTGACGAGCGGTTCGGTGGCACCGGTGAAGTAGTGCTCGTGCGTGCCGCTCCGCACCGTCTGGACGTGCGAGCGCGAGCCGCTCGCGACCTGGTCGGTGCTCCACTGCCACGGCGTGACGGCGCTGGTCGTGGCGCCGACCACGGCGCCCGCGGGAAGCTCGTCGTCGAACCAGACCTGCTCACCCGCCTGGAACTCCGGTGCGGGCGCGTTCGGGATCGCGCACGTGCTGCGGCCGACCGAGTCGATCCACGCTTCGCCGTCGGCGGCACGGACCGAGAAGCCGGTGATGGAGGTGCTGGCGGTGATGCCGAGCGACTTGGCCGGCACCTCGATGCGCGTCCACTGGCCGCCGCGCGGCAGCGCGCCGGTGCGCTGGTACGCGAGAACGGTCGAGCTCCTGGCGATGCGGCTCTCACCCCACGCCCCGGTGTACTCGGTGGTGCCGGCCGTCCAGCTCACGACGAGCTCGCGGGCCGGATTGCACGGGTTGACGAGAGCGTAGAAGACCAGACTGTCGGTCGGCGCGACGGTGAGCGCGGCGCCGCCGGTGAAGGCGAACGTACGCTTTCCGGCCGCGGCGCCGGAGAGATGGATGGAGGACGAGCCGGTGGCGAACTGCGTCGAGTCCAGCACGCCGTCGCCGGTCTGCGTGGCGCCGGCCGGGAGCGTGTCGTCGATCCAGACCGTGCCGAGGGACGGTGCCGCCGGTGCGGCGACGGTGCCGAGGGCCGTGCACTTGGTGAGGCCGAGAGGACGGGAGATCTTCGAGCCGCCGTGCATGGCGGTGATCTGCACGCTGCCGGCCGCGGCGACGCCGTACGTCGTGACGGTGAACGTCACCGACGTCGCGCCGGACGCGATGAAGACGTGGTCCGGAACACTGGCCAGACGGGTGTCGGAGCTGGAGAGGTAGACCACGCCGTCGAACGAAGGTGCGGCGATGAAGGCGGTGGCGTTGACGCTCGTCCCTCCCTCGACGCTCGACTGCGCGAGCTGGAGGTCGGTCAGGGCGCTGGTGCCGGCCAGGATGTCGAAGTTGGCAATGACGCTCGGCATCAGCGCGTTCGAGGCGGTGACCTGCACGGACGTGTCCTGCGAGACGGCGCTGGTGGTGACGGTGAACGAGCCCACCGACGAGCCCACCGGGATCGTGACGGTGGCCGGCATCGTGGCCTGCGCGTGCGACGAGAGCAGCGTGATCACGCCTTCGCTGGCGCGGCGGACCGGGTGGCGCATGCGGATCGCGCCGGTGACGCTGCCGCCGCCGACCACCGAGTACGGCGTGATGGTGAACGCGTCGATGGCGTTGGTGGCGGCGATGGCGCCGGTCACCGGATAAACGCGGCTGGTGGCGGTGAGCGAGAACGAGTCGCGGGCGCGGATGGTGAACGTGTCCCCGACCTCGCCGGTGACGGCGTAGCGGAACGACCCGTCCGCGTTGGCGTTGAACGTCGGGTACGCGACGCCGGTGCGGACGCTGGCGATCGTGACGACGATCGGGTGATGGAGGTCCTGCACCGCGCCGATCGTGCCGACGATGAAGTCGCCGGCCGCACTCGACTCGACGTTGATCAGGCCGGGGTTGACCACCGGCGGGTCGTTGGCGGTGAGGGTCGAGGTGGAGTCGATCTCCTTCGCGCCGCGCAGCCCGTCGAGCAGTTGCACGTTCGCGCGGTTGCGCAGCGTGACCATGTCGAAGAGATAGACGCCGCGCCACGCATCGCCCGGCTGGACGGCGATGGTCTCGCCGGCGTTCGGTTCGAGGGTGAAGGTCTTGCCGACGGTAGTCTTGATGCGCCACGTGCCCTTGCGCGTCCCGTTCGGCGCGTCGACGTCGATCCAGTGACCGGCAAAGTACGGCTGGAAATTCGCGGGAGCGTCGGTGACGACCGTCGCGCCGCTCGTGCCGGCCAGCGCGCTGCCCATGCCGATGGCGGGCAGTTGCGTGGCCTGTCCGACGACGTTCTCGGCGTCGATGGTGAGAGAGCCGTAGGTGGAGGTGGCACCCTTCACGTAGACCGAGCCCGGACCGCCGTTGCGGACCGAATTGGCCGCGGCCGTGCTGCGCAGGTTAGGCACGACGCTGGTCGGGTCGGTGTACTCGATCGACACCGCGCCGCCGCCGCCGCCGCCGTAGCTGCAGCAGTCGGTGTTGCGGCCGCCGTTGGTCTCGATGGTGCCGGTGCCGGTAATCTTCTGCGTCCGGATCCAGATCGAGCCACCGGCGCCGGTACCGCCGCTGCGGCCCGCGCCGTTGGAGCGGATCGCACCGGTGACGTTGACGCTCTTCGTGGTGATCTTCACCACGCCGCCGCCGCGGACGTTGTTGCCGCCCGCGCCGTTCTCCTGCGCGCGGTAGACGCTGCCATAGGAGGAGCCGGAGACGCCCCAGTTGCTGGCGCTGCCGATGTGCGCGCCGCCGGTGTTGTCGTCATTGGCGGGCCGCTCGTCCGGATAAGTGCTGCGGTGGCCGTAGCCCTGGCCGGTGACGTCGATGGCGCCGAGAACGTTGACGCTGTTCTCAATGTCGAGCACGAGCTCGCCCGGGGTGTGGTACTGGCGCAGCGTGCCGGTGGCCTCGACTGTGAGGTCCTTGCCCGTGATGCCGTTCGAGTTGACGCTGCCGCGGATGACGGTGGTGTCCGCCGAGAGCGGCGAGCGCAGTTCGACGTTGCTGCCGATCGTCTCGAGGCCGGCCGCACGGATCGGGTCGTTGCTGAGCAGCTTGACCAGGTTCTTGGCCCGGACGTGGTCGAAGAGATAGACGCCACGGTACGTGTCGCCCGGCTGAAGGGTGATGGTCTCGCTTCCGTTCGGCCCGAGGGTGATGGTCTTGCTGTTCGGCACGACTTCGGCCACGCGCCAGAGGCCTTTGACGGTGCCGGTGGCGGAGGTGACCTCGATCCAGTGGCCGGCAAAGTACGGCTGGACGTTGGCGCTGCGATTCGTGACGAGCGTCGCGCCGGACGTTCCGGCGGCCGCGGTGCCGCTGCCGAACGCGGGCAGCTCGGTGATGTTGCCGTTGACACCTTCGTTGTCGACGATCAGATCGCCGTACGTGGCGCCCGCGCCCTTGACGTAGACCGATCCCGCGCCGGCGTGACGCACCGACGAGGCGATGGCCGTGGCCCGAAGCGCGGGGAGGACGCTGGTGGGATCGGTGTACTCGATGGCCACCGCGCCGCCGCCGCCGCCCGCGTAACTGCAGCAGTCGGTGTTGCGGCCGCCATTGGCCTCGATGGTACCGGTGCCGCTGATCTTTCCGGTGCTGATCCAGATCGAGCCGCCGGCGCCGGTGCCGCCGCTGCGGCTCGCGCCATTGGCGCGCACGGCGCCGTCGACGGCCACCGCACCGGCGGTGATCTTCAGGACGCCGCCGCCGCGGACAGTGTTGCCGCCGTTGCCGTTCTCCTGCGGACGGTAAACGCTGCCGTATGCCGAGCCCGGAACGTTCCACTCGCCGCCCTTGCCGATGTGCGAGCCGCCGGCGTTGTCGTCGTTCTGCGCAGTCTCGCCCGGGTACGTCTGACGGTGTCCGTAGCCCTGGCTGCTGACGTCGATGGCGCCGAGGACGGTGAGCGTGTTCTCCACGTCCATCACCAGCGAGCCCGGCGTGTCGTACTGCCGCAGCACGCCGGTCGCCGCGACCGTGACGTTTTTCGCGGTGATGCCGGTCGCGTGGACCGTGCCGCGGACCGTGACGTTGTCGGCTTGGATGGGCGTGCGCATTTCCGCCGTGCCGGCGGCGACGTCGAGACCGGCCGCGCGGATCGGGTCGTTGCTGACCACCTTCGCCTGATTGCCGATGGTGACCTCATCGAAAAGGTAGAGGGCCTGCCACTGGTCGCCCGGCTCCAGCGAGATCGTCTCGCTGCCGTTCGGCTCCAGCGTGACGGTCTTGCTGTTCGGGGTGACCGAGCCGATGCGCCAGAGGCCCTTGACCGTGCCGCTGACGGAGGTGATCTCCACCCAGTGGCCGGCGAAATACGGCTGGACGTTCGTGGCGCGGCTGGTGACCAGCGTCGCGCCGATCGTGTCGGCGATCGCGGTGCCGCTGCCGAGCGACGGGAGGACGGTGACGTTGCCACTCAGTCCGTTGTTGTCGACGCGGAGGTCGCCGTACGTGGCGTCCGCGCCCTTCACGTAGATCGTGCCGGCGCCCGCGTTGCGGACGGACGGCTGCGCATACGCGCGCAAAGTCGGGAGGACGGTGTTCGGATCGCTGTATTCGACCGAGATCGCGCCGCCGCCGCCGCCGCCGTAGCTGCAGCAGTCGGTGTTGCGGCCGCCGAGAGCTTCGACCACGCCGGTGCCGGTGATCCGTCCGGCGCTGATCCAGACCGAGCCTCCCGCGCCGGTACCGCCACCGCGGCTGGCGCCGTTGGCGTAGATGTTCCCGTCGAGGAGGAGCGTGCCGGCGTTGATCTTCACCACGCCGCCGCCGCGGACGTTGTTGCCGCCGTTGCCGTTCTCCTGCGGACGGTAGACGCTGCCGTACGTCGAGCCGGGGACGTTCCATTCGCCGCCCTTGCCCATGTGCGACCCGCCGGCGTTGTCGTCGTTCTGCGCGGTCTCGCCCGGGTAGGTGGTGCGGTGGCCGTAACCGAGTGCGGTGACGTCGATGTTGCCGCGGATGATGAGGTTGTTCTCGACGTTGAGCGTGAGCGAGCCTGGTGCGGACACCTGCTTCACCGTCGCGCCGGTCTCGATGGTGAGGTTCTTCGCCGTGATGGAGAAGGCGGCCACCGTGCCGGTGATGTTCACGGTGTCGGCCTTGAGCGGCGTCTGCAGCTCGACGTTCGAGCCGGAGAGATTGAGGGTGGTGCCGCGGAACGGGTCGGGGCTGTAGAGTTTCGCACCGTTGTCCGCGCGGACATTGTCGAAGACGTAGACGCCCTGCCACTTGTCGCCCGGTTCGAGCGCGATGGTCTCGCTGCCGTTCGGACGGAGGGTGACGGTCTTGCTGTTCGCGGTGACGGTGTCGACACGCCAGGTGCCCTTCAGCGTCCCGTCGGCGCGGGCGATCTCCACCCAGTGGCCGGCAAAGTAGGTCTGGATGTTCGCGGCGCGGTCGGTGACGAGCGTTGCGCCGGCGGTGCCGGCGGCCGCGGTGCCGCCGCCGAGGGCCGGTAGCCAGGTCACGTTGCCGCTCACGCTGTTGTTGTCG
The DNA here is from genome assembly GCA_036387915.1 of Thermoanaerobaculia bacterium. Lineage (GTDB taxonomy): Bacteria > Acidobacteriota > Thermoanaerobaculia > Gp7-AA8 > Gp7-AA8 > QHVT01. The sequence continues at coordinate 17,358 of DASVSV010000172.1, forward strand.
ACGATGAGATCGCCGTAGGTGGACGACGGACCCATCACCCAGACCGTGCCGGCGCCGGGGTTGCGCACCGACGGGAAGGTCGTGGCGCGAAGCACGGGGAGGACGGCCGTGGGATCGGTGTACTCGATGGCCACCGCTCCGCCGCCGCCGCCCGCGTAGCTGCAGCAGTCGGTGTTGCGGCCGCCGTTGGCCTCGATGGTGCCGCCGCCGCCCACGCGATCGGCGGTAATCCAGACCGAGCCGCCCGCCGCGGCGCCGCCGCCGCGGCTCGCGCCGTTCGCGGCGATGGTGCCGTCGACGACGACCGATTTCGCCTGGATGCGGATCACGCCGCCGCCGCGGATGTTGTTGCCGCCCGCGCCGTGCTCCTGCGGACGGTAGATGCTGCCGTACGTCGAACCGGGCACGTTCCACTCCCCGCCCTTGCCGATGTGCGAGCCGCCGGCGTTGTCGTCGTTCACCGGGGTCTCCCCCGGATACGTCTGGCGATGGCCGTAGCCGCGCGAGCTGCCGTCGATGGAGCTGTCGCAGCCGACGTAGAGGCCGCGGGTGGTGGTGAGCGCAAGCTTGTCCAGCACGTCATGCACCACCGACGCGCCGCCCATGACGATCAGGCGGTCGAAGGTGTGCGGTCCGCGGATGGTGACGGTGCCGGCGTTGATGACCAGGGTTTTGTTGTCGTAGGCGGTGTTGTTCGCCTCGATGTTCATCGTCGACGAGATCGTCGCGTCGGGGACGATGACGGTGAAGGTGGTCAGGCGGTCCGAGGCCGCGCCGCCCGCGCTGCGGGCGATGGCCCGCACGTTGACCGCCGTCCCCTCGGCCGTCCCGGCCGGGATGACGTAGGTGGCGTCGTAGAAGGTGGTGTTCGGCACCTGCGTCACGGTCAGCGACGTTGTCGCGTCGTTGACGTACATCTCCACGACCTGCACCGGGTTTGGCTGGTTGTTGACCGGGACTGCCTGGGCCGAGACGCGGAGCTTGATCGTGCCGCCGGCGGGGAACATGGCCCCGGCCGCGCCGCACATCCAGGTCAGCTTCGGCGCGGAGGCGTCGACCACCGGCGTGAAGGTGATGGAGATCGGATCCGACGTGCGGGTATTGCCCGCGTAATCCTTCGCCGTGATCACGAGGTTGCGCTGGATCGGCATGTCGCCGTCCACCGGCGGCGCCAGGATGTCGGCGCGCCAGTCGTTCGTGTTCGCGACGAGCGTCAGCGGGAGGATGCTGCCGCCTTCGAGCTGCGCGAACGCTTCCTTCGTCTTCACTTCCGCGTCGACCGCGGTAACGCGTACCGGGATCTTGTCGACGCTCTCTTTGTACGAGGCGCCGGCGGCCGGCGACGTGACGGTGATCTGCGGGGCGATGGTGTCCGGCAGGATGGTCACGGTCTGCGATCCCTGCAGCGGCGCGCGGCCGGCAAAGCCGTCGCTCACCGTGAGGGAGATCTCCAGCGTCGAGCCGCCTGCAACGTCGACCGCGACCGGCACCGTGAACGTGGCGCTGGCCGTGGGGGTGTTCGGCGACGACGACTGCGTCTTCACCGAGACGCCGTTCAGCTTCGCCTCGAAGCTGATGGTCTTGATGGCGATGTCGTCCGAGACGTTGACGGTCGCGACGACGTCGCGGCCGGCGTGAATCGAGAGACCCGGGGTGAGGGTGTAGTTGACCAGCACCGGCTCGGCGTTGGTGACGATCTGGTACGTGCGGGCCGGGAAGGTGGTGGTGCGGCCCGCGCGGTCGGTGACGGTCACGATCAGCGTGGCCTCGCCGAGGGGCGTGGCCGCCGGCACCGGCAGCGTGAACGTGCGGCTCGCGGTCGGGTTCGGGACGTCGTGGTAGTCGTGCACGACCGGCGCCGGAGACGTCGGCGACCACGCGAACTGCACGCGCGCCACGCCGGCCGGCGCGGCCGCGGTGTACGTCACGCTGAGCGACGTGTCGCGGATGATGTTGCCGCCCGCGGCCGGCGCCGAAGTGAGCGTGAGCGTGGCCGGATCGACCGCCAGTGCCACCGCCGCCGTCGGATCGACGAGCATGACCGTCTTGTCGTCCACCGCGCCGGCCGTCGAGACGTGCTCGTCGAACACGAGCACGGCGCGCTTGCCGGCGGTGATCTTGTCGAAGACGAGCAGGCCGGCGTAGGCCACGGCCTGCGAGTTGTTGGCCGCCAGCATGCTGCCGTCGGCCGGATCGGTCTGCAGGGTCTTGCCGTCCGCGGACACGGCCACGACGGTGTACGGCTTGGTGGTGTTGCCGCCGAGGACGAGGTGCTCGCCGACCATCCAGCGGTCGAACGTGCGCGCCGCGTCGGTGAGCGCGTTCGCCGCGAGCGCCGTCGAGGTGCCCTTGCCGATGCGGCCAAGCGGGGTGTGACGCACGGTGTGCGTCGTATTGGCAAAGCGGGAGTCGAACGCGGAGACGGTCAGTTCGCCGTGCTCCTGGCCCGGCTTGCGGATGAGGACCGTGCCCGCGCCGCCGCCCATGGCCTGGCGGACCTCGGGCTGGTTGTGATCGCGGCCGCCGCGTGCTTCGACGACGGCCGTGCTCAGCTCCAGCCTGGTGCTCGCGCCGATCGACACACGTCCGCCGCCGGCGCCCCACGAACCGGGGTTGCTGCCGTCGTCGTCGCCGCCGTTCGCGCTGACGAGCGCGTTGGGCGAGAGGAGAAGCTGCTTCGCGTTGATCAGGACCGAGCCGCCGGAGCCGGCGGCGTGCTGGATGCCGCCGATGAATCCGTGGCCGCCGTCCGCACGCACCTTGCCGGCGATGACGATGCGCGACTTGTCGCTCTCACCGCTTCCGCCGCGCAGGGCGATCGCGCCGCCGCCGCTCGCGCCGGTGTTGCAGCACGTCGCCGAGCCGCCGCCGCCGGAGCCGAGATCGACCGGCTCATTGATCGAGCCGTACGGCGCGTTGCTGGTGCCGCACGTGCCGATGCCGCCCAGGCCGCCGTGCGAGCCCTGCGAGCAGTGGTCCGCGCCGCCGGTGGTGGTGTTGCCCACCGTACGGCCACGCAGATTCGCGTTCTGTCCCTCGGCCGTGTTGCGCCAGCCGCCGACGTAACCCTTGTCGCTGACGTCGATGCTCGAGTCGCAGTCGACGTACGTCACGCCGGTGGTGGTGATGTTGAGACGGAACTCGCGGTTGATGTCGGTCGGCAGCGTCTCCACGCGCGCGCCGTTCAGCACGAGCAGGTTCGCGAGCGTGAGCGGCACCTGCGGCAGCAGTTGCGCGCCCGTGCCGATGAGGGCGAGGGTCTTGCCGTTGTACTGCGCCGCTTCGGCCGCGGTGATCGGCAGCGGGTCTTTGACGATGACGTCCGCGTCGATCACGTCCAGCGCGATCGGCAGCTCGACTTTGTGCGTCGCCACGGTGTCTTCGACGATGGCCGTGACGGTCAGCGTGCCGGCCGCCGGCGTGGTGAAGGTGTGCGTGGCGCCGTACTCGTTCGTGCCGGTGACGGCGCCGGTGACGGTCTGCGAGCCCGCCGCTGAAGCAATGACGAACTGCACGCTGCGCACGTCCTGGTCGATGACGCGCAGGCGCAGCTTGAGCGCGAAGGCGGCCGCGTTCGACGGCAGCGCGGCGCCGTCCGTCGGGCAGAGCCAGGTCACCTTCGGCGCGTCGGGATCGTTGACGCCGAGGTAGCGCACGTCGAACGTCGTCGACTTGATGTTGTTGTTGTAGTCCTTCGCGGTGACGACGATCGGAATCTCGGCGTCATCCGCCTTCGACTTCGTCTCGATCTGCACGGAGCGGAACTTCTGCTGGCCGTTGGCCAGCTTCTCCGACGAAGCGGTCGCGTACGAGGTGCCGTCGACGAAGAACGAGACGCTCTGCACGCCCGTCTCCGCGTCCCTCACGGTCGCTTCGATGACGTACTTCGTGGTGTTGGTGAACGTGGTGCCGGGGGGCGGCGAGACCAGCAGGATCTGCGGCTGCACGGTGTCCACCGTGACGCCGATCGTCGCGGACGCCGGCGGCGCGCTCAGTCCCGGCGCGTCGGAGACGACGGCGGTGACGGTGACGTTCTCCCCTCCCCGCGCGTTGGCCGGGATGGTGTAGGTGAACGACGCCTCGGGCCACGCGCCGGCGGTGGTGCGGAAGAAGGTCCGCGTGAAGTTCTGCGTGTCGGTGGTGCCGTCGTTCTTCGGCGTCGAGAAGGTGACGAGCATCGAGACGAAGGAGCCTTCGTCCTCGAACGTCACCTTCGCGCTGACGGCCATCGACGGATACGCGGACGCCTGCAGCGGCGTGACTACGACGTTCTTCGGCGCCTCGTTCGGACGGACGGTCCACGTCCGCCGCTCGAGCGTGCTGATGTTGCCCGACGTGTCGGTGGCCTCGGCGGCGATGGTGAACGAGGAGCCGCCCGGTGCGATCTTCACCGAGTACGGCGGCACCGCCACCGTGGCGAAGCGCACGGCCTTGTTCTGCGCGTCGATCGTGTACCAGCGCACTTCCTTGATGTCGGTGGCCGGCGTGCCGCCGGCGTTGCCGTTGCGCAGGCCGAGCGTGACTTCGTACTCGGCACCGGCCACGAGCTGCTGCCCCTCGGCCGGCGTATTGAAGACCACGAACGGCTTCACTTCGTCGTACGAGTAGAAGTGGTGGACCTGGTCGGCCGCCGCGTTGCCCTGCGGGTCTTTCACGCCCTTGAACGTGACGCGGTAGAACGACTCCGGCTCGATGCGGTTCGTGACCGCGTCGTCGAGCGCGATGTAGAGAATGATGTTGTTGGCGTCGAGGAACGTGTGTCCCACGAGCTCGCGGTCGACGGCCGCCGCCGCGCCGCCCGGCGCGAGCAGCTTGTAGACGTGGAAGTCGCCGTTGCCGCCCTGCTGCCACGGTCCCGGCGCGATCGGCTCGTTGAAGCGGAACTCGAACGTCGTCGACGGCGGGATCGGGCTGGCCGGCAGTGCCTTCAGCACGCGCGGCTCGGCGTAGTCGGAGGTGGTGAAGCCGAAGCCGCGCGTCGCGCCGAGCGGATGCCCGGTCAGGTCGTGCACGCCGTTGGTGACCACGACGCGGTAGAGCGTGTTGCTC
>DASVSV010000173.1:0-2457 GCA_036387915.1 Thermoanaerobaculia bacterium
GGCGTTGAACTTCGCCGTGTCGTTCACCGAGACCGCGTAGCGCGCGACGAGATTCAGCGCCTCCGCGTCGGTCGGCTGGCGATCGAGGATCAGATCGTAGAAGCCGAACGCCTGCTGCAGGTCTCCGCTGACCAGACTGGCCCGCGCCACGCGGCGCGCCGCGTCGAGATTGTTCGGATCGAGCGTGGCCACCTGCCGGGCCGCGGTCAGCGCCTCCGCGTTGCGGCCGTTGTCGGCGTAGAACTGCATGGCCATCAGCTGCGCCGGAAGGAAGTTCGGATCGGAAGCGAGGGCGGCGCGCAGCGAAGCGTCGGTGCGGGCCGCATCGTTCTGCGTCTTCGCCACGACCGCTTCCGCGTACGAGTTCAGCGCCGCCACGGTGAAGTTGCGCGGCTTCGCCTTCGCCTCTGCCAGCGCCTGCTCGACGACGGCCCGGATGCCGGTGGCCGTATCGACCAGCGCCACGGGCGCCGAGGACGTCGCGCCTGCGGTGGCCACGAGCTCCGGTCCCGCGGCGCCGGGACGCACGCGCGCGGAGACCGTCGCCGTATCGGGCTCGGTGGTCTCGACGAGGCGCAGTTCGGGAAACGTGCGCAGGATCTCGGTCACGCCGAGACGGATCGCGTTCGCCCGCTCGGTCAGGAGCGGGTCGGTGCCGTCGACGACGAACGGCGCGACGTAGACCTTCCTCGGATTCTCCGCGGTCGCCCCCACGGGCGCAGGCGGCGCGGTGTTCGTGGCCACGATGGGCGTCGCGCGTGGAGCGCGGCGCATCCACATCACGGCCACGGCCGCGGCGGCGAGCATGAGGAAAATGCCGACGGCGGCGAACGCAAAGAGCCGCTTGCGCGAGTTGGCCTTCGCGGCGATGGCGATGGCGATCGCTTCCGCGGACGCGTCGGCCTGCAGTTCCGCGGTCGACGGCGTCATCTCCGTCTCCAGCGCGGGCACCGGGTCCGGCGGCACGATGGTGTAGAGCTTCACGCCCGCTTTCGCGCCGGCGTCGCGCAGCCGCACGTTGCCGCGCCCTTCCTTCACGAACTCCTCGGAGATGTAGAGCGTGTTCGGAGGGAGGTGCGCCAGCGTGGCCAGCGCTTTCTCCACCGCCGGCCCGCCGGCGGCGCCGTCCTGCATCTCGACCTCGCCGGCGTGCAGCAGCATGCGCACGTCGAGCGGCTCGCCGTCCTGCCGGCCGGGCGAGAAATCGAACTCCCCTTTGCGTCCCGCTTCGAGCGCGGCTTCGACCGACGGCAGCTCCGCGACCATACGCGCGCTGAACGGGTCGACGACCTGTCCGTCGAACAGATAGACCGACTCGCCGAGGATCTGCTGCATGCGCGCGGCGGCCTTCGTCGCCAGCGCCGGATCCTCGGCGGCCAGTGCGTCGTAGTTGGCGACGTCGGCGATGAAGAGGATCGTGCGGCGCGTCTCCGTCGCCGCGGCCGGTTTGGTGGTGACTCTCTTCTCCAGCTGCTGCGCGAACGTCACCGCCTCGGGTGCCGCTTTCTCCAGCGCCTGGACGAACTGGCGTACGTCGGGGACGCGCTTGAACGGGTCCTTGAAGAGACAGAGGCCGAGGACGGCCATGACGTCTTTCTCGATCTGCGGATTCGCGGCGCGCGGCGACGCGGGCTGCGCCTCGACGATCGTGCGCGCGACGTCAGTCGCACTCGGACCGTTGAACGGCAGGCGTCCGGTCGCGACCTCGTACAGCACGGTGCCGATCGAGAAGATGTCGGTGCGCTGTTCGATCGTCGCCTGCGCGATCTGCTCGGGCGCGAGATACGCGACGCTCCGCGGATCGCTCCCCTTCTGCTGATACGCGCTCGACGCGTTCTCGCGCCGCAGCAGGTTGCTGATGTTGAGCCCCGCCAGCTTGACGTGCCCGTCCGGCGTGATCAGCACGGAGTCGCCGGCGATGTTGCCGTGCAGGATGTTTTTCGTGTGCAGGTACTTCACGACCGACGCGAGCTGATACGCGATGCGGAAGAACTCCACGCGCTCCACCGGCGCGGCGGTGACCTTGCGCGCGATGGCCTGCCCGTCGACGACTTCCATGACCATCAGCAGGTTGTCCCCCTCGGGGACGATCTCGAGGATCGGGACGAGGAACGTGTGGTACAGCGCCGCGGCGATGCGCACGTCGCGGATCAGCGCGTCCCGTTTGGCCTGCTCTTTCGGGAGCTGCCGCGTGAGCAGCTTGAGCGCGACCCGCTTGCCGCTGCGCGTGTCGTCCGCCATCCAGGTCGAAGTGCCGACACGTTCGCCGATGACGAAGGGACCGAGAGGCTGACCTGTGGACATGTGGCGGATTATAGGGGGTCGTCGCCTCGAACCCTGAGCGAACGATCGTGAGTCGAAGGTCCCGTTGGCGGCAACCGTAAGAACTCGATTCACGAAGCCCGAGCACAGCAGTCCCCTCTCCCCGCGCACGGGGAGAGGGCTAGGGTGAGGGGC
>DASVSV010000174.1:0-5451 GCA_036387915.1 Thermoanaerobaculia bacterium
CCACGAGCGCCCGCGCACTTCCTTGCCGACGACGATCGGCGTCGAGCCGCGCGAGAGAATGCGTCCGTCGCGCAGCATGACCGGATCGTCAGCCCGCACCTCGGCCGGATGCTCGTAGAGGTAGTTCACCAGGTCGATGAACGCTTCCCAGTCGGCCACCTGTTCGGCGGCATAGCCGAGCAGGGCGTTGTCGTCGGCGCGGCGGGCGATCTCGTCGGGGATGCCCCAGATCTCGAGGAAGCGCCGGTTGTAGGAGAGGACGCTCCCCTCGTTGTCGACGACCAGGATGCCGTCGAGGGTGGCCTCCTGCTGCGCGCGGAGGATGGCCATGGCCGTCCGCGACTCGGCCACGACGCGCCCGCCGCGGCGAACCATCCGGGCGAGGAGCCGCCGCGCACGCTGTACGCGCGAACGGGCGGCCTCAGCGGCCGTGGCTAAATCCGGGGGAATGGTCATCGAGAATCCGCATTACGGCTGGAACGGTGGACGGATTCTAACAGCCGGGCTCAATCGCCGGGGACGCCATGACTCTTGAAGTACTGCCACTGCTGCACGGCCATGTAGACGAACCAGGCGATGTAGAGGGAGATGAAGATCTGTTTGAGGACCAGCAGCGAGACCAGCGCCACGGCGCTGCCGACGATGATGGCGATCCAGATGGCAATGATGAACGCGTTCCGCTCGGTCAGGAACATGCGGAAGAAGTCCCGCGTGGCGTGGCCGCCGTCGAGAGGCGGGACGGGAATGAGGTTGAAGATGCCCCAGAACACGTTCGCCGCCGCAAGCCGCGGCAGCAGCGCCGCCAGCATGCGATCCGTCTGAGCGAGTGCGACGTTCTGGCTGATCGCGATAGCCAGCCACCAGAGCAGAAAGCTGGACGCCGGTCCGGCGACGCTGATGATCAGGTCCTGCCACGGCCGCGCGCGGCGCTGGTTGATGGTCACGCCACCCATGCCGCCGAGGATGATGTGACTCGACCCGAATCCGAAGACGCCGATCGCCGCCGCATGCGCCAGCTCGTGAATCAGCACGCTCACGAACAGGATCGGAATCCAGAGCAGCGCGTAGTGAATCCCGAGCTCGGGGTTATAGTTCATCACCACGAAAAAAATGATGAGGATGATGAAGTTCGGTTCGATGTCGATCGAGGTGCCGCGAATGGAGCCGAGGTGGAGCATCGCGGCGGGACGTTACCACGACAAGCGATGAACGATGAGAGATGAGCGATGAGCCTTTGCTCATCGCTCATCTCCCATCACTCGTCGTTCACCGGAACGTCTCCCACGGCGCCGGCCGGGCCAGCAGGAATCCCTGACCCTGATGAATGCCCAGCTCGCGGCAGACCTCGAGCTGCTCCTCCGTCTCGATGGCCTCGGCGATCGTATGCGCGCCGATGGTGTCGGCGCAGCGGGCCACCAGCTCGACCAGGCGCCGGCGGATCGGGTCGTGCTCGACGCCGTGGAAGAGGGAGTGGCCGACCTTGAGGTAATCGGGCTGCAGCTCGGCGATCGCTTCCAGCGTGGCGTAGCCGGAGCCGCAGTCGTCGATGGCGATCTTGAAGCCGATCTTCTTGAGGTCGTGCAGCGTGCGGCGGAACGTGCGGTAGTCGCGGATCGCGCTGCGCTCCGTCACCTCGATGACGATGTTGCGGTTGAACTCGAAGAACGGCTCGAAGACGTCCGTCCCGCGATGCTGGATCTGCTGGATGAAGTGCGACTCGAGGTTGAAGAAGAGATAGCCGCTCGCGCAGACCTCTTCCAGCCACGGCACCACGTTCTCGATGCAGAGCGCCTCGAGGTCCCAAACCAGGTCGAAGTCGCGCGCCAGCTCGAACAGCACTTCCGGATTCTCGAGCTCCGTCCCGGCGGGACCGCGCGACAGCGCCTCGTAGCCGATGACCTCGCGCGTGTCGAGGTTCACCACCGGCTGGAAGACGGTCGTGATCAGCTTCTCCTGCACCGTGCGCAGCAGGCGCTCGCGCATGGCGTGGTAGTAGCGCGTCTCGCGGCGCTCGGCGTTGTCCTTGGCCTCGCGCACCGCGTTGTAGAGGATGCGCGGCGCGAACAGCGGCTGCCGCTGCGTCGACGCACCGCCGGCGAAGATCACCACCTCTTCGCGCAGCGACTGCTCGATCGGCGCGGCCTGCAGCGCGGCCCGCGCCACGCGCTCCAGCTCGCGCGCGAGCTGCGCCACGTTGGCCGTGCCGCGATCGACGGCGAAGCAATAGAAATCATTCGCGCCGGAGTGGCTCGTCCCGATGATGACCTCGTTGCCGAGGATCGGTCCGACCATGACCCGCAGTCCGCGTACGAACTCGCGGCGCAGCGTGTCGAACGAGTCCCAGAGGTCGCGCTCGCCCATCCTGAACAGCGGCTCGATCTCGATGCAGAACACGAGCAGCGTCTGCCCTTCGTCGACGAGCCGCCGCAGGTCGTCGACCACGATGGCCAGCGTATGCACCTCGGTGGTCGGATCGAAGAAGAGCTCGCGCAGCCGCGCCGCCTGATCGGTACGCAGCGTCATCGTCCACCACATGTCGTCGCGCGCGGCCAGCAGCTCGTCGGCGACGCGGCGCAGCGTCTCGGCGGAGACGGGCTTCACGAGATAACGGTCCGCGCCGTAACGAAGCGAGCGCTCGCGGTTCAGCGTGTCGGCCATGCCGGTCAGCATCACCACCGGCACGCTCGCCGTGGTGGGCGTGGCGCGCATCACGCGCAGTAACTCCCAGCCGGTGTGCGGTCCGCCGAGGTCGATGTCGATCAGGGCCAGGTCGGGCGGGTCTTTGGCGGCGCTCTCCAGCGCGGTGACGAGATCGGGACACCAGGTCACGCGATGCCGCGACCCCGAGAGCACCTCGGTGACGAAGGCGCCGACGTCGGCGTCGTCGTCGAGAACGAGAATGAGTGCTTGTCCGGCTCGGGCCACTGCCGCGCAGTATCCTACGCCGCGATGAAATTCGAGACGAAGGCTATTCATGCCGGGCAGCACGTCGACGAAGAGACGGGTGCGATCGCGCCGCCGCTGCACTTGTCGACGACGTTCTTTCGCACCGAGGAAGGGGAGGCTTCGCGCGGGTACGACTATGTGCGCGACGCCAATCCGACGCAGGACCGGCTCGAGGAAGCGCTCGCGGCGATCGACGGCGCGGAAGGCGCACTCGCGTTCGCCTCGGGGATGGCCGCCGCCGCGGCGCTGCTGCAGACGATCCGGCGCGGCGCGCACGTGCTGCTGCCCGACGATTGCTATTACGGCGTTCGCGCGCTGGCCCAGGAGCAGTTCGAGCGCTGGGGCTTGACGTTCGACTTCGTGGCCATGGAAGACCTCGACGTCGTGCGCAAGGCGATGCGCGCGGAGACGCAGCTCGTATGGGCGGAGACGCCGTCGAATCCGCTGCTGAAGGTGATGGACCTGGCGGCGCTCGCCGGCATCGCACGCGAGCGCGGCGCTCGGTTCGCCGTCGACGGCACGTTCGCGTCGCCGGCCTTGCAGCGGCCGCTCGAGCTCGGCGCGGACGTGGTCCTGCACTCGACCACCAAGTACCTCGGCGGACACACCGACGTGCAGGGCGGCGCGCTCGCGTTCCGCACGCGCGACGGGTGGTACGAGGAGACGCTGCACTTGCGCAAGATCGTCGGCAACGTGGCGTCGCCGTTCAACTCGTGGCTGGTCATGCGCGGGATCCGCACGCTGGCCGTGCGCATGCGCGTGCACAGTGAGAACGCGATGGCCGTCGCGCGGTTCCTGTCGACGCATCCGCGAGTGGAGGCGGTGTATTACCCGGGACTCGAATCGCATCCCGGACACGACGTGGCCAGGCGGCAGATGTCGGCGTTCGGAGGAATGCTGTCGTTCCTCGTCCGCGGCGGCCGCGCCGACGCGTTGAAGGTGGCGGCGAAGACGCGGCTCTTCCTCCGCGCGACCTCCCTCGGCGGCGTCGAGAGCCTCATCGAGCACCGCAACTCCAGCGAGGGCGCGGGCAGCCGCACCGCGGAGAACCTGCTGCGCGTTTCCGTCGGGCTCGAGCACCCCGACGACCTCATCGCCGACCTCGCGCAGGCGTTGTCATAAAATCGTCCGGCCATGGCCAAGAACTTTGAGATCACCTGTCCCTGCTGCGAGGCGACGCTGCTCGTCGACCGCGTCAGCGGCGAAGTGCTGCTGCACAAGGTTAAAGAGGTGAAGAAGGGCGGCACGCTCGAGTCGATGGTGGCTGGCCTCGAGTCGCAGAAGAGTGAGGCCGCGAAACGCTTCGACCGCCAGATCGAGAGTCAGAAGGATCGCGCCCGCATCCTCGAGGAGAAGTTCAAGGCCGCGCTCGAACAGGCCGAAAAGTCGGACGAGAAATACGTGAATCCGATGGACATCGACTGATGGCGAACGTCCTCCCGCAGAACTTCGACCCCGATGCCGCCGCGGTCGGCGAGACCGGAATCTACGGCCTCCCGTTCGCGCCGGAAGACTCGCGCGTGGTCGTCGTGCCGGTGCCGTTCGAGGCCACGACCTCGTACGGCGGCGGGACGTCGAACGGACCGCAGGCGGTCTTCGAGGCCTCGAAGCAGGTCGACCTCTTCGATCAGGAGACGGGACGCCCGTACGCCGGCGGCATCGCCATGCTCGACGTGCCGCAGGACGTGCTCGCGTGGAACTCGGAGGCGAAGACGATCGCCGCGACGGTCATCGAGCAGGGCGGCGTCGTCGATGACGAAACGCGCGCCGCCGCGGACCAAGTGAACGAGTACTCCGAGCGCGTGAACGAGTGGGTCTACGAGCAGACGCGCGCGCAACTCGACGCCGGCCGCATGCCGGTGATCCTCGGCGGCGACCACGCCGTGCCGTTCGGCGCGATCCGCGCGTACGCGGAAAAATATCCCGGACTGGGCATCCTCCACCTCGACGCACACGCCGATCTCCGCGACGCGTACGAGGGCTTCACCTGGTCGCACGCGTCGATCTTCAACAACGTGATGCGCAGGATCGACGGTGTCGCCAAGCTGGTGCAGGTCGGGGTCCGCGACTTCGGCCAGGCCGAGCGCGCGATGATCGACGACTCGCACGGTCGCATCGTCACTTTCTATGACGCCGAGATCGCCGCGCGGAAGGAAGAAGGGGAGCCGTTCGCCCGCATCGCCGACGAGATCGTCGCCGCGCTGCCGGATGACGTTTATCTGTCATGGGACATCGACGGCCTCGATCCCACGCTCTGCCCCGGCACCGGCACGCCCGTACCCGGCGGCCTGTCGTGGAACGAAGCGATCGGCCTCCTCCGCGCCATCAAACGCTCCGGCAAACGCATCGTCGGCCTCGACCTCTGCGAGGTGTCGCCGGGCGAAACGGAGTGGGACGCCAACGTCGGCGCACGCCTGCTCTACAAGATGATCGGCTTCGCGCTGCTCACGCAGGGTTAGCGCGCTTCTTCCGCCCACCCCGCCCGGGGGGGCGGGCTGAAGCCAC
>DASVSV010000175.1:0-9328 GCA_036387915.1 Thermoanaerobaculia bacterium
AAGACCTCGGTATCGCCGAAGTTGAACTCGAAGAGCCCGGCCACGGTCAGACTGACCACCGCCCCGATTCCCACCTCCGCCCAGACGTGGTTCGGCCCACGCCAGGCGCGAACACACTCCCGCACAAACAACGCGAGCAGCAGGAGATACGCCGAAAGGGCAAGGATGCCGCGCTCGGCCCAGATCTGCACGACGTTGTTGTGCAGATGCGGCGGACGCGGCCGCGGTGCGTCGTGCTTGCGATAGATGGCGTACGAGGCCTTGACGTTGGCCGGTCCGACGCCGAGGACGGGATGGTCGCGGATCATCTCCACGCCTGCTTCGAGCATGCGGATGCGGTCGAAGTTCGACGACTGCCGCGCGTCGAACGTCGAGACGAGGCGGCTGAAGAGGTCCATGGGCATGAAGGTGACGAAGAGGATCAGCGCCGGCAGCGCGTAGAAGAAGAGCCGGGCGCGCGAGGCGACGATGACCACGAACGCCGCCACCGCCCAGCCGAGCCAGACGCTGCGGGTGAAAGTCAGCAGGAGCGTGAAGGACGAGAGCGCGCAGGCAGCGATCTGCCACCACTTCCGCTGACGCCACGCCAGGACGAGCATCATCACCGAGAGCGGCAGGAGGATGCCGGAGTAGGTCATGACGTGCGACGACGGGCCGTTGATGCGCCGCTCGAGATCGCGCTGGTCGAAGAAGACGAACTCGATCAGCCCCCAGCATGCGCCGCCGCCCGCGACCATGGCGAAGGCGTACGTCGCGTACTCACGCAGCTTCGGCACTTCGCGATAGAGGACGATCGCCGCCGGGAAGATCAGCATCTTGAACCAGAGCATCCCCTCGTACAGCTGGTGGATGCGCGTCTCCGCGAAGATGGCCGAGACGGTGGAGGCGAGCCCGTAGACGACCAGCGGGAAGGAGAGGATGTGCGACGAGAAGCGCGTCTCTTTCCTGGCGATGGCCCAGCCGAGGCAGAAGATGCACCAGAAGGCGGTCAGCTCGACGAGCGCGATCTTGACGATGAGGAGGATGTGGAGGACGTAGAGGACGACCGCTACGCGAACGAGCTTCGAAGGATGACCGACGAGCGGCGCACGCCCCGGCTGTTGCTCATCGCTCATCTCTCATCGTTCATCGCTGACTCAGCATCGCTAGTCTTCGAACGCTTCTTCCACGAGCATGACCGGGATGTCGCTGACGATCGGATAGATGCGCCCGCACTTGACGCAGCGCAGTCCCTGCTCGACGACCGGCTCCTCGCCACGGAACTTCTCCCGGAATTTGTCACGCACGGAAGCGCGCCGGGACTCGGCCAGAGGCACGAGCTTCACCTCTTCCTTGCACAGCGGACACGCTAGAATCTCGAGCAGTTCCTGATCGACGGCCATCGCCGCGCGACTATAACAAATCTTGCGAATCCTTCACCTTGCCGCCGGAAACCGCTGGACCGGCGCCGCCGCCCCGGCCTTTGCCGAAGTCGAAGCACTGCGCGCGGCCGGCCACGACGCGCACTACGCGTACGTCGGCGGCTACAAGCTGCAGGCGAAGCTCGCGCACTGCGACTTCGCCCATCCGGTCATCGAGAAGGCGCAGAACCCGGTCACGTTCGTGAGGAGCATCCGCGCCATCGACCGGCTGATGCACACGCACGGGTTCGACGTCCTGCACGCGCATCTGACCTACGACCACTGGCTGGCACGCGTCGTCCAGCGCAGCCACGACGTGCGCATCGCCCGGACGTACCACGCGCGCCGAGTGCTCCGCACCGATCCGCTCTCGCGCGCGCTGCTGCGCAACACGCGGCACGTCTTTGTCGTCAATCGCGCGTTCGAACTGCCGGGCGCGGTGTTCACGCCGCCGCCTGTCGACCACCGCCAGTTCCATCCCGGCGGTCCTCGCATCGACATTGCCGGCCCGCTGGTGACGGTGATCGGCAAGCTCTCGAAGAATCGCGGCTTCGAAGAGGCGCTGCACACGTTTGCCGCCCTGCGGCAACTCACGCCCTGCCGCCTGATGATCATCGGCCACGGCGAGCACCGCCCCGCGCTGGAAGCGCTCGTGCGCGCGCTCGGCATCGGCGAGCAGGTCGTCTTCGCCGGCTACCACGAGGACGACCTGGCCGAGCACTACCGCGCCTCGGACCTGCTCCTCTTCACCGCCCGCGGCTCCGACGAAGGACACCGCGCCGTGCTCGAAGCGATGGCCTGCGGAGTGCCGGTCGCGACGATGCCCATCGAAGGAGTGGACGCGCTCGTGCCGCGCGAATGGATCGCCGCGACCTCCGATCCCGCCGCACTCGCGGCGACAGCCGCCGCGATGCTCGCGCATCGTCCCGCGGACGCATACGAACGCTCGCTGGAATTCGGCTACGACCGCGCGGCGGCGCGGCTCCTGAACGCCTACTCGTCGTCATCCCCGTTGTCATCCCGAGCGTGAGTCGAGGGACCTGGGCGGGCGGGGACGCGCTGCACGTGCCGTCGCAACGTACGTGAGCACGCTCAGGAGAACGTCCCCTCTCCCGTGCGCGGGGATTTCTGGCGAGCGCGGGCGATCGTCGAGAGCGACACCTGCCCGCCATCCCCTCCCACCCAGGTCCCTCGACTCACGCTCGGGATGACAGCGGAAAGCGGGCACTTACGTGTTTTCGCTCACGCGCTGGCGATGACCTTCAGCTCCACCGCGATCGGTGTCGGCAGCGAGTCCACGCCGACCGTCGTTCGGGTTGGCTGGATCTGGCCAAAGTACTCGGCGTAGACCTTGTTGAAGCGCTCGAAGTCGCGCTGCATGTCGGTGAGGTAGACCGCGACGTCGACGACCTTCTCCAGCGAGCTGCCCGCGGCTTCGAGGATCGTCTTCACGTTCTCGATGCACGCACGCGTCTGCACTTCGATGTCGTGGCCGATGACGCTGCCGGCGCCGTCGCGCAGCAATCCCGGGATCTCCCCCGTGATCGGTTTGCGCGGACCGATGCCGGAGAGGAAGAGCATGTCCCCGACGCGCCGCGCATGCGGATACGGGCCGACCGGCTTTGGTGCTTTGTCGGTGCGGATGATGTCTGAAGCGGCCGGCTTCTGCGCGCCGCGCGCCTCCGCCGGAGCGGCGGCGGCCGGTCCACTCGACGACATCTCGCTCTGACGCTCGACCTCCGGTCCCTGCTCCAGCACGTTGTGCGACTCCAGGCCGGTGCCGCCGGCAAAGGTGGGGATTGGTCCTTCGTCGAACTCTTTCTCCCAGTCGATCTGCTTCCGCTCGTTCGGCGTGAGGCCCACGATGGCGTTGCCCGTGCCCCAGACCGGCTGGTAATCCCACACCTTGCCGTCGTACTTGTTGTGCTCCCCCATCACCGCGCCGAGCCACCAGATGGCCTTGAAGCCCATGTCCGCGTTGGCTTCACGGGCAAAGTCGCGCGCCACCTGGGCCACGTCTTCGAGTCGTCCTTCGCCGAGCATCTCCAGGATCTTGCGATTCCACTCGTCGTCTTTCTGCGACGAGATGCGGTCCTGGGCCGGATCGATGTCCGCCACTTCGTAGCGGTTGGAGAGGTTCGTCACGACCACGACGATGGTCTTCTTGCCGTACGACTCGATCGCCGCGCGCGCGGCGAAGCCGAGGGCGCGCGTCTCTTCGCGCTCCGCGTAGATGTTGCACGACACGATCGACGCCGGAATGGCGTTCTCCGGATTGAGCAGCTTCAGCGCGACCACGGTCCCGGTATCGATCGGAAACCCGTGATACGCGACGGTCGCCGCCTGCATCCCGTGCTCTTTGCAGATCCGCGCATACAGCTTCCCGAACTCCGGATCGATCCGGAACTCATACGGGATCTCGCCGAGGTCGTACCAGTTCTGATCGACCAGCGTCCACGCCGGCTTCGGATCGACCTGAAACAGATGCCCGATGACCGAGAACCACTGCGTCGAGTAAACGAGAATCAGCTCCGCACCCGACGCCGCAATCTCGCGGCCCACCGCTTCATACGACTTACGCAACGACGCCCAGCCGGCGTTCTTCTCCGGAGCGAGGTAAGGGTGCGGCTGGCCGGGGACGATGTAGGCGCGCAGGATTGAGGATTGGCCGGCCGGGATTGAGGATTGAGGATTGAGGATTGAGGATTGGGTCATCCTTCACCTTTTGTCTTTCTGATGATGGTGGTGAGTACGGCCACGATGCGATCGGATTCGTGGATCAGGACGTCGGCGTTTGCGTCGAGCTTGTTCGTGGCGCGGAGGAGGCGCAGCCAGTAGAGCGCCTCGCGTGCTTCTTTCAGTGAGATCGAGAGTTTCGACAGAAAGTCCGCGCGGCTCTGACCCGCATCAGCTTCCTCGAGGTTCGCGCCGACGGACGTCGCCGCACGCATCAACTGACGGCTCATGTCG
Organism: Thermoanaerobaculia bacterium; assembly: GCA_036387915.1. Lineage (GTDB taxonomy): Bacteria > Acidobacteriota > Thermoanaerobaculia > Gp7-AA8 > Gp7-AA8 > QHVT01. Next base: position 4,371 of record DASVSV010000175.1, read on the forward strand.
CGTGCACTCGACCCCCGCGCAGTCAGGACGTCGTGCAACGCAACCACATCGCACGCGAATCGAAAGACCCGCTCGCGAATCTCGCGCCCGTCGCTCAATCCTCAATCCTCAATTCTCAATCCTCAATCCGCATCACCGCACCTGCGATACGGCTTCTGCCTTCAGCACAGGATCCCAACCGACCACCGCGTTGCCCGTGCCGATGACGGTCCAGTAGCCGTACACCTCCGCGGGGTAATCAGGAAAATCGAGCGCGGACAGCATCCACGCCAGCGATCCCGCTTTCACTTCGCTCACCGCGTGGTCCATGAACTCCGGGAGGATGGCGATCAGTTCTTTGGTTTTGCCGGTGCGCATCAGGTCGATGACCTGCATGTCCCAGAGATAGCCGGAGTGCTCGTACACGTGCTCGCGCGACATGTCTTCGGGGATCTCAGGCTCGGTGGTGAAGTGGCGGTGCGACAAGGTGTTCGACGCGAGGAGCACGGCGCGGCGGCCGCTCTTTTCGATCGCGCGTTTGGTGGCCTGGCCGAGCTGGACCATCTGGGCCTGGCCCATCTCATTGGAGAAGTAGTACGGCGAGTTGTTCGAGGAGATACCGATGATGGGGATGTCCCAGTCGGGATTCATCATGTGGCAGGAGACGATCGTGCCGTAGTCGACGCGGAAGTTGGGGTTGCGCATCATCTTCGTGATGAGCCCCATCTCCTTCCCCTCCTCGGCGATCATCTCGGCCAGCTCCACGTCCACCTTCACGTCGTACTGGAAGCGGAAGAGGTTCGGGAAGATCGGGTCGACGGAGAGGCCGTGGAACTCCGGCAGTCCGAGGAAATGGTGGCCGATGACGGTCTGCCAGTGCGGCGAGTGCACCAGGATCACGTCCGGCTTCTTGGCCAGGAAATGCTTGCGCGCGCGCTCATAGCCCCAGCGCAGCACCTCCCACCCGCACTCCGACTTTGGCTCGTTGCGCCAGTGGTTGTCGCCGTAAACGATGTGCGGAGGATGCGGCGCCAGCACGCCGCCGATGATTTCGCCTTTGGTGGTCATATCGTTTTACCCAAGTTTGACGCAGACATTCTTCGCCTCCGTGAAGAATTGCAGGGATTCGAATCCTCCTTCGCGGCCGACGCCGCTGTCCTTCATGCCGCCGAAGGGGACGCGGAGGTCGCGGAGGAGCCAGCAGTTGACCCAGACCGTGCCGGCGTGCAGTTGCGCGGCCACGCGATGGGCGCGATTCAGGTCGCGCGTCCAGACCGTGGCGGAGAGGCCGTAGCGCGTCGAGTTCGCGAAGCGTACCGCCTCGTCGTCGCCGTCGAACGGTGTGACCGTCACGACCGGGCCGAAGATCTCTTCCTGCAGGACGCGGCAGTCGCATTCGAGGCCGGTGATGATGGTCGGCTCGACGAACCATCCCTGGCGGTCGACGCGGTTGCCGCCGGCGACGATCGTGCCGCCTTCGTCCTGCGCGAGCTGGATGTAGCCCGTGACCTTCTCCAGATGCGCGGCGGAGATCAGCGCGCCGACGTCCGTCTGCGCGTCGAGCGGATCGCCGATGCGCAGCTTCTTCGTGGCGTCCGCGAAGCGCTCCACGAACTCGTCGTGGATGGAGCGCTCGACAAAGATGCGCGAGCCGCAGAGACAGATCTCTCCCTGATTCCAGAAGCTGGAGCGGATCGACGTGGCGATGGCGTCGTCGAGATCGGCGTCCGCGAAGATGACGTTCGGGTTCTTACCGCCGAGCTCCAGCGACAGTTTCTTGAACATCGGCGCCGCCGCCGTCGCGACCTTCGCGCCGGTGACGGTGCCGCCGGTGAAGGAGATCAGGGGGATGTCGGGGTGCGCACAGATCGCGGCGCCCGCTTTCGGACCGGTTCCGTGGACGATGTTCATCACGCCCGGCGGCAGTCCGGCCTCGAGCGTCAGCTCGGCGAGGCGATTCGCGGTCAGCGGCGTCAGCTCCGAGGGCTTGGCCACGCACGTGTTGCCGCTGGCGAGCGCGGGGGCGATCTTCCACGACAGCAGGTACAGCGGCAGGTTCCACGGCGAGATCAGGCCCGCCACGCCAATGGGTTGCCGGAGTGTGTAGTTCAGCGCCGACGAGTCGGTGACGTGTGCCTCGCTGGACTGATGGAGGATGGCCGTGGCGAAGAAACGAAAATTCGCCACCGCGCGCGGGATGTCCATCCGCTTCGCCAGCGACAACGGCTTGCCGTTGTCCTGGCTCTCCAGCCGCGCCAGCTCGTCGAGGTTCTGTTCGACGAGGTCGGCGATTTTCAGCAGGACGCGCGAGCGTTGTTCCGCCGGCGTGCTGCTCCACTCCGCGAACGCGCTCTTCGCCGCGCGCGCCGCGTCGTCAACGTCTTGACTGTCGCTGTCGGGGATCTCGGCGATGATTTGCGTCGTCGCGGGATTGACGTCGTCGAAATACGCGCCGTTGCGCGGCTCGACGAACTTTCCGTCGATGAAGTTACCGAGTTTTCCCGAACTCTGAGCGGAGCGAAGAGTCAGTGGAGCCCTCTCGATGACCGTGCGTTCGTCGTTCATGGCGCCCTACCGGAGGGGGCTCCCCTGATCCTTCCCCCTCGCTTCGCTCGGCGTCAGGATAAAGTCGCCGGGATCGAACTCCCACCGGTCGATGTCGGGGTCCCACGAGTCCCACGGAACGATCTCCGCCATCCGGTCCCGCAGATCCGGCGGAATGACCTCGGGGACGATGAACGCTTTCTGGCGCCGCAGTTTGTACGGGTTGCGGAACTCGAAGCCGAGGACGCCGAGGATGTAGCGGGCGATGTACCAGGTGGCCTGCGGGTTCCAGCCGTGCGCGATCTTCACCACCACGCCCAGGCCCTCGGGGTATTCGGGGTGCTCGATGGAAAGGCCCAGAAGACCGTCCGCGCCTTCCTTGGCCAGGACGCGGCCGCCGCACGCTTTCAGGATCGTCGAGTCGAGCCGGTTGAAGCCGCCGATCAGGTCGGGATGGGTGACCATCGCGTTCCAGATCCAGTCCTGGTCCTTCTCCGTGACCAGGTTCGCGAAGAGGCGCGCCAGGTCGGTGACGGTCATCGAGACGGTCGGCAGCCCGCAGCCGTCCTTGGCGATCGTGCCGTTCGTCCAGTCCGGCGCGAGGACGCCGCGCAGGTAGTTGAGGTACTCCTGGAAGAACGGATGGTGCGGCCAGACGTAGCCGACGCGCCGCCAGCCGCGGACGCGGCAGCCGCGCAGGATCGCGGCATGCTCGCCGGAGCAGCAGTGGTACCAGCGGCGCGGTCGGCGCACCTGCCGGCCGAACTGCACCAGCGGCACGTCGAGCGGCGCCTGCATCATTCCCCACTCCGCCTCGCGCAGGATCGAGCGCGCGGTGGCGACGTGCTCCGCGTCGCCGTTGTGCGAGGCGCAGGAGATGGCCTGCTGCTCCGTGGTCAGCTCGCGCGCGAACTCCTTCGCGAAGACCTTCATCATGATCGGCTTGACCATGGAGCGGCCGTAGACCTCGACGTTGCCGCCGAAGGAGTAGAGCAGGTTCCGGCCCGTGACCCACGACACCGCGCCATGAATCGTGTTCTCCGCGACGCCGTTGCGGCGGTACTCGACCAGCGGCTGCCAGTTCGGCATCGCCCGCGCGAAGTTCGGCGCGGCGGTCTCGTCGAACGCGGCGGGGGCCGCGGCCCGTTCCTCGTTGGTGGTGATGGTCATGACGGCCTCGTGGCGAAACGCGGAGCCACTTTGTTCATGAAATCAGACATATTTTTCATGACTCGTTTCGAGTCATGATTATTGAAGTCGAACCAGAGCATGAGCCGGTCCGCGGGATCGAACCGTTCCTCCATCTGCTTCACGATGGCCTCGGCGTCGCCGACGAGGGCGTTGTTCGTGGCGCGGCGGACTTTTTCTTCGTCCAGTGTGCCCTCGAGAGCGCGCCAGTAGTTCGAGAGCGCGTCGCGCGCTTCGTCCGCGGCCTTCGCGCCGTCGTCGTCGTTGATGAACACCAGCACGGTGCGCGGCATGAGCCGGCGTTGCCAGCCGCCGCCGTCGGGGTGGTAGTGCGTGAGCATCCGCTTGTTGGTCTGCTCGATCTCGTCGCCGGGCGTGATGGAGAGGTTGAACACGCCCACCGGCAGGATGGTGTTGGCGAAGATCTGCGTGCCCGGATCGTGCGAGCCGATGGAGAGACGCAGCAGGTCCATGCGCGATTCCTGGGGCACGATCTTCAGGTTCGGGAAGCGCCAGCGCGGCGCAAGGGGGATCTCGTCAACGTGTTGACCGTAGGCGTCGACGGCGCGCTGCCAGTCGGCATCGGCTCGGAAGTCGCCGCGCTTCAGCGATCGAGAGGAAATGTCCTGCGAGCTGAGCGTCTCCCCTTTCAGCAGGCGGAGGAAGATCTCGGTCGCCTCTTCGAAGATCTTGTTCTTCACCACGGGCCACGCCGCCGCTTCCACCGGATCGCGAGGCACGATGCCGTACGGGACGTTGATGAACGGGAAGCGTCCCGACGCGAAGCCGACGGTCAGCGTGCGCCGCTCGTTGTCGTCGAGGCCGTGCAACGCGAGGAAGGTCTTGATGCGCTCCGCCGCGGCGATCGGGCCGCCGTTGCAGAGGATGTTCATGATGGCCGAGCCCATCCCGATCTGCCGCGTGCGCGCGAAGACGCGGTGCGCGAGCTGCAGGATGTCGGTGTTCAGACCGATCTCGCCGACAAAGTGCGGGATGACCGCGCCGGGATTGGTTTTCTGGGTCTCGGTGGAGAGGTGGCTCTCCGCGACCCAGGCGGTGCCGAAGCCGAGGCGGTCCGCGAGCTCGACCTGTTCGAAGAAATTCTCGAACATGACCCGCTCGCTCGGCATGTAGCCGTCCACTTCGGTCTGGCAGATCGAGAAGAAGATGTCGAGCTCCATCTGGAGCCATACATTACCGCACGTGACACCGGCAACTGCGCCTTTGCCTTTGCTGTCGTCCCGAGC
>DASVSV010000176.1:0-2017 GCA_036387915.1 Thermoanaerobaculia bacterium
ACCACCGCCAAGCCGGGACACGGCGACCGCGGCGACCGCAAGAAATAAGCACTGCCACGAGTGCGGCGGCGCAGCCGCCGCACTCCCGAACCTCAGAAGTCACCGTAGCGACCGCGCCCGGTTCGGCGTGCCTGCGGTAGACTGCGCCGCTCATGTTCCTCAGGCGCAAAGCGCGCGTATTGCTGCTCGACGACGACCTCTCCATGCAGAAGCTGATGTCGACTCTGCTGCGGCGGGCCGGCTACCGCGTGGATGTGGTCAGCGAGGGAGCGCACGCCATCGAGAAGATCGGGCAGGAGGAGTATCACGCGCTGCTGCTCGACCTGATGACGCCGACCGAAGGCGGACTGACGGTGATCAAGCATCTCAAGCAGCACAAGCCCGAGCTGCTGAAGCGCGTACTGCTCGTCACCGCATCGCCCGATTCGGTGCTGCGCTCCGTCTCCGGCGACGTCAGCGCGGTGGTGCACAAGCCGTTCGAGGCGCAGGAGCTGCTGGAAGCGGTCGAGCGCGTTCTGACCGCGCGATGACGACGTTGCGCATCGCCATCCTGCCGCACCGGCTGGCCGTGTGCCGCCTCGCTCCCGACGCGCCACTCCCTTCCTGGATCGCCGGCACGTTCACGTCCGTCACGCGCACGGACGAAGAGCTCTCGGTCATCTGCGATGACGACGCCGTGCCCGCGGACGTGAAGGCCGAGCGCGGCTGGCGCGCGCTACGCGTGCTGGGGCCGATTCCGTTCGAGGTCACCGGGGTCGCGGCCGCACTCGTCTCACCGCTGGCCGCGGCCGGCATCAGCGTGTTCCTGCTGGCTACGTTCGACACCGATTACCTGCTGCTGAAGGACGAAGTGTTCGCACGCGCGCTCGACGTGCTGCGCGCGGCCGGCCACGACGTCAGTCACGACACCAACTGATCGCCGTCACCGCTGCCCTCTTCCTCGGCCGGCATCGTCGGGCGCGCCGACGCGCTCTGCACGCAGCTCCGGATCAACTCGACCGTCGACCGCAGCGCCAGTGGCTTGCGCAGCACGATCTGCACGATGTCGATGTCCAGCGAGCGCGCCGAGGCGGGATTGGAAGCGAGGACGAGCACGACCGGACGCGTGTCGCGATGCAACTCCGCGATCCGGGCCACGATCTGCTCCGCATTGCCGCCCGGCAAAGCGATGTCGACGAGTACGACGCCGTACGGTTCCTCGTTGAGTTTGGCGACGGCGTCGGGAACGGTGGAGACGCAGTCGGAGAAGACGTCCACCGCCAGCAGTGCGGAGTAGAGGAGCTCGCGCAGATGCGAATCCGAGTCCGCAATCAGCACACGGGGAACGTCCGTCCTGCCCACAACCGAGTGCAATTACAATTCATTTGCCATCTTTTGCGAAGTTTTTGACGGACGGGTGGGGAAAGGGTGAAAGGTAAAGCGTAAAAGGTAAAGGTCGCTTCGCGTCTGGCGGCGAGCTCGCCAGGACGCGAAGCGACTTTCACCTTTTACCCTTCACCTTTCCCCTTCACCAGCAACCAACACCCTCGCCTCTACACCGAGTAGCCGGCGTGGAATGCCACTCGCATTTTGTGAAGGGCATGGCACTCCAGGACCTACGCAAAAACCCGATGATGTCCCACCTGCTCGACGCGCTCGATCGCGGCGAGGACATCGGCCACTACGGCCGTCTCACCTTCGCCATGATCGCCCGGCACTTCCTCCCGGAGGAGGAGTTGTGCGCGTGGATCGCAAAGAATCCCGGCGTCTCCGACACCGACGCGCGCGTGCTCTGCAAGCAGGTCGAGGGACACGACTACAACCCGCCGCGCCGCGAGCGCATCCTCGAATGGCAGCAGGAGCAGTCGTTTCCGATCTGCCCCGAACCCAACGGCTGCAACGTCTATCGCGACCTCAAGTTCCCGGAGCACGTCTACGCGCATATTCAGGAGTTCTACGAGAACCAGGTCAAATAGAAGGTCAGGTCAAAGGTAAAGGGTAAAAGGCGAAAGTCGCTTCGCGTCTGGCTGTGAGCTCG